>CAXSEG010000077.1:0-15581 GCA_964235545.1 uncultured Acetobacteraceae bacterium
AGCACGATGCTGGCAACGTCGTGGGGTGCAGCGGCCGTCAGCAATGCGCAGGCCCTGGGGGTGAACCCGTCGGCAATTGCCGCCATGTGCGCGGCAGAAAGCGGATGCACCAACGTCGCAAACACATCGGGAACTTCGACGGCAAGCGGTCCCTTTCAGATGATCAACTCGACATACAACGCGATGATCGCCGCTGCTGCGCAGGCTGATCCGTCCTTAGCTGCTAATTTCACCGGTAAGAACGATCCGGCTACCGAGGCTGCTGCAGCGGCGATGCTGGTGAAGGGCGAAGCAAACCAACTCGTCTCTGCTGGAGTTTCAGACCCCACCGTGTTGCAGGTCCGCGGTGGATACGCCTTTGGCGATAGCAACCTCGTTCCAGTCGCGAAGGCACCCGACAGCCAACCACTCGGCCAGATCCTGACGTCCTGGACGCCGGCCAATTGGGCCGCCAACGGACTGACGCCAACAACGACCGTCGGGCAATGGCGGGCAACCCAGACCGCAAGGCTCGGGTCCGCGGCCAATCAGTCCGTTCTACTAGGAGGCTAGATTGTCAAGGTTCCGGCTGACCCTCGCGTGCTGCATATCATCCGCACTTTGGGGATCGACTGTCGCGCACGCCGCTGGGTTGACTGTCGCTCACCGGCTGGACGGTTACGTCTGTGTTGGGGTGGCGATAAAAGACCAGCCCGGCGAGTTGACGCAGCTGCCGCCCGTTTACGCGGAACCATTCGCCGCGGCGGCGAAGGTTGGCGTTGGCCAGTCGTCGATGATTGCCGTTGCTCCGCCCAAGCCCGTGAACGGGTTTGTCGCCGTCGTTCTCCCGAACCGAAAGCAAGGGTGGATCTCGGCGTCGTTGATCTCGGCCTGGCATAGCTTGTCGTTCCCGAGGTCGCGCTGCTACCCGGCGTTGATGTCGGATGGCTCATGGGCGTTCGATTACGACAACCCAAAGCCATGATGCAGCGCCACTCCATAGTAAGCGGAGATGGGCGCGCTCAGCTCGACATCGCCTACGATCCAGCTGAGTCGGTGCTGGCTGCTGCTCATGCCCGGCGTCATCCCGGAGGATAGCCGGGTCACTAGTGGAGAGTGGCATGACGGGCGCGCTTATTCGGCTCCTGCGCCGGCTTCGGTCGACGCCTTGGGTGGCGCTGCTGGTGCTGAGTGCGGTGCTGTTCTTGGCTGGATCGGCGAGCTTCAGTATCGGCGGATCGCACGGCATGGCACAGGCAGGAGTGATCGGCGCTATCGCGGCCGTTGCGGCGATCGCTTCATTTGCAGGCTGATGAGCCACGGCCGGAACAGACGCACGACCGATCAGCCTGAACTGGCTGCACCCATTCGCAAGCGCCCCACGCATCGTGGCGACCTCAGATCGAGGAGGCATCATGCCAAGGCCGCCGTCCCCACCCCATAGTCGACAGGCCGACGCAACTCCATGGCGGCCAAGGTCCAGGCGTCCTGATCTGATCCGCGGCATCATCTATGCAGCGGTTGTCGCCATGGCAGCTTCCGGTCCGGTATCGGCGCAGCAAGCTGCGACTCTGAATGGCCCACCGGTGCAGGTTCAGCCAACGGCGATGGAGCCAGGTGTTCCCGCGATCGAGATCACGACTGGCGCCCTCAATCCGTTTCCTGGCGCGGGAACCGGAGCGGGCAGCGTCACAGACCCTGGCTCCAGCATAGATGCGGGCACGACCGGCGGAGGCGGCGGGGGCGGAAGTGGGAGCGGCTTCGTGGCCGCCTCATGGTCGCAGTATTCTGGTCAGGCGGTCGGAAGCGGACAGTGTGTCGCGCTGGTGCAAGCAGCCGATCCATCGGTTGGGCTGACCGCGACCTGGAAGCAGGGAGCGCAGGTCCAGGGCGACGCCAGCCTCACTCCGGGCACGGCCATTGCGACATTCAACGCGAACGGGCAGTACGCCAACGCGCTTGATGGAAGCAGCCATGCCGCGATCTACCTGGGGCAGGACTCGACCGGGATACAGGTCCTGGACCAGTGGGCCGGCAGTCCTGCGGCTTACCGGACCATTCACTGGTCGAGCGCGACGGGTCTTGCCGCCAACACTGGAGGATCGTTTTATGTCATATCCCATGCGTCGTAACGCTCTGGGCGTCGGGCTCGCTCTGCTTGTTGTCATCGCGGTTCCCGTGCAGGCTGCGGTGCAGTGCCCATCGATCTCGGCGGGACACGCGCTTCGATCGTCTGGTGGAGGCACGTTGTTTGAAGGTCCGATCCAGGACAACGCTGCCCTTGCGCCGGAGAAAACGCAGCAAGGCCCCGAGGGTTGGGTCAACAATTGGCGGTTCAGATCGCCGCCGGATGTGACCCTGGTTTGCCGGTACGCAGATGTATCGACGCCGGTTTCCCTCAAGTTGACGCCCGACATTCGCAGCTGTCGCCAGGATGCCCGCTCTTTCGTCTGTCACTGAACCGAACTGGGCGATTGAGGGCGAGAATGGCGTCGAGTAGCCGCCTTTGATCAGGTTCTACCATCCATCACCCCGGAGGGCCGCTTGGAAGGACGGCGTAGCCGGCCGCGGCCCGTAGGCCCGGAGGGCGCGCGCAGCGCGGGTTGCTGGGCGTGGGTCGAGGCATGGTCTGGTGGGTACATGACGAAAGGCCGACCCTTTCGGGCCGGCCCTTGGTTGCTCTCGCTTAGTAGGGCAGGTCTACTTCGCAGAGTTCCGGGGCGTCCCAGACGATGCAGGTCTGGTTGTGGTCGTGGTAGGTTTCGATGTGGCGGATCGTGTAGCCCTGGGTGGTGAGGACTTGGTTTTCGCTGGTGTTGTCGAGGTCGGTCACGATGGTGCCGTTGCTCATGTTCGTCATCGAAGTGTTCCCTATCTGCATCAGCCCGATTGCTGATGAGCAGCGGGAATGCCGGGCTTCGTGACGGCTCAACCTCCGCGTAGGGAGGACCGGAGCCACGCGCAGCCACGCACAGGCCTTCTTCAGGCCGAGCATGGCGAGCATGGCGAGGACCGGACTGGAGCGGCCGCGCTCTTCGCGCGGCGCCGAAGGCGGGGTTGAACCGGCACGACCGTGCCCGGTATTACAATCGAAGATCAGCAGGCGCGCGGGTGTGGTGGATGGTGCCGCCGCGGCTCCCCGTCGCCGCCATCCAGGCAGGCAGTCCCAGTTCACCCGGCCAACCGGGAGGACGTTGTGACAGGAGTACCCGTGGACCCGTCCGGCAGGCTGACACCGTCGGCCCACTGATCTCGAAGATTTATGCCCTGATGCCCTACATCGGTTTAGCGATCAGTGTCGGTGCTGGCGCAAGGGCCGGGTTGGACATCGCAGGTGATGCGCTTGCGCGCGTCCGTCTGGCATCCCACACGGCCATTGGGCTGTTGCTGACGGCCGGTGTGGTTTAGCGAGACGCCGCCGCGCTGCTGCGCCCGGTGGCGGACCACGTGCTGGCGCTCTGGCCGGTGAACCGGGCGTGAATGGCGTGCGCAATAATGGGCCGGAGGTGATCAACCGCATCTACGACCCGGCTGCCCCGCTGCCGCGCGAAGCGTCCGCGGGAGGAAACCTGGCTTAATGCTGCGTGGCGGCGATGGCCGGCTGTCCGGTCTTAAGGGTTGGGGCTGGGACCTGATTGCCGCGCCGACGTAGGAGAGGCGACGCCCGGGTTGAGGCCAGAGTTGGCGCTGAGCCGCGCAGCGGTCTCGCGTAACGCCATAGGACCGGGTCTGATGTGCTCGGCGAGCAGCTTGTCCAGCGCTGTGCCGGGCCTGCGGAGTTCATCGGTCAGCGCGCCCAGGAACGCGGTCTTGGAAATGTCCTGCCAGGCGATGTGGAAGTCGGCACGCCGGCTCATCTCGGCGTGGACGGTCATCAGCGTTCGCCCGTTGGTCTCCAGGAACGGATGCCCGAAGGCCATGGCGCCGAGCGCCTCGCCCGGCTTGCTGCGAAGGGCAGCCGGGTCGCGGCCCATGTCGAGGCCGTATTCAACTGCGCGGCGGACGTCGCGCGGGTGAGCGAACAGGTCGAAGTGTCCGGCCTTGCCGATGGCGAGGTCGGGCGCAAGGTTGGCACGGTCCTGGCCCGCCCAGGGATACACGGAGCCGAACAGAGTTCGGTTGGTCGCCAAGACATGTTCGTAACGAAGCTGCGGCGCGGACTGGAGAGCTTCGAGGGCGGGCAGGACATTGGCGGCAAAGGCGCGGTGCTCGAGCCGCTTGACCAGTTCACGGTCGGTTTCGCCAGCGACGTTGCGGAGATAGCCACGGCTGGCCTGATCCCCGAAGGGGTCGAAGGCCATCAGGTCTTCTGGCGCAAGTAGGCGGCGTGCAGTCGCACGGCGTCGCGACCAGTGACGATGCCGGCGCGGTCGAGGGCCAACAGTAGTTGCTCAATGCCGTCGAGTTGCACGCCGGCGTCCGACAGGCGTGAAATGGCGTTGGCGAAGACGTCGATCCGCTGCACCGCGGCCGTGACGCCGGCCTGCTGCGCGGTTGCCCGGATCCAGGCGGTGATGTCGGTGCGGCCGTCGAGCGCGTCGGCGAGGCTGGCGGCGGGCTTGGCAGCGAGAGATGGCTGGGGCATGGGCGTCTCCTCGGGCCGGAGTATAGCAGGGCTGGCATGCGAACGGGGGGAGCGGAGCATCCGGAGGCAGGCCGGATGGTGGATGGGCGGGGGTCGTCATCCTCCCACGCAGCGGTGCAGATCAGTGCCTACTCGGAGGTGGGCGTCTTGCAGCATGCAGAAGCAGCTTCCGCGTACGCGACGTCGCACCAGGTGCGCCGGGGCCGGCACGTACTTTTGCACCGAAGCCGGCGTGACCAGGCCTAGTCGACACGCCAAGGCCGGAGGCCTTTGTCATGGTAGCAGCGGATCGACTCGCGTCCGGTTTGTCGCGCCGGTGTCAGCCGTCACCAGGACACTCCTAGCGCGACGACTTCTCCGGCTGTGGGTCGAGGGGTGGAGCTGGTGGCTGGCGCGGGGTGCCGCCGCCACCCGGGGTGGCGGGCGTGTTGTTCGTCACCGGCAGCATCAGCACGTGCAGCCGGGGGAAGTCGCGGCGCATGTCCGCCAGTTCCGAGCTGCCCTCGGCCGCACCCTCTGCGGACAGCGTGATGCCGGCATAACCGGACGAATCGTCGCAATAGGCGCCGTAATCCTGCAGCGCATGCGCCAGGGTCTGGCCGCCGCGCGACAGGCCGAGGCTGGCGATATCGACATCTGGCGGGATTGCCGCCAGCGCGCCGATCGGAACATGGCCCTTGTAGTCGCGGAACCCCCAGTAATCCTCGCGCGCCGACGGCCAGACTGGCCCGTGCGTGAGGCGATCGGGCGGCAGCAGGAAGGTGATGGCGTGCGGGATCCGGCCCTGGCGCAGTTCCCAGGCGCGGATCAGTCCGCCGAAGCCCGACGCGTCCATCGCTCGGACGCCGGGGTATTTGCCGTCCGTCAAATGAGTGCCGCTGCCATACAGGTTGACCTGGAAGGCGCGCGCGGTGGTCCATCCGCCCCCTGACGTCGGCTTGGTCGCATACATCTCGATGACCGAATGCTTGTCCGGCGCCACCACATACATGTGCGCGTCGGATTTCGGGTCCGGGCGGGCGTTCGGCGGCACGTGCGCCCGGAAATGCCGGTTGTTCTCCTTGTCGTAGATATCGACCACCGGATCGCTTTCACGCGCAAGGTAGAGCGGATGCGACCACTCGCCGGCGTGGATGATGGCGCCGCCGGCGTGCAGGTCGCGAGTGATCGGCGCGTCCGGACCGGCGAAGGTCGCGCCCGACCCGAGCGGGGTGTTCCACTCGGATTTCGGCCCGAACGGCCATAGCCAAGGATCGCGTCCGGCTGCCGACGCCGACCCGGCTGACAGCGTCAGGACACCGGCCGCAAGCCAGGCTGTCATCATCCGCATTCCGAGGTTTACCCGGCCAAGTCTCCTTCGAGGCTGGTGACGGCCATTGGCTGCCCTTCGCCACGCCAAGCGCTGGCGGTTGCCAGTGCGGCCAGGGGTCGCGGAGCTAAGGCCTGCTACTGGCCGTCGCGGAAGCCGACGCTGGCCTTGCCATGCCGGTCAGCAGCCGATGAGCGGCGACCAGATCTGATTATCGCTCTGGGCGCAGCTGCCGGGGCTTGTCGAGCAGGAGATGCCATACGCCATAGGCGCAGCCGGCGCCGGTTCCTGCGATGACCAGGTAGAGGAAGAAGTCGGTGACGATGTTGCCGGTCATGGTGTCCTGTCCTTCGGGTCAGGGGTGAAAGGAATATAGCGCAGCAGGGCGAAAGCTAACAGCTCGGCGATGCTCGCCATGAACTTGTAGCGTTCCTCGATATGCTTGCCAGCAAGTGGCGGCGGCGCCGGTATCCTCGGGCGCCTCGACTGCTATTGCGCCCGGAACCAGGCGCCGAGACGAACAAGGAGAGAGCTGAAACGCTGGAAGCGGGTTTCATCCATATGCCTTTCCTCTTGCTTCAGTGATCTCTCCTCCCAGGTCGCAGTTGCACCCGCCAGCCCTCCCCTCTGGGGAGGGCCCGGCGGAAGGGAGGGGTCGTGGGTCAGGCGCGTTGCATCCTGCGGCTCCGGGTGGTCGGGCTGCCCCTCTTGCCTGCTTGCGACGAAGCGGGTGGCGGGAGCCTTGCGGCCCCCGCCGGTGGTCGGGTCAGTCTTCCAAGGCGGCCCGCATGGCGCTGGCGGAGCGTGCCTGTGTAGTGGGGGTTGCGGGCATCGACGCCTCGTAGGGCTTCCACTCGTCTCCGGTGATGTGGGCGAATGCGGACACGGCCCCTTCAGCGGCGGCCATCAGCGCGTAGGCTTGCAGGCCCATTTCGGCGGCGAACAGGGAGGCGCGCTCGGCCTTGCTCTCGAAGCCGGCCACGCCGTCGCGATCCTCGTCGCGGGCGTCGTTGAGCAGCTTGCTGTGCAGGGCGAGAGCGTCGGATTTCTTGGAGCCATAGAACTGGGCGGCTCCGTAGGCGGCGCTGACGAAGCTGCCGACGATGCGCTGCAGGAAGATCGCCATCGCTTTCTCGTTCAGGTTGGCCTGCAGTTCCTTCGCGATGAGGGCGACGTGCTCCTCGGTGCTCTCGCGCAAGCCGGCGTAGTCGACGGGTTCCAGTCCGAAGGTTGCGACCATGCGGTCGGCCTTGCCGGAAACCGGGACCAGGCTGGCGACCAGCTCGAAGGTGATGGCCTGGCGAGCCGGCTGGCGGGCGGCGGGCTTCTGTGCGGTCTTGAGGGCGGTCTTGCTTGCCATGATCCTGATCTCTCTCGCTGCCGCGGGGTCCGCCGGCCCTGTGCCGGCGTCCTCCCCCTCGGGTGCGGTTTCCTGGGGCTGGGCAAGGCAGGCGCGGAAACCCCTGAGGGTGGCAGTGGTGCGGAAGTTGCGCTCTCTCTCGGCGCAACTTCACGGTGCAGCCCGAACCGGAGGCGCTTCGCCCGCCATGAAAGGCGCTTGCGCCTGGGCGGCGATGCGGGGGTTGGAGTGCCTGACGCCCGGCCCAAACCGCACGCATCCGAGGGAGTGACGCCCGCCCGGGAGCCGGCTCTGCCGGGCCTGCGAGTGACCAGGGAGGAATGCAAGCGAGACCGCCTACATGACCAGGGACCCGCCTACTTGCGGCAGCCGGCTGAAGCATCCCACACCGCTGCTGGTTGCCCGGCCCGGGCTCACGCACGCGACCGCCCTCTCAACGCGGCGGACCCGCGACCCGCCAACCCAGCCAGACCCGTGGTCCCGCCCCGCGCAGACACGATGCTGGCCGGACGAACGAGATGTCGTGCTGAACCCGCACGGCGTGTCCTCGGCTCTGTAGCGCCGCCTGGACGCCTCAGGGGCTCCCGGGCTGACGAACCGGCCTGGACAGCTCCTCCACCGCGACCGCGCCACAGCCGGACTGGCCAGCACGGGGCATGACCAGGCCGTGCCGCCGCTTGCTGCCGCCGGACCGCAACCGCCCGCCGTGGACAGGAACGAGGGCGTGAACTTGCAGCCCGACCGGGACGTGAAACGCCCACGAGGCCGTGCGTTCCCACCGCCAATGCGGCGCCGCTTGCCTGCGGGCACCGGAACACAGGCCGTCAGCGCGGAGGGAGGGCCGAAGGCTTCGGCTGCTGCTGTGAAAGCGCCCCCTACCGCCATCCGGGAGGACACGCCTGTGTCAATGCACCGACCAGGACTAAGCGTTCAGCGCGATCCTAGTTGGCAAGCACGGTCACTCCGCGGCTGGTGACTCGGCGAAGGTCACGCCCTCGTAAAGCTCTCCAACGGGGATGGTGATCGATACTTCCGGGATACCCAGCATCGCGTCGCCGGTCAGGGGGGAGGCGATCCACGGGTCGCCATCATCCTGCCTATGCAGGACGAGCAGACCGGCAAACCGCGTCTCAACGATCACATAGCGTCGGACGGATGGCACGAGCGCGTATTCCTGCATTTTGTCGATCCGGTCGGTGCGTGCGGTGCTGGGGCTGAGAACCTCGAAAATCACGATGGGGTTTGCAGCCACCACGTCGGTGTCCGGAAATTTGGTGCAGCTGATCAGGGCATCCGGGGAGCGGATCGTCTCGCCAACGGTCCGCATGCCGAGATCGGGACCGTACGAGGCGCAAGATGAACCGCGCAGACGCGGGCGAAGGGCTGCCTGGATATTGTTGATGATCGTGCTGTGCCGTGCCGTGCCGCCGGTCATGGCGAGCGGCTTGAAGCCGTCGAACTCGTAGCGTCCCTCCTGGGTGCTGGCCCAGGCGAGGAACTGGTCGGCAGTCCAGGGCTGTTGCGGGGCGACGTTCATGGGATCGAGATTAGCACGTGCTGACATGCCTATGGCATCCTTTCAGGCTCGGTATCATGGTGTGATGAGGGCTGCGACTGGCGAGGGTCACACCGCTGGGCATATCTGTCGGACAACGTGCATTCTTGGCGATGGCGGAAACCCGCCGGACGCGATGTGGAACGCCGTCGCCAGCACTCGGAGCTTGAGTGCTGACGCACGGGTTGCAGGCGATCATCATCGTTTGCGATCAGGAATCTGGAAAGTCGGACCCGATTGGCTCGCGCCCGACATACTCAGCGTTCGAAGGCGTCCATCTGCTAGGCGGGTTCGGCGCCGTCGCGGGCTGCCCTGCCGCTGGCGCCAAGGTGCGCGAATGCTGCGTGATCGTGCGCAATAGTTGTGGGCTGGAGTGAGAGCATTGGCGAGATGATGCTAGACCCGTTCACCGGATTTGGCCGTCTTTTAACGGCGTTAGCTCGCTGCGACATACGATCTATGGTATGGAGACATGAGCCCGATAGGAGGCCACCATGCGGATCGAATTCCTGCCGGGCCTGACGAACGTGATCCGCTTCCCAGTCGAACTGCGTGCCCTCCCGAGCCTGGAGTTGCTGCGGGAGATTGCCCCGGACGTGCGCGAGGTGCTCGGCATCGCCGAGGCGTTCGGCATGGATGCGCCGGTGCATGACTTGCGGGGCCGGGTGGACGTCGAGACGGCCGCCCACATCGCCAGCCACGTCCCCACGCTCGCGCCGTATAGGGAGCGCGAGACGATGCTGGCCGGGTTGCTCGATCCAGTGGTCGAGACGGCGGTCGGGGCATGCCGGTTGGCGCATGGCGTGGCGGTGGACGCCTCCGAGGCGCAGCGCCTGCTGCTGGAGGCACAGACCCAGGGCGGTTATTGGATCGATCCGCTGCGTGACCGGGCGGAGCGCCTGACCGAGCGGGCGGCAATACTGTTGCTGGAGGCGCACGCTCGAGCCGAGGAAGCGGAGGGCGTCGCCCGGGCAGTGGGCGTGGCGCGCCATGGCGAGGTCTGGACGCCGCGAGACCATCGCGCCGAGGAGGAGGCGCTGTTCGGCATGGCAGATCGGCGCGCCGGATAACCCGGCCGCGCCCATTCGCAAAGCGGGATCGGAGGATCGTAGACGCATGAGGCTACGATCAAGGAGGTCCCGCAATGCAGACAGGTGTCACGGCGCCAAGCACTCTCGACGTCACAGCCGTACGCTTCGCCACTCGGCCTTTCCAAACCTTGCGGCGGGTGCTGAGCGCCCTGAACGACTCCCCCCGGTCAGCGGCAGCTGTCGCCGCTGACCTTGGCATACCAATGGGCACGGTCCGTGCGGCGCTGATCCGCTTAGTCGATGCGCATCTCGCACTACGGGTGAAATACGGTGGATACGTCGTCTGCGCGCCCATGACGCCCGAAATGGCCGGGAAAGCGGTTCCGCCTGAAATTGGCCGGCAAATCCTAGCCTGCTTGACGGAGCCGCGTCGTGCCAGGGACATCGCCAGGTTGGTGAACCGCCCGGGATCGGTCACAACAGGGCATTTGCGCCATCTGCTCAAGCGCAGGCTCGTGGTCCGTGTGAGCAAGGGCGTTTACGCCCTCGCTGGCCACGCCGATACGACCGTTCCGAGCAATCCCGTCGTTGCAGAGGTGATGGTCAACTCGCGGCCGACTGCTGGCCACGGCGAAGCGTCTTGCGCCCCAGTGGCGCGGGCGCCCAGAGCGACAGACAATTCGGACGACAACGGCGCACGGAGGGATGGCCGGTGCGCCAGGTCAGCCTTCGTACTGGATTGACGCAGGCCGGGCTGGCACGGGCGGCCGTTTGGGTGCTGGATGGCGGACAGCCCAAAATCCATGGCCTTGCCGAACACCGGCAATTGGTCGCCGGCACCCTGTTGCCGAGCGAGACGCAGCTGGACGCCGACGCGGTGGTCGTGCCCAGTACTTCGACCGGAACACCCGGGTGCCCCACACTTTGGCGCCGACCGGCGCGCCGCGGCGGAACAGTGCGATGCTGAGCCTGGCGTCGCGTAGGAAGACGGTGCTAGCCGTCGCGATCTGGCCTGAAGACGACCGGAGTTTGAAGGCAGTGTTTGGCCAGTATGGCGGCCAATTAAACGCTGCGCAGCGGCGCGAACCAGCGGGCCGGCGCAGGAATGGTGTGGCAAGGAGTCTGGGCGGGGAAGGCGCTGGGCATTGATGGACCAGACACGACTGCTCCCGCGCCAGTCCAGCCGTCAGGGACGTTCCACGGAACCGGCTATCTCCGCGGTCGACAAGTGATCGGCATGCCGCCTGCAGGCTGCCGCGAGCGCGTCGTAGTTGTTGGCGCAGCTCTCCAGGTAGGCGGCACGGCACTGCTCCGCGTAGCCGCCGGGCTGCTGGGGAATTTGCCGGCGGGCCTCGTTTGCGCGGCCGGTGTGCCAGAAGGCTAAGCTGAGCGCCTCTTTTGGGTCATGCAGGCGCCAGCGCAACGCCTTGCAGAAGGGCGTGTCCCAGCTTGGGTCGTCGGCGTGGTCCAGTGTTGGGGTCATGACGGTGGCTCCCTTCCGGAAGGCAATGGGCGGCTGATGGGCTGGTCCCCGACGTGGGTCAGAGGTCGTCCCCTAGAATGTGCTTGGCGCGTTCGCCTTTGGCGGTGAGCCGGGCGACGTGATCGTCCGCGTCTTCGCGGGCTTCATAGGATCCCTGCGACAGCCAGCAGCAGGCCTCGCACGAGACGTTTGGGCGCCAGCGGTAGACATAGACGAAGTAGCGTCGGGTCGGCCGGGCGGCCGTCATGGTTCCACGACCTCAAAGGAGCGAACGTGCCAGCTCATGTCGTCGTGCTCGCCGCTTGGAACGTGCCTGACTAGGATGTCAGTCACCTCGCCCATGGCTTGTACGACGACTTCGTAGCAGTCCGGGTGGCCATCGTTGGCGCCGAAACTTTTGGCATCCTGGATGCGGCAACGTTCCACCCGAAAGGCGGCATTGGCGCGGGCGGCATCGACGGCCGTGTCGCTATCGTTGAAGACGCCGAGTACATAGCCGCTGCGGCCGTTGTTTTCGGTAAGCGTGAGCACGGTGGCTGGCATAGGTTCATCCTTTTCGGATCGAGGTTGTAGGTCGGCTGAGGGGCAAAGCAGGCCAGGCCGACGAAACAATCCATTTGAGGTGACTCGCGCCGGCGCTGTTGCACCGCATTGACCGTCTGGTGTTGTCAGTGCCCAAGGATGAGCATCGTATGCCCGAGGTAAGCGGCGAGGCACGCGGTGACGGCATGGACCCGCTCGCTTCCCGCTCCTGCCTGCGTCAACGCATCGATCACGGTGCGCGTGCGCCGATGATCGATAACGACGGGCTCGCAGAACATTTCCCAAAAGGCGTGGTCGGCCGGTATCTCGCTGCTTTCTGCCAGAGCCTCGAACGGGCACAGCGCCATGAGTTGGATGAGCGCCATGCGCTCCGTCTCGCTCGTGTCGCCATGCCTGGCCAACAGTTCGCTTGAGGAAGCCAACGCGGCAAGCGTGTCGTCCGAGCGTATCCGGGCCTCTGCCGCATCGTTCAAGGCCTCCAGCGGACGGTCGGCTTCCCTGGCTGCATCGAGTATGTGCGACGGCATCGGTTCCGCCAAACCGTGCGAAGCCTCCCACGCGTCGTATGCAATTAGCCGGTGAAACCGGCTGTCGAAACCGCTGCCGGGATACGACTGCAGGATAATCACGAGATGGTCGCCGCCGATCGGGTGCTTTACGACATGCAATATCAGGCTCGTTGCCATGATTGCCTCATCTTGTCTGATTGGAAGGCGGCAAGTTTATTGTTGCGACGCTGGACAGGCGGGACGCCCGGCACGGGCCGGACATCCCGCCCTCCGGGCTATTGCCAGCAGGCCGAAAACGGGATGTCGTCGTCCAGATCGCGACCCATTCCGGTCCCGGTGCTGCCGCCTGCCCCGGCCATCGCGGGTTCCCGTGTGGGCCCACGCTCTCCGCCTGAGGTCCGCCCATCGGCCTTCTTGCTATCGAGGAAGGTCAGCGTGCCGTTGAAGGGGGTCAGATGAATCTCGGTGCTGTAGCGCTCGACACCCTGGTTGTCGGTATACTTGTTGGTGACGAGCTTACCTTCGACGAACACCTTCACACCCTTGGCCAAGAACTTCTCGGCGATCTTGCCCAGGCCCTCGTTCCAGATCACCACGCGGTGCCATTCGGTACGCTCGACCCGGTCGCCGCTGTTGGCGTCGCGCCACGACTCGGCGGTGGCGATGCTCATGGTGACGACCTGCTTGCCGCCTTGCGTGGTGCGGACCTCGGGGTCCCGGCCGAGATTGCCGATCAGCTGCGCCTTGTTCAGGTAACCAGACATCGTTGTATTCCTTCGTTCCATCCTCTCGGGAAGGTCGCCGGCTCCGTGCCGGCGTCGTCCCCTCGGGTGCGGTCTGAGGAAACCGGGACCGGGGCCGCCCGCCCCCGAGCGCCGCGGCTTGGTGCGGGAGCAGAGCGACACGGCAGCGGTGCGAGCCGAAGGCGCCTTGCGATGGCAAGGCGGGGATGCGGAAAGCGGGACCGGCCCGGTTTAAACCGCGCATCAACCCGAGGGGACAGGCGCCGGTCGCGGGGCGGTGCGTGCTCCTACACACTTTTCCCATTCTCACATGTCGTGAGCCGCGGTTTGAGATCGAGGACTGCCCTGGGCGGATGGCGCGTCATCCGGGAAGCGGCGAGCGGGTCGAGGTCGAAGCGAGCCGCGATCGTGTTTAGGGTCGCTAGGGACCTTACGGAAGCAATCTAGGCCGCGGTCGATCCATGAGAATCGCCTTGAGACTGCGGCCTGTGCGACATGGCTTACTCGAATGCAACCAGCGGCGAGTGAGCCGTTCCCTCCGACGCCGGCCTACGTCACCTCGATCAAGGTTTCTCCGCGCTCCAGGGCTGCGACGATGTCCGGCAGGATAGTCGCGAACCACGTTAGAAGGTCGCGGCGGCGGGTATTCGGGAGCCTGATCCACACGACGGCCGGTGCCCTGCTACTCAGCATCTTGCGTTGGGCAAAGTCCTCGTCTTTCGTGACAATCGTGACGGAAGATGCCAGCGCATGCTCCCAAATTTCCGCATCTGGCGCGGCTTGCATCCCGATGTCTCCGACGTGCTCGGCGTCGTGCCCTTGGGCGGTGAGCCAGCGGGCGAGTGCGGGTGGCAGCTGCGCGTCAACGAGGAACCGCATCAGGCAACGCGCAACACCGGATGGTCTGCCTGCCGCGCGGCGTACTCGAGCGAGGCTGTAACGTCTTCCGCCTCAAGCAGGGGGAAATCGCCCAAGACCTCTTCCCGGCAGGCGCCGGCGGCGAGCAGGTCGAGCACGTCCTTGACGCGGATGCGCAAGCCGCGCAAGCAGGGCCGGCCGCCGCATTGGTTTGGATCGACGGTGATGCGGTGCATTTCGCTCATGATCGTGTCCTGGCTGTCGGTGAGAAACCGCCTGTGGCAGAGAATGCGCCGAGCACAGTTCCGATGAAAGCCTCGGCGCGTCGGCCGGTTCATGGCCGCCATCTCGCAGGAGGCAAGCTGGGCGATGGCCGACCAGTCGACATCTCCGATTCTGCCGAGAGCATCGACGCACGGTGCGGCGCGGTCCTGGCCGCATGACGGTGCCTGCGTGGGATTAGCAGGCGAGGTCGACCTGATCACTGATTGGGGTTGACTGGTCTGGAGCCCACTCAGTCGTGGGTGGTTATGCCGCTCGAGGCAAAGCGATCAGGCGCTTGAGCTGGTCGACCTCTTGGTAGAGCCGGCGCATGCGGGGGCCGTAATCAGGCTCCAGCTGGATGGCGGCAGCTAGATAGCGGTTCCAGGTCGGGCGGTCCCACGTCTCGCGGTCTGCTATGCGGACGCCAACCGCGGCATTGCGGGCGGCCGCGGCCTCGCACGCGGCGACCAGCTGCCCCTCGAGATCGCCAATCTCCCGCGTCCGGGATGCAATGCCGGACCGCAGTCCGGCGAGGTCGAGATGGCGGGCATATGTTGGTCGAGCCAGCAGCGATGCTGCTGGCTTGCTTGGCAGGACAGCGGACAGGGCGGATGTTGCGTTTCCTGAAGCAAGCTCGGTCATGGTCCGATCCTCCGGGAAGGGGTGGACCGGCGCCCTTTCGAATGCCGGTCCAAGCGGTATCAATCGGCGGCGTCGGCGAGCGTGGCCGGCCCTGGCTGTTGGGTCAGCATTTCCGGGCCGACGTCGTCCGGCTCTGCCCCGCTGTCCGCCTCGACGTCGTCCAACCTGCCATGCTCGCCCACGTCGTTGGCCGGGTCGGGCTGAATGGCCCCGGGCACGTAGCGCCACGGCCGGGACTTCTTCGCTGCCGCGACCTCATCGGGTGACAGCTTGAAGAGGGCGGCCGGGTAGACATAGGTTCCGTTCTTGAAGTGCTCCACCAGCCGAGCACGGGTGTCCTTCCCGCGCACTTCCACGCGGACGCCTGCGGCGGCGGCCGCCCGTTCCAACGCCGGCTTGGAGAGGCAGGACAGGAACTCTTCCGTGGCCATCGTCGGCAAGCGAAGCGAGGCGCCGATCGTGTCGCCGGCGATGCGGGCGACCGGACCACTGTTGCTCATGTTCTCGCGGCAGGAGAGCACGGCGGTGAGCATCGCCCGCGCGGCGGTGCGGACTGACGTTGCGTCGCCGGTCAACACCCCGCCGTCGGTGAGGGTGTCGGCGATGCTGTCACGATCGAACCGGCTGAAGTCGGCGCCGCCCTGCACCGAGACGTTCTTCCCGGCGATCGCCAGCACCAGCATGTGAAATCGCGGCGAATAGTGACCCCCTGAGGGGCGT
>CAXSEG010000078.1:0-15393 GCA_964235545.1 uncultured Acetobacteraceae bacterium
GGGCGGGCGGGACCTGCTGGCGCTGTATCCGCACCGCGGGCGCATGGATCACGAGTTCCTGCTGGCCGACGAGCGCTGGCACGACGAGTTCCGCGGCGGCGCCATCGTGGCCCGTGCCGACGGCTATCCGACCCTGCTGCGCCTGTGCGAGGAGGGGATGGGCCTGGCGATGCTGCCCTGCCTGCTCGGCGACGCCAGCCCGCTGCTCGAGCGCGTGGGCAATGCGAAGCGGACGATGCCGGTCGGTGTCTGGGCGGTGATCCGGCCGGACGTGCGGGGGCTGCCGAAGATTCGCACGCTGATGGCGTTCCTGACCGAGACATTCCAGCTTCACGCGCCGGTGCTGACAGGGGTGCGGCCGGCACCGTCTCCCTCTCCCGTTCTTCACGGGTGAGGGCGTAGCTGCCGACCTATCCCGCAGCTTCTTCAGCCCCTAGAACGGCAGCGAAGGGCGGGTTGAAGGCGCTTGGGATCCCGCAAAAGCTGAAAAGTAAGCGCGCGTTCGGCCCTCACCCGACCCTCTCCCGTGAAGGACGGGAGAGGGAGAAGCTCTTCTTTCTTAGGCAGCCGGCCTGGCAATCGTGCAAACATCTTTTGCAGACCTGCCACTCTTGCCGGCCCTGGTGCTGCTACAAGCGCTCGCACTGCGGTAACGGAGTTCGAAGCAATGTCGGCGACTGCGATACCGCGTGAGACGACAGCCCCAGGCCGGTACGCGCACCTGTTCAAGCCGGGCTACGTGCATCGTGACCTCTATGCGAGCCCGGAGCTGTTCGCGGCGGAGATGCGGACGCTGTTCGGCACCACCTGGGTCTATGTCGGCCATGCCAGCGAGGTGCCGAACCCCAACGATTTCGTCATGCGCACCATCGGCCGCCGCCCCGTCATCCTGGTGCGCAAGGATGACGGCGCGTTCGGCGTGCTGATTAACCGCTGCAGCCACCGCGGCGCCCTGGTGGTGCGCACCCCGCGCGGCAACGCGCGCGTCTTTACCTGCGGCTACCATGCCTGGGCGTTCGCCAATGACGGCCGGTGCATGGGCGTGCCGCTGAAGCACGCCTATGGCGACGGCTTCCAGCGCTCCGACCAGGACCTGCACCAGGCGGCCCGCGTCGACTCATACCGCGGCTTCATCTTCGCTTCCATCAGCCCGCACGTCCCGCCGCTGGTCGAGCACCTGGCCGGGGCCCGCGCGTTCCTGGACCAATGGCTGGACCGTGACGGCGCCCGCCCGGTGCTGGTGCAGAACGGGGACATGCAGTTCCAGACGCATGCGAACTGGAAGACGGTGTATGACAACGCCGGGGACGGCTACCATCCGCCGTTCTCCCACACCTCCATGTTGCGCGTGTTCGCCGACCGTTACGGCGACGTGGACATGCAATATTACAGCAAGAACTTCGACGAATCGCCGCTCCTGTCCAAGGATCTCGGCAATGGCCACACCATGCTGGACCAGCGCCCGGCGATGCACGCCGAGTCCGCCTGGCGCCGGCAGCATGTCAGCCCCGGGCGCGAGGCGCTGGAAGGCGCGCTCACCCGGCGTTACGGCGCGGACGAGGCGCTGCGGATGCTGGACGCGTCCACCGGGTCGGGCATGAACCTGAACATCTTCCCGAACCTGCTGATCATCGGCAACCAGATCCAGATGGTGGAGCCGGTGGCGGTAAACCGCACGGTGGTGCACTGGTTCTCCACCACGCTGGAGGGCGCGCCGCCTGAGGTGAACGCCACCCGCATGCGCCTGCAGGAGGATTTTCCCTCCTTCGGCGAGGTGGACGACACGGCACAGTTCGAATCCTGCCAACACGGCCTGGAGGATGTGCCTGAGATCGAGTGGGTCGACGTACGGCGGCACATGACGACGGGTGTAGGCCACGCCGACGCCGACGGGCTATGGCGGGAGCCGATCTCCTCCGATCTGCATCTGCGATGCTACTACGACGCGTGGCGCCGAGTGATGGAAGCGCCGGCAGCATGACCGAGCCACGCCGCACCCTCTTGCCGCCAACCGACGGGTATTTCGACCTCCCGCACTACCAGTCGCTGCTGGACCTGGTGCAGTCCTGGCGCAACCTCGGCGAGATCCCGGCCGAGCGCCTGCCCAGTGCGGAGGATTATGCGTCGCTCTGCCGCCTCCTCTATCTCGAGGCGCGGCTGCTGGATGCGGCGCGGTTGCCCGAGTGGCTCGACCTGTACAGCGACGACTGCGTGTACTGGCTGCCGACCGACGTGGACGGCGCGGACCCGCGTACGACCGTCGCTTGGGAGATGAACGACCGCCGCCGGCTGGAGGAGCGGGTGGAGCGGCTCGGCACAGGTCGCGCCTATTCGCAGGCGCCGCCGACCCGCACCACGCACCTGTATACCAATATCGAGGCGATGACGGCGGCTCCCGGCGAAATGCACGTGCTCTGCCAGTTCCTGATCCAGACGCATCTGGCCGGGCGCATCTCGCAACGTTCCGGCTGGAACGGCTACGTGCTGCGGCGCGCCGGCACGTCCTGGCAGATCGTGCTCAAGCGCATCAGCCTGTTCGACGCCGACCTGCCGCAGGACAACAACAGCTTCACCCTTTGATCCGATACGGGAGACCCGCGCATGGCGCTCGACCAGACCAAGGCTGAGAAGGCGGCGGCATCCGGCTCGATCGGCCGTGCCAACTTCGCCGCACGCATCGGCCTCGACACGCCGGAGCGCAGGGAGAAGCTGGATGCGGTGCTGGCCCGCATCGAGGAGAATGGCATCGAGGTCGTGCGGATCGCCTTCGTCGACACGCACGGACTGACGCGCGCACGCCCGGTGGAGGCGCGGCATTTCGCCCAGTCGGCGCGCAACGGCGTGCCGTTCACCACGGCGCTGTTCGCGATGGATAGTGCCAACAACATCTTCCAGAACGTGTTCGCCAGCGATGGCGGCTTCGGGCGGGAGACGATGGGCGGCGCCGGCGACATGCTGGCGGTGCCTGACCTGGACACGTTCCGCATTCTACCGTGGGCGCGCAAGACCGCCTGGGTGCTGTCCGACCTGTACCTGACGGACGGCGAGGCCTGCCCGCTCGATCCGCGGATGGTGATGCGCAAGGCCATCGCCGCGCTGGCCGGCAAAGGCCATTCCTATGTCGGGGGCGTCGAGGTTGAGTGCCACATCTTCCGCCTGGTGGATGCCCGCACCGACCTCGAGGATTGCACGCAGCCCTCCGCCCCGCCGCTGGTGGCGGCGATCCGGCACGGCTACCAGCATCTGTCCGAGGCCGTGGTGGACGAGCTGGAGCCGGTGATCACGCCGATCCGCCACGCGCTGATCGGGCTGGATCTGCCGCTGCGCACCGTGGAGGCGGAGTGGGGGCCGGGCCAGTTGGAGATCACGCTCGACCCGCTGTCGGATTTGGCGGCGGCCGACGCGATGATCATGCTGCGCACGGCGGTGAAGCAGGTCGCCCGGCGCCACGGCCTGGTCGCGACCTTCATGACGAAGCCCGGGCTGCCGAACGTGTTCTCCAGCGGATGGCACCTGCACCAATCGCTCGCCGACTTGGAGACGGGCGAGAACGCGTTCATGGCGGCGGACGCGCTGCTGTCGCCACCCGGGCTGCACTACATGGGCGGTCTGCTGAGCCATGTGCGTGCCGGGACGGCGTTCTCCAACCCGACGATCAACGGCTACAAGCGGCTGAACGCCAACCCGCTGGCCCCCAAGCGGGCGGTCTGGTCGCACGACAACAAGGCGGCGATGTGCCGGCTGATCGGCGGCCCGGGTGACAGGTCCACGCATATCGAGAACCGCTCCGGCGAGCCGATGGCCAACCCCTATCTATTCATGGCGACACAGATCTTCGCCGGGCTGGATGGCATGGCGAGTAGGGTGGACCCGGGCGGTCCGTTAGGCGATCCCTACGCGCAGGCGAGCAAGGGGCTGCTGCCGTCGAGCCTGATGGAATCGGTCGATGCGCTCGACAAATCCGCGATGTACCGCGCGGCGTTGGGGGACGAGTTCGTCAACCACTATCTGGCGACGAAGCGGCACGAGATCGGCCGTTTCCTGTCCCACGTCACCGACTGGGAACACCGCGAGTATTTCGAAGCCTACTGACCCATCCGGAGACGACCGATGATCAAGCGCAGGACCTTGCTCGCCGCCGCCGCTGCGGCACCTTTGGCCCTGCCAGGGCGGGCCGGGGCGCAGCGCAGCCGCGTGGTGAGGTTCATCCCGCTCGGTGACCTGGCGATCCGGGACCCGATCCGGGTGCCCGCCAAGGTGACGCTGCACCACTCCTACATGGTGTTCGACACGCTGTACGGCATGGATGCCGCGTTCAACGTCGAGCCGCAGATGGTCGAGGGCCAGCGCACCGAGGCCGATGGCCGCGAGTGGGACCTGACGCTGCGGCCCGGCCTGCGCTTCCACGACGGCCAGCCCGTGCTTGCGAAGGATGCGGTCGCCAGCATCCGGCGCTGGGCGGCGGTGGACAGCCTGGGCCAGCGCCTGATGCAGCGGACGGACGAGTTGTCGGCGCCCGACGACCGCACCATCCGCTTCCGGCTGAAGGCGCCGTTCCCGCTGCTGCCGCTGGCGCTCGGCAAGCTGCAGCCGAACATGCTGGCGATCATGCCGGAGCGCCTGGCCCTGACCCCGCCCTCGACGGTGTTGACGGAGATGGTGGGTAGCGGCCCGTTCCGCTTCACGGCGGCGGAGGCCGTCCCCGGCTCGCTTTACGTGTATGACAAGTTCACGGGCTACGTGCCCCGTGACGGCACGGCGTCCCAGACGGCCGGGCCGAAGATCGTCAATGTCGACCGGGTGGAATGGCACGTCATCCCCGACCCGGGCACGGCCATGGCGGCGCTGCAATCCGGCGAGATGGATTGGTGGGAGCGCCCGGTGTTCGACCTGCTGCCCACCATGGCGCGCGACCGCAACCTGGTGATCTGGAAGAACGATCCGCTGGGGGAGCTTGCGACGCTGGTGCTGAACCACAGCCAGCCCCCGTTCGACAATCCCGCCATCTGCCGCGCGCTGCTGGGTGCGTTCAGCCAGGCCGACACGATGCAGGCTGTGGCCGGCGACGACCAATCCTACTGGCGCACCGGGATCGGCTGGCTGCCGCAGGGCTCGCGCTGGGCCAACCAGGCCGGCATGGGCCCGCTGCTCGCCCCGGCCGACCCGGCGCGTGCCAAGGCCGCGTTGCAGGCGGCCGGCTACGCGGGCGAGCGGGTAGTGATGATCGTCGGCTCCGACATCCCGGACATCATGGCGGCCAGCCAGGTGGCGGCGGAGGCGATGAAGCAGGCCGGGCTGAACATGGACGTCCAAGTGTCCGATTTCGGTTCCGTCATACAGCGCCGCATCAGCCGCAAGCCGGTGGCCGAAGGCGGCTGGAGCTGCTTCGAGGTGCCGACGCCGGGATACTACATCGCGGATCCGGCGACTGCGCCCAATTTCCGCGGCACGGGCGAGCTGCCGTCCAACGGCTTCATGAAGAGCCCCGCCGTCGAGGCGCTCTACACGCGCTGGATCGATGCGCCGGACAATCCGGCGCGGCATGACTTGGCCGCGCAGGTGCAGACCCAGCTGGCCCAGGACGTGCCGTTCATCCCGCTGGGCCAGTATTTCGATCCCACGGTCTATCGCCGCTCGATCGCGAACATGACGCCGGGCGGGTTGATCCGGTTCTGGGGCCTGACGAAAGACGCATGATGGCCGACATCCTGGCCCGGGCGCCGTTCGGCACGCTTCGCGGCACGCCGGAGGGTGGCAGCACCGTCTTCCGCGGGGTGCCGTATGCGGCCCCTCCGGTCGGGACGTTGCGGTTCCAGCCGGCCAGGCCGGCGACCGCCTGGACGGGGGAGCGGCCGGCAGTGGCGCACGGCCCGATTGCGCCGCAGAACCGGTCCGACCTGGCGCATTTCATGGGGGATTTCGACCGCGAGCAAGGCGAGGACTGCCTCACGTTGACGGTGTGGACTCCCGCAGCCGATGCGGAGCGCCGTCCGGTGCTGCTGTGGTTCCATGGCGGGGCATTCGTGTCGGGTGCCGGGTCGCTGGACTGGTACAGCGGTGCGGCGCTGGCGGCGGAGGGTGGCATCGTCGTGGTGCACGCCAATTACCGCCTTGGAGCGCTGGGCTATCTGTGCTGGCCCGGTGCCGCGCCGGGCAACATGGCGCTGTCCGACCAGGCGATGGCGCTGCGCTGGGTGCAGCAGGCGATCGGCGCATTCGGCGGCGATCCGGCCCGCATCACGGTCGGCGGCCAGTCCGCGGGGGCCAACAGCACCGGCCGCCTGCTGCTCGACCCGGCGCTGCGGCCCGGCATGCACCGCGTGCTGCTGCAAAGCGGTGGGTTCGGGCGGGAGCCGTCCACCCAAGCGGACGCGGAGCCGACGGCGCGCGTGTTCCTGCAGGCCCTCGGGATCGACCCCGATAATAGCGGCGTTGCGGCGGGCCTGTCCGCGGCCAGTCTGCCGGACATTTTGCGGGCGCAGGCGGAGGCCGAGCAGCTGGGCTTCACGCTTCCGATGCGGCAGCAGGCCTGGCGGCCGGTGTTCGACCTGCCCATCACGACTGATGCGTTGCTGGACGAGATGGCCGCGGCGCTGGCCGGACAGGACGTGCTCATCGGCGTCACGTCGCGGGAGGCGCATGCTTTCGTCGGTGGCCCTATCCCGTCCGGCCTGGAACTGGCGGCGGTAGCCGGGCGGCTGGCGCAGCTCACCGGCGATCCGGACGCCTTGGCGATGCTGCAGGCGGCCCATCCGGGTGCCACGCCGGCGCAGTTGATGGCCGAACTCCACTCGGCCCACCATTTCGTCGGCCCGTCGCTGGCCCTGGCAGAACGCGCCGCAGCCCGTGGCGCCCGCGTCCACACCTACGTGTTCGATTGGGCACCGCGGGGTTCGGTGGCCGGGGCAGGGCACTGCATCGACTTGGCTTTCGCGTTCGGCACGTGGCAGGGCTGGGCCGCCGCACCGATGCTCGCGGGTGGCGATCCGGTTGTGATGGCGGAGGTGTCGGCCAGCATGCGCCATGTGCTGACGAGCTTCGTGGCAAGCGGGGCGCCGTGCACCGACCCCATGGTCGAGTGGCCGGCCTACGTGCCAGGCCGGGTTGTGATGCGCATTGGCGAGGCGAGTGCGGCTATGGCGGGGGTAGCCCCGTCTTCTCCCCGTCCCCTTGTGGGAGGGGGTCGGGGGGAGGGGTAGCCACGTGCACGATTTCTATCGTTTGCTGCCCTCAGACTGGAACAAGAGTGCCGCTTGCACCCCTCCTCTACTCCTCCCACAAGGGGAGGGGCTTCTTTTCTCGCCCTCGCCGGCTCTCGTGGTCTATTCTGGTAGTATGACGACGGGCCTTGTTAAGGCGGCGCGGCGGCCGTGTTGCCCGCTTCCCACGCGGACGCCGCAACTGGCACAACGTCGCGGATCAGTCGGAGCATAGCGTCCGCGTAGACCCGGATCTCGTATTGGGCGTGCGGGTCGCAGCGTAGGGTCAGGAAGCGCAACAGGTTCAGCAGGTCCACCGTCGCGAACATGTGGGAGTAGGTCGCCACCGGTAACACGCTCCGCGCGATCTCCCGCGGCCACCCGGCTTCCAGCAGATCACGGTAAGTCTGGAACGCCGCCGCGTGGGACTGGCGCATCGCGGTGGCCTGGGTCTCGCGCTCGGCCAGCGTTGCGGCGGACTGCGCCACGACGTCCCTGGCCTGCTTGCTGCTCGCCGATTGCTGGCCGATCAGGGCCGGGTCGGGGACGTAGGCTTCCTCGGGTAGTTCCCGGTAGCGTCCCGATAGCTCGTTGTAGGACCAGGTGCGGTGACGGTGCCATTGGCGCAGCACGAAAATCGGTGCCTTCACCTCGAAGGTGAAGGTGACGGCTTCGAACGGCGTGGAATGCTGGTGCTTCCAGAGATAGCGGATCAGCTTGGCGTCGCTGCCGGTATCCTCCCCGGCGCGCCAGGCAGCCTCGTAGGAGACACGGGCGGCGCGGGCGATCGAGAGGTCCGAGCCCATATGGTCCACCAGGCGGACGAAGCCGTGGTCCAGAACGGGTATCGAATCAGACAAACGGCGTTCTCCTGACGGCCTTACAGCATGGGGCTCTGCCCTAGTCTCCGCGAGAGCACGATCGTCCTCTGGACACCTGCTACAGGTTCGGCTTGGCTGTCCGATCGCGTTCGGCGATCTCGGCGAGTAACGTCCAGACCAAGGATGGCTCCATCTTGGCGTCCGGGTCATTTAGCATTCGGTCCACCGCATCCTGCTTCGCATCGTCGTCTGGCTTGTCCATCGCACCCTCGATTTTGCACTGCAACATCTGGGTCGCAAATCGTGACGAAGAAGGGCGAAAGCGTGACGCTCGCGTGATTTTTGCCGCTGAGCCTATACGGAAGATGTCACCGCTGGGGCGAGCGCCGGGGCCTTGGCCAACGGATGGGACGGATTGCGGAAACGCAGTTCGCCATCCGGTGCCGCGTCCGGGGAAGACATGCCGAACATCTCCAGGCGCGACGCGCAGGTCACGGCGACGACCGACTTGGCGCCCGGATCGGTCAGGAACTGCCTTGCCTCACCCTCCAGGTCCATGCGCTCGCGCAGCAGGCGCCACTCGGTACGATCGGTGTCCTCGATGAACATGGCCAGGATGCCGGGCCGGGTGCCGGTGAGCCGGGCCGGAGCCACGGCAGCCATGCGGCGGCGGATGGCGATCGCGACCTCGTTCTCCTGCCCGGCGCGGGCGGCCATGACGAACAGGCTGCGCTCGGCCTGTGTCACGGCCAGATGCGCCTCCGGCCCGAACTCGTTGCGCAGACGCGGCATCAGGCCCAACTCGTCCGCCTGGGCCGCAGCCAACATAAGGGGATCGAGACGCAGCACCGCCGCCTCGTCATGGTCGGCGCGGCGCATGGTGGACAGCATGGTGGAGATACGGGCGTGCAGCATCCCGAGCGCATCCCCCTCGGGCAGGTCCTTCAGGCCCTGCGGCAACGTCATCTTCAGCAGGTAGCGGCCGGGATGGCTGGCGAGCCAGGTCTGCAGTTCCGGATCGATCCGGTCGCACAGCCGCGACCAGGCGCCGCGTTGCACGCCCCGTCCGTCCTCGGCGGATACGACGTCACAGGCGACCTCCGCGTCCTGGCCGTCGCGATGCAGCAGCAGGTCAAAGCTGGCCTCGTCCTCCAGCCCGGCATACGACACATCGAACCCGCGCGCACGCTGCAAGCCGGCGATCCGCAGCAGATGAAACGGTGGGATGAACGTGTTGCTGCCGACTGCCGCGCCGCGCAGCCGGGCGCGCAACCGGTCCCGGCCGCTCTCGGGCAGGCTGTCGAACAAGCGGCTGGCATCGGCGGCCAGGTTGGCGATGCGCAACTCGGCCACACTCGGCGCACGGTTGCGGCCGGCACGCTGCCAGCGGTTGATCGTCAGCTCCACGATATGACGCTGCTGCCCCGCCCGGCCGAGGCGGGTTTGCCCCGCAACCGTCTGTTCCAGCTCGCTCATCCGGTCAGACCAGGCCCGTTTGCCGAACCCTTCCACGAACGCCTGCAGCGCAGCTGTGTCGACGGAGCCTGACTCTTCATTCATGGCTGGTAACTTAAGGGGCTTGCCATAGGCCAATGTAGTCACATACCCGTGATTATCGGTCAGGTTTGCGGCAGGCGTGTCATCGTGATGGCCTGCGGGTTCTGCGCCCGGTGGCGCAGCAGGTGGTCGGCCAGCACGCAGGCCAGCATCGCCTCGCCGACGGGCACGGCGCGGATCCCGACACAGGGGTCGTGCCGGCCGTGCGTGGCCATATCCACCTCCCGCCCGAGCCGGTCCACCGAGGGCAGTGGCATCAGGATGGAGCTGGTCGGCTTCACGGCGAACCGGGCTACCACCGGCTGCCCCGTGGAGATGCCGCCGAGGATACCGCCGGCGTGGTTGGCCCCGAACGCCACGGCGCCGTCGTCCATGCGCATGGTGTCCGCGTTGTCCTCGCCGTGCAGCGCGGCGGCGGCGAACCCGGCGCCGATCTCCACCGCCTTGACCGCATTGATGCCCATGAGGGCTGCCGCGATATCGGCGTCCAGCTTGGCGTAGACCGGCGCGCCCAGGCCGGGCGGCACGCCCTCCGCCACGACCTCGATCACCGCCCCCACGGAGGAGCCGCGCTTGCGCACCGCCGCCAATTCCTCCTCCCAGGCGGTGGCGGCCACCGGGTCGGGGCAGAAGAACGGGTTGGCCTCGGTCGCGGCCCAATCCCAACGGCTGCGGTCAATCGCGTGCCCGCCCATCTGCACCAGCGCGCCACGGATCGTGACACCGTCCAGCACGCGCCGGGCAACCGCCCCGGCCGCCACCCGCATCGCCGTCTCCCGCGCGGAGGACCGGCCGCCGCCGCGCGGGTCGCGGATGCCGTATTTCAGCTGGTAGGTGAGGTCCGCATGGCCGGGACGGAATTGATCCGCGATGGCGCCGTAGTCGCGCGAACGCTGGTCGGTGTTCTCGATCTGTAGTGCGATCGGGGTGCCGGTGGTGCGCCCCTCGAACGTGCCGGACAGGATACGCACGGCGTCCGGCTCCTGCCGCTGGGTGGTGAAGCGGGATTGGCCGGGCCGGCGGCGGTCGAGGTAGGGCTGGATGTCCGCCTCGGTGAGCGGGATCAGCGGCGGGCAGCCATCGACCACGCAGCCGATCGCTGGGCCGTGGCTCTCGCCCCAGGTGGTGACGCGAAACAGGTGGCCGAAGGTGTTGTGGCTCATGAAGCGGGGCCGATGCGCTTACTCGGGCGGGGCGACGTTGATATCCGGGGCCGTCGGGTTCTTCATGCCGACGGTGTGGTAGCCGCTATCGACGTGGTGCACCTCGCCCGTCACCCCGGAAGCAAGGTCCGAGAGCAGGTAGACCGCGGCACCGCCGACTTCCTCGATCGTGGTGTTGCGCTCCAGCGGCGAGTTGTACTGGTTCCAGCGCAGGATGTAGCGGAAATCGCCGATGCCGCTGGCTGCCAGGGTCTTGATCGGCCCGGCGCTGATCGCGTTCACCCGGATGCCCCGTCCGCCGAGGTCGGCTGCCAGATAGCGGACCGATGCCTCCAGCGCCGCCTTGGCCACGCCCATCACGTTGTAATGCGGCATCACCCGCTCGGCGCCGAGATAGGTCATGGTCAGGAGGGAGCCGCCGTTCTTCATCATCGGCACCGCCCGGGCACAGACGGCGGTGAACGAGTAGCAGGAGATGTCCAGCGCGGTCAGGAACGCCTCGCGCGGGGTGTCCATGTACTTGCCGCGCAGGAACGCCTTGTCCGCCCAGCCGATGGAATGGACCAGGAAGTCGATTTCCCCCCAGCTTTCGCGCAGCGCGCCGAACGCCGCATCCATGCTGGCGTCGCTGGACACGTCGCAGGGCAGCACATGCCGGCTGCCGACACCCTCCGCCAGCGGGCGCACCCGCTTCTCCAGCGCGTCGCCTTGGTAGGTGAAGGCCAGTTCCGCCCCCTGCGCCGCGCAGGCCGCCGCGATGCCCCAGGCGACCGAGCGGTCGTTGGCGACTCCCATGATCAGGCCGCGCTTGCCGGCCATCAGGCTGCCGGTTGCGGGTTTGGACCGCACGATGGTGTCCGGCATGGCAAGCGTTCCCGTCTTGGATCGTGTGGTCGTGGAGTGTCGGCTGTGGTGACATAGGCGGGGCGGCAAGGGAAGGGGCGGCCAAGGAAGCGCGGCTTGGCGAAGCCCGATTCACGCCCCACACTAGGGCTATGCCCGACACGAACCTCGCTCCCACCACCCTGCCCGTCACCACCGATCCGTTCCGCCTGTTCCAGGACTGGCTGGCGGAAGCGGAGGCGAGCGAGCCCAACGACCCGAACGCCTTCGCAGTCGCCACGGCCACGCCGGACGGACGGCCCTCGGTGCGGATGGTGCTGCTGAAGGGCGTCGATGCAAGCGGCTTCGTGTTCTACACCAATGGGCAGAGCCGCAAGGGCGGCGAACTGGCCGCCAACCCGCACGTGGCGATGCTGTTCCATTGGAAGACGCTGCGCCGCCAGGTGCGCGTGGAGGGCGCCGTGGCGCCGGTGAGCGAGGCGGAGTCGGACGCGTATTTCACCAGCCGCGCCCGCATCTCCCGCCTGGGCGCGATCGCGTCCGACCAGTCCCGCCCGCTGCCGAGCCGGTCCGAGCTGGAGCGCCGGGTGGCGGAGGTGGACGAGCGGTATCCCAGCGACAGCATCCCGCGCCCGGCCAACTGGTTCGGCTGGCGGGTGACGCCTGAGGCGATGGAATTCTGGCAGGACATGCCGTTCCGCCTGCATGACCGCCGGGTGTACAAGCCGGGTGCGGATGGCTGGAGTTCGGAGGCGCTCTACCCTTAGCGCGCCGGTTCAGGGACGATGGCCGAACAGGCGGAGGCTCGCGCGTTCCTCGAGCAGTTGGCGGGCCGGCCGCCGCAGGAGACGCAAATCTCCGCTGTGTATGTCGGCGCGGACACGGTTTGGAAGCTGAAGCGCGCCGTCCGCCTCTCCTTCCTCGACTTCACGGCGCTTGATGCGCGGCGGCACTATTTGCATCGCGAGCTCGACATTAACGGCCCGGCGGCACCCGGCCTGTATCGTGACGTGCTGCCCATCACCCGTGCGCCCGGTGGCAGCCTGGCGCTGGGCGGCGAGGGGGAGGTGGTGGAGTGGGTGCTCCGCATGGCGCCGATCCCGGCCGCGGATTTCCTGCTCGCCCGGCTGGAGGCGGGGTTGCCGGACGCGCTACTGGATGCGCTGGGGGACATGGTGGCCGCCGACCATGCAAGGCGGGATCCTGTCGCCGTCCAGGACCCGGGCCATCCGGCGGAGAACGCCCGCGGCAACGCCCGCGCGGCACGGCAGGCCGGCCTGCCGCCCGACACCGTGGATGCCTGGCTGCGGGAGGCGGAGCAGGCGCTGGACGCGGCCGGGCCGCTGCTGGCCGAGCGGGCGGCGGCCGGGTTCGTCCGCCGGGCGCATGGCGACCTGCATCTCGGCAATATCTGCTTTTGGCAGGGTGTGCCGGCGCCGTTCGACGCCATCGAGTTCGACGAGGCGATGGCCACGATCGACCTGGGCTACGACCTCGCCTTCCTGCTGATGGACCTGGACCGCCGTGCCGGCCGCCCGGCGGCGAACCGGGTGCTGAACCGCTACGTGGCACGCACCGGCGATGCGGCGCTGGTCCGGCTGCTGCCGCCCTTCCTGTCCCGCCGGGCCATGGTGCGGGCGCATGTCACGGGGGACGGGGGCTACCTGGAGGCGGCACTGGCCTATCTGCGCCCGGCTCCGGGGCAGGTGGTGGCGATCGGCGGGCTGCCGGGCACGGGCAAGTCCACCCTGGCCCGCGCCCTCGCCCCCGGCCTGGGTGGTGCGCCGGGTGCCCTGATCGTCCGCAGCGACGAGATCCGCAAGTGCCTGCACGGGGTGGCGCCGGAGCAGCGGCTTGGGCGCGAGGCGTATTCGCCCGAGGCCAACGCCCGCGTCGATGCCGCCCTGCTCGAGGTGGTGAGGGCGGCGGCCCCGCACGGGGTGATCGCCGATGCCACCTTCCTGTCACCGGCGCTGCGGGCGGCGGTGACCGGGTGCGGCGTGCCGTTCACCGGGATCTGGCTGGAGGCGCCGCTGGCGGAGCTGGCTCGCCGGGTGACAGCCCGCACGGGGGATGCGTCGGACGCGACGGGGGC
The DNA here is from genome assembly GCA_964235545.1 of uncultured Acetobacteraceae bacterium. Lineage (GTDB taxonomy): Bacteria > Pseudomonadota > Alphaproteobacteria > Acetobacterales > Acetobacteraceae > LMUY01. The sequence continues at coordinate 13,679 of CAXSEG010000078.1, forward strand.
GGTGCTGCGGCGGCTTGCCGGGGTCGATCCGGGGCCGATCGGCTGGCACCGGGTTGCAGCGGACGAGACCGCGGTGGGGAGATGCCGGGCGTTGCTGGGAGGGGTGGGCGCTAGCGGGATGGGCTAAGGCCGACCCGTCTCTCTTTCCCCACGAGCTCACGTCGCGCTTGCACCCGCCAGGTCCGCTCGACCATGCTGGCGCAAAAGCCGCAGCCCTGGAAGGACATTTGCCACCATGCCGATACGCAAGTTGCTGCTGCCGCTGACCGGCACCGTCGCGGGGGAGGCCGCGATCGCGACCGCGATCACCATCGCGCGCCAATGGAACTCGCACCTGCTCGGCCTGCACGTGCGCACCGACAGCCGGGACGTGGCGCCGTTGGCGGGTGAGGGGCTGTCGGGTGCCATGATCCAGGAGATGATGCAGGCGACCGAGCGGGAGAGCGGGGAGCGCTCCTCCGCCGTCCGCATCATGTTCGACCGTGCGATCGACGCGGCCGGCATCCACATCGAGCAGCCGACCGCCAAGGCCGACCACCCGACCGCCACCTTCGCCACCGTGACAGGGCGCGAGGAGGACGTGGTGGCGCAGCAGGCCCGGCTGGCCGACCTCACCATCGTGCCGCATCCGGAGTCGGGCGATGACGTCTCCTCCTCCGACGCGCTGCACGCCGTACTGTTCGACAGCGGGCGCCCCGTGCTGATCGCCCCGCACCACGCCCGCCCCACGCTCGGGAAGCGCGTCGCCGTGGCCTGGAACGGCACGGGGGAGAGCACCGCGGCGGTGCAGGCAGGGCTGCCATGGATGAAGCAGGCGGAGGCGGTACGGATCCTCTCATCAGCCGAATACCAGCGCAACGGGCCGCAGGCGCGCGAACTCGCCGCCTACCTGGCGCTGCACGGGGTGCAGGCGGAGATGGCGACCTTCCGTCCGCTGGATCGCGAAGTGGGCGGCGGCATGCTGGCCGCGGCGCGCGAGTTCGGTGCCGACCTGATGACGATGGGTGCCTACTCCCACTCCCGCCTGCGCCAGTTGATCTTGGGCGGCGTCACCCGGCACGTGCTGGAGAACGCGGACCTGCCGGTGCTGATGAACCGGTAGGACATGGCTTCGACCGCCCTGGCATCTTGCCCGGCAGCCCGATAGCATCCTACGGCAACAAGCGGGGACCAGCGATCATGCGGCTTCGGACAATCCTCGCCTGCGGGGCGGTGCTCACGGCCGCTTTGCTGTCCGGCCATGCCATGGCAGCGGACCTGCTGGACACCGCACGCAGTACGCACGTACTCAGCATCGGCACGTCCAACGACGCACCGCTCTCCTACATCGACGCTAAGACCAATGACGCCGCCGGGGTGCTTCCTGACATCCTGCGCGAGGTGCTCAAGCGGGAGAGCATTGACGCCAAGCTGGACGTGGTCGCGATGCCGTTCGCCAGCCTGATCCCCGCGGTACAGAGTGGCCGCATCGAGCTGATGGCGGACGCGATGTACGTCCGCCCGGCGCGGGCCAAGGTCATGGATTTCTCCGGCGGGATCTTCTTCAACCCGGAATCCTTCGACGTCGCGAAGGGAAATCCCAAGCAGCTGCACACGCTCGGCGACCTCTGCGGCAATGCCGCCGGCACGTATGAGGGTACCGTCTACGTCGATCTGCTGAAGAAGGCGGCTGCCGCCTGCCCAGCCGGCAAGACGCTGGACCTGCATCTGTATCC
>CAXSEG010000079.1:0-15343 GCA_964235545.1 uncultured Acetobacteraceae bacterium
GGCCCATCCGGAGCGGCTACCCGGCACGGTGCTGCTGGGCGAGTTGCGGGCGCAGGGCTACACGGGCGGGATCACCATCTTGCGTGAGCACCTTGCCGTGCTGCGTCCCGTCTTGCCCGTCGAGCCGGTGGTGCGCTTCGAGACGGAGCCTGGCCGACAGTTGCAGGTCGACTGGGCGGTGATCCGCCGCGGTGCTGATCCACTTTCGGTGTTCGTCGCGGTGCTGGGCTACAGCCGAACGGCTTACGTGCAGTTCGTCACCGCCTCCTGCCCAGCCCGCGGGGTGAATCACATCAGACCCGTGTCGGGGAAGCCCTGACGATCCGCAACGGACGCAAACCGCTCTAGCCGCGATGCCAGAGAAGCCCGACGCGCTGCATCTGGCCGGCATGGTGGCATTCCGGCAGGGGCGGCGGGCCGAGGCGCTCCGGCTGACTGCCTGCTATTTCCGCCGGGCCACAAGGAGCTGCTGGCCCGTTCGCTCGGGATGCTCGCGGCGAGCCCGGCCTTGCGGCAGGAGCTGTTGTTTGGCTCTGGGCGGACGCGCCGTTACCGATTGGGAGCGGACACAGCAAGGCCTGCCTTTCATCGCTCAGATCCCGGCGAACCAGGGAAAACCGAGCGTTTCCCAGTAGCCGCCGGAATACGTGTTCGTCACTTCCAGGGCTGTGATCCACTTCGGATTCTTGTAGCCGAGCTTCGTCGACATCCGCAGGCGAAGAGGGTAGCCGAACGGGTCGCCAAGCGTCTCGTCGGCATATTGGGTTGCGAGCAGCGTCTGGGGGTGGAGGGCCGTCGCCATGTCGATGCTGCTGGGATAGTCGTCGGCCGTCTTGAAGGCGACGTATTTGGCGCGCAGGTCGGCGCCCACCCGTTCGAGGAAGCTGCGCAGGGGAACGCCGGACCACTGGCCGATATAGTCCCACCCTTCGACACAGACATGCTTGATGATCATGTCGCGCTGCGGCAGCGCGTTGATCTCCGACAGGCTCCAGGGTCGTTTGTCGGCGATCTGCCCGGATAGTTCGAGGCGCCAATCGGTCCCGTTCACCGGCTTGACGTCCATGACGTCGTAGTAGGCGTTGAACTTCGGCGGCCTCAGTACCATCGACGCCGGGTAGGTCGGCGCGAGCTTGGTCGGGTCGAAGATCAGTTCCTGAACCCCATCGTTCAGCCGGGAGATGGCGAGCAATGCCGCGTCGACCGCCTTGGGCCGCGTCACGTCGCACCCCGTCATCATGGTCAGCGCACCCAAGGACAGGCCGTTACGGATCAGGCCACGGCGTTCGAGTGACCGCAGCAACGGGCGATGGTCGTCCAGGATGGCCCGGTTTGGGACGTGGCTGGGACGGAAGAGTGACCTCATGACCGGGTGACCGGCTTGCCGTGGCCGCGCAGGGCGAGGCGCGGACCGCCAGCCAACATCGCCCATAGGGTTCTGGGCACGAGCAATGCGAGCGCCACATGCACGACCAGGAAACCGACGATCACCGCCATACCCGCAAAGTGCAGCACCCGTACGGTCTGGAAGCCACCGAGCAGCGAGACTAGGCCGGAAAACTGGACCGGCTTCCAAATAGCAAGGCCGGTGACGACCTGGGAGACGCCGGCGAGGATGACGACGATGTAAAGCAGTTTCTGCACCGCGTTGTAGACGGTGATATCCTCGTGCGCGAACTTGAAGTGCAGCGTGTCGGTGACCGTCCGCACCAGTTCGGCCGGCCGGATCGGCAGCAGCCGCTCGCGCAAGCGCCCGCTTGCGAAGCCGTAGGCCAGATAGGCCAGCCCATTGAGGACGAGGAACCACATGCCGGCGAAATGCCAGTTGAGGCTCCAGGCCGCCCAATCGCCGAGCCGTACGAACTTGCTGAAATGGAATCCGTGGACGATCACGTCGTCGTCGTAGATCCCCCAGCCCGAAGCGACCATGACCAGCATGACCACGGCATTGATCCAGTGCATGACCCTGACGGGCACCGGATGGAGACGGCGCCCAGCCCGCGGCGCTGGGACGGTCATACCGGGTATCGCAGCGTCTGACTGGCTCATGACTTGGATCCCATTGTAGGCGATGACGCGCAGAGGGCCGGGAGACGATGACGGGGCCTGGCCCGGAGCCTTGTGCTAGGCGCAGTCGTTATCACCACGACAACGGGACCAGGCTGGCTCGCCCAGTATCGTCACACTCGGGCTCTTGGTGAACCACTCCAATCTTCGTCATATTGCAGCACTTGGAGGCATCTGATGCTCATGGCACTGAGAAGGGGCGTTATAGCATTGGGGCTGATGGCAATGACAGCAGCCGCGCAGTCACCTCACCGGTTGGTCGTCGTGGTCGGGTGGCCGACGGATCCGCGCGTCGCACGACAGCACGCGGATTTGGCGAATGACGGTGCCGCACTGCGCGAGCGTGACGTGGTGGTTCAGGACATCACACCCGAGGCCGCGCGGCGGACGCGGCCTGAGCTAGGCACGGCTCCGCAGGCGGAGTTCGAGATCCTGCTGGTGGGCAAGGATGGCGGCGTGAAGTCGCGCCTTAGGAACCCGGTCGCCACGTCTGACATCATTACACTGATCGACACCATGCCGATGCGACGAAGCGAGACGAGGCGATAGCAGGGCGCCGGTGCGCCGTGGCCATCGGGCGCAGAAACGCGCGTGCCCTTGGGCCAGCGCGTATACTGATGGGTTATGTCAACCCAAGGTTCCAACCTTTCCAGCCCGCTGTTTCCAGAACGCCATGTCAGCCTCCTTGCTGAACATGACCCTGGTGCCCTTGGCGCCTCGGCTGACGCGGATTTTGCCGCCATTTCGGGCTTTATGATCGGCAACCCACTCCAAGAGCTCCGGATCGTCGCTGCCGCGCCCCTCGAATTCGAGGATACCTGCGATATCTTCCTGTTTACGTCGTTTGACCATCGTCGCTCACTCTCAAAACCAGGGACGACTACCTAGTTGTCCTCAGGATAAATGGGTAGCCCGCTTTGCCCGGTCGATCCCGCGACCGTGGGAGGCTGCCATGCTGCGGTTCCGCGGGGCACCCATGTCCCGCGCGATCATGCTGGGATGCGTAGCCCCGATACACGCTCGCACTCCGCCACGAGGCGATCCTGGAGAGACCGATCGTTTGCCTCGGGGTTGGGTGCCTGCTCGCGCTTATGGAAGAAGAAGCGGCCCGACACCTGTGCCGCCGCTTGGTCGCTGGTGGCGAGCCAGACGCCGGTTCCGGCGCCCTCCGTGACACTGTCCGGCGCGCCGGTGCCGCCCATTTGGGTCGGCACCCAGCCGGGGTCGATGGCGTTGGACATAATTCCGGGCCAGCGACGGCCGATGGCGAAGGCGAGCAGCACGTCCTCGAGCTTCGAGGCGCCGTAGGCAGACCAGCCGTCCACGCCGGGGCCGCCGAGCGCCAGGTTCGCCGGATCGAGCCGCACGCCGCGCGATGCGCTCGAACTGAGGTAGACCAGGCGGCGCGGCTTGCGGATCAGCGCGGTCAGGATGTAGGGAGCGAGCGTGTTGACGGCGAAGATTGGCGCCAGGCCGTCCACGGTCCGCTCGCCGCCGCTCCGGCCGCCGATCCCGACGTTGTGGATCACCGCGTCGCACGCCCCGATCGTGTTGACCTGCTCGGCAAGCGCGCGGGTTTCCGCGATGATCGACACGTCCCCCACCACGGCCGCCTCGGCGCCGGGTGCTGCGGCAAGTGCGTCGTCTGCCCGCTTGCGGTTGCGCCCGTGCAGGACGACGCGGTGCCCCAGCGCGATCAGCTGCCTCGCCGCTTCCAGGCCAAGCCCATCGGAGGACCCCGTCACGAAAATTCGGCCAGGTGCCTGTAGCGACCCGGTGCCCTGCGCCAGGGTTGGCCTGCCCCTTATCGCCGCGCCCACGGCGCCAGCCAGCAAGGCTAGCGCGTGGCGGCGGCCAGGATGCGTGTCATTTTCCAAGCTGTCCTCCTTGCTTCAAGGGATCACGCCGCTGCCGCCGCTTCCGCCGAGCGGTCGGCCGCCATCCTGATCTCCCGCCGGCCGAGCCACACGGCGTTGCACAGCCATAGGACACAGATGGGGATCGCCGCGAGGGCGATGTCGTGCAGCGTCCAGCCGAGTGCCACCAGCCCGGCGTATGACCAGGCGCCGACCTGGTCGCCGAGGCGGTAGACCACGGTGTCTATGAAGCTCTTGGCCTTGTAGCGGTCCTCGCGCGGCAGGACCGTGAACAGCACCTCCCGCGTCGGCCGGGTGATAGCGAAGTTGGCCGCACGGCGCAGCACCTGGAACGTCACGATGCTGGAGAGGCGCGGCACGGCGGCCATGGCGGCGAAACCGATTATGCTGAAGCCCGGCAGCAGGGCCAGGGTCGCGGTGACACCCAGCACCCGGACGATGCGGCCGGTCAGGAACACCTGGGTCAGCAGCGTCAGCACGTTCACGGTCAGGTCGATCGTCGCCAGGAACTGCGTCTGCGCCGCACGCGATCTCAGGGTAGCACCGATGATCGACGCCTGTTGGAAGTACAGGAAGGTGGAGGTGATCGAGAACAGCATGAGGAAGATACTGACGTTGAGCAGATAGGGTTGGCCCAGGGCGCGCGCGATGCCGGACAACACCCCGCCGCCAATCGGCACCGCAGCACTCCGCTGCTCCGCCTGACGCTCCGTCAGCTCCCGGTCGGCCTCGGCCTGGCGCGGCTCGCCGCCCGCTGACTGGGGCTTGCTGAGCGCCGAGGAAAGTCGCCCAAGCCGGCGGACGCAGAGCACCGCCACCTCCAGCAAGACGGCGGACACCAGCAGCAGGAGCGAGGGCGAGACCAGTTCCGCCAGCGAGGCCGTGAGGGCCGATCCGACGATCGCGCCCACCGAGGCCCCTGCAGCGACGATCCCGAACAGGCGCTTGCCTTGCTCGGCGGTGAACAGATCGACCAGCAGCGCCCAGAACACCGACACCACGAACAGGTTGAACACCGACGTCCAGATGAAGAACACGCGCCCGACCCACACCGCGACGTCACCCGTTGCATAATGCTGCGCTGCCGCGAACAGCAGGATGTTCAGGGCGAAGAACCGGTAGGTCAGTGGGATGAAGCGGCTGCGCGGCATGGTGCGGACCAGCCAGGCGAACGGCACGTTCAGCGCCAGCATCCCGAGCAGCGTGCCGGTGAACAGCCACTGCAGGTTGTTCACGCCCCCCGCGATGCCGGCCTGGTCGCGGATCGGGCGCATCACGGAGTAGGAGCAGAGGACGGTAAAGATGTAGAGCCAGGCCCAGAGCAGGGCCTGCGCCTCCGTCGGCCGGATGTCCACGATCCGCCGCAGGAGGCGATACGCCAAGCCTTGCTCCACCGGAGAGCCGGCCGGCGTCGCCTGCACACCGCTCATCGCCGGGTCCCTACCGGGCCGGCGCCGCTGGCAGGCTCAGGATCGTACGCAACGCCGGCGCGTCCACCTGCTTGCCGTAGCCAGGCCCGCCCATGGCGAACTGCGCCGCGCTCGACAAGGGCCCGACCACCACCGGCTCGAAGCCCGCGTCCCGGACCAGGGCGGATGCGATGCCGATGGCACCCGCATCGTCACCCGCGATCGGGATGGCAATCGGCGCGCCTGCGTGGTGCGCCTCGGCCTGGAGGACCCGGTAGTTGAGGACGTTGAAGGCGCGCACGACCCGGACGCCGGGAAAGAAGCTGGCGGTTGCGACGCCGATGCCCTTATCGTTGACAACCGTCATAGCGTCGCCGTCGCGGGCCGCAACGGCGTTGCCGGCGTCCATGAGCACCTTGCCGGCAAGGGCCGGGGCCAATTCGCGGCCGATCGCCGGCATTGCGCCGTAAGGCACGGCGATGAACACGACGTCGCCAAAGGCCACCGCCGCCTGCGGGCTGCCAGCCTCGGCCAGAGGACCCAGCCCGTCCACGAGGGGCTTCAACGTCTCGGGATGCCGGGAGGAGAACAGGACGGGATGGCCCGCCTGCACCCAGAGGCTGCCGACGGTGCTGCCGATGTGGCCCGAGCCGATGATGCCGATGCGGCTCTTCCCCGGCGCCGTAGCCGCAGGTTGCGCTCGGGCCGGGTGACGGGCCGCGGCAGCCGCGACCGCTCCTGCCGTCAGCATCAGGGCAGCGCGCCGCGTCGTGATCATCTTGTCGTGCATTGGTTTCTCCGGTGGTGGTGACGGACCTGAGTGTCAGCGATGGCTTACAACGCGCGCGCCGGCCCTTGCGTAGCAGCAAACCAAGTCCTGTGCTGCAGCCACCCTTCAAGCCGATGAAGCATGTTCACGACGGCCATTGCAGAGACTAACCTCCTCCCGCCGCGTTGTTCGCGCAAGTTCGTCGCCGCCATGCTTCGCGGCCACGGCCAGCGCCTGACGGGTTGAAGAGGAGTAAACACGTGATGTCTCGTTTGACACGACGCCAGCTCGGCATGGCCGGAGCCGCCCTGGCACTCTCGACGGGCCACAGCCGGGCGCAACCCGCCCGCCCCACGGTACAACTGCCATTGGGCGGCACTGCACCGGCACTCGGCCAAGGCACTTGGCATCTGGCACAGGGGCGCCATCCCGCAGCGGAGGAGGAGCAGGCGCTGCGGACCGGGCTGTCTCTCGGCATGACGCTGATCGACACCGCCGAGCTCTATGGCAGCGGGCGTGCCGAGAGCATGGTGGCACGCGTGGTCGCTTCTGACCGCAGCAGCGTGTTCATCGTGTCCAAGGTGCTGCCCAACCACGCCACCCGCTCAGGGATCCGCGAGGCGTGCGCCGCCAGCCTGGCCCGGCTCGGCACCGACCACCTCGATCTGTATTTGCTGCACTGGCGCGGTGGGCTCGGCGACCTGCGGCCCGCGGTCGACACTTTCGAGGCCTTGCGGCAGGAGGGGCGCATCCGGCGCTGGGGAGTGTCCAACTTCCGCGTCTCCGACCTCGAGGAGTTGTTCCGCCTGCCCGGCGGCACTGCCTGTGCCGCGAACCAAGTGCGATACGGGCTCGATGAACGCGGAGCCGAGCGCGCGCTGATCCCGTGGTGCACACGGCACGGGATGCCCCTCATGGCCTACTCGCCGCTTGGAAGCGGTGGTGGCCTGCTGCAGGATGCCGGACTCCGTCGCGTCGCGTCGCGGCTGGGTGTCAGCCCCGCCGCCGTCGCGATCGCCTGGACCATGCGCGACGGGCGCACCATCTCCATCCCCGAGTCCGGCTCCCCCGACCATGTCCGCGAGAACGCGGCCGCCCTGACCTTGCGGTTGTCCGAGCAGGACCTGGCAGACCTCGACCGGGCGTTCCCCGCCTGAGCCGGGGCGCAGCCGCTTGACCCTCCGGTCGCAAGTCTAGCCGGTACAGTATGAGGGGATCGCCCGGCTGGAGCGATGGCACGCTCGTCCGGTTCGACGTGATTGCCACCACTCGAGCGACCGAGGCTAAGGTAAGACGATGAAAGTCACCCTGGACCTGTCCAAGCTGCTTCGGGACGGCGCCATCACCGTCGCGGAGCACGACCGGCTCGCCGCCCTCGGGCGGCGGGACACCGGCCTTCTGCTGGTCAATATCCTGATTGGCTTCGGCGTGCTGGCCGTGACGGGGGGAAGCTTGGCCATACTTCCCAATCCGGTCACTGGCGTCGTGCTCGGTGGGGTGCTGATGGCGGTGGGGATCGGGCTGGCTATGTCGCGTCGGGCAGGATGGGCCGTGCTGGCCAACATCTGCATCCTGATCGCGGCACTCCTGCTGGCCGCCGGCATCATCCTGCTCAGCCAAGGTGTGCTCCAGCCCGGCGACTTCGATGCGGTACCGGTCATGAGTTTCACCAACGCCTGCCTGCTCGTGGCGGCGTTGTTCGCCGGCTCGGCAGCATTGGCCCGCAGCGGCCTGCTCGCCGCATCGACCGTAATCGTGCTGTTCACCGTGCTCGGCAGCAGCAGTTCATACCAGCATGCCTTCTACAAATTGGAAGTGCGCCAGCCGCTTGCCGCCGTGCTCGCGTTTTCCACCCTGGCGCTGGCCGCGCACGTCGCCTCGCGGTTCGCGGCAGCGGACTGGGAGCGCCTGCTCACCATCGTGGCGCGCACCGCGGTGCTGCTGGTCAACCTGGGGTTCTGGGTCGGTTCCCTGTGGGGTGATGACGTGGACTGGCTGCCGATGCCGCATCGCGCCGTCCCGGACGTGGCGTTCTCGGCCGGCTGGGCGCTCGCGCTGCTCGCTACGGGGGTGTGGGCCGGGTTGAGTAATCGCCGCTGGGTGCTGAACCTGGTTACGGTGTTCGCCGGTATTCATTTCTACACCCAATGGTTTGAGCATCTGGGCGCTACGCCGGGCAGCGTCCTCGCTGCAGGGCTGATCGTGCTGGTGTTCGCGCTGGTGCTATGGCGGCTGAATCACCGTCCATTGGTGACGGCCTGAGAGCGGTCCTCGTCCACTAGGCCGCCACGCGAGACGTCGATGAAGAAGAGTGGCCGAGCGCTACTCGGCCGCAATCCGGGCCGCCTCGCGGTCCGCCACCAGAGCGCGTACCCGCGGTATAAGGTCCTGGCCATACTGCACCGCGTCCACGAGCGGGTCGAAGCCGCGGATCAGGAAGGTCGTGATGCCGAGGTCGTAGTAATCCATCATCGCGTCCGCGACCTGGTCCGGGGTGCCGACCAGCCCCGTGGAGTTGCCCTGGGCGCCGGTGAGCGCGGCGATCCCCGTCCAGAGCCGCTTGTCGAGCCGGGTGCCCTGCGCCGCTGCCGCCAGCAACCGGCGGGAGCCCTCGTTCGGCGGCGCCGCCGTGGTCTCCCGCGCGTTGAAGCGCGACCGGCCGGCGTGCCCGGCTTCCCGCAGCGCCCGGGCACGGACCAGGATGTCGTCCGCCTTGGCCCAGGCCTTCTCCTCCGTGTCCGCCAGCACCGGCCGCAGCGACAGGCTGAAGCGCGGCACCCGCCCGTATTCGGCCGCCGCCGCCCGGATGCGGGCGATCAGGGTGCGCACCTGATCGTGCGTCTCGCCCCACAGGGCGTAGATGTCCGCGTGCTTGCCGGCGACCGGGACCGCCGCGTCCGACGCGCCACCAAAATAGACCGGGATGCCGGCGGGGTTGAACGGCTTCACGTCGGAGAAGCCGTGGTCGACCTGGTAGTATCTGCCGTAATGGTCGAACGGCGCCGCCGCGGTCCATTCCTGGCGCATCACGTCCAGGTACTCGCTGGTGCGGGCGTAACGCTCGTCCTTGGTCAGGTGGTCGCCGTCCTGCGCCATCTCCGTGTCGTTGCCGCCGGTGATGATGTGCACGGCGGCGCGGCCCTGGGACAGATGGTCCAGCGTCGCGAGCTGCCGGGCAGCCAGGGTCGGCGAGACGAAGCCGGGCCGGTGCGCGACCATCAGGCCCAGCCGTTCGGTGGACGCGGCGATGTGCTGGGACACCATCATGCTCTCGCCGGACGTGGCGCTGAAGGCCACCAGCACCCGGTCGAACCCGGCATATTCCTGCAGCTTGGCCGAGGCCGCGATGTAGCCGGGGTCGATCGCCGGGCCACTGCGGGCCATGGTCTCGGAGGAGTTGAAGTGGCCGACGAAGCCGATGAACTCGATGCTCATGATGTGCTCTCCCTCAGGCGCCCAGCGCCGCGTTGAACGACACGTCGAACAATTTGGCCGCGTCCACCGGCGTGCGGATCAGCCCGGCGTCGCGGTAGCGGTCGGCGACCTTCTGCTCGTCCGCGATCACGCCGGCATCGACCGGCACCGGTACGGGCGAGTCGGTATCGAACGTGAGGCGCGCCACCGCCTCGCTGACGCCGACATCGGCGGCCAGCACGCGGGCATACTCGGGCGGGTGCGCCTGTGCCCACCGCCGTGCCAGGGCCAGGCGGCGGCAGAACTCATTCAGCGACGGGCGGCGGTCCGCTATCGCGCTGTCGGTCGCGGTCACGTAGGACAGGTTCGACAGCAGGCCGTGGCTGCCATCCACCACGACGCGGACCTCGTTCGCCAGCTTGGCCTGCGCCAGGTAGACGCCCCAGGAGCACCAGGCATCCACCGCCCCGGCGGCAAGCGCGCTCTTGGCCTCGGCCGGCAGCAGGTTGGCCATCTTGATGGTGCCGGCCGGCCAGCCCTGCTGCTCCGCGATGGCGAGCAGCAGATGGTGGGCGATGGAGCCGCGATTGGCGGCCACCGTGCGGCCCTTCAGGTCTGCGGCGGTCTGGATCGGCGAGTCGGGGTGCACCATCACCGCGGTCCCAACGCCCGTGGTGCGGATCACCGAGACGATGCGCCCCGGCAGCCCGGCCGCCAGCGAGAAAGTGGTCGGGGCGTCGCCGGCGTAGGACAGGTCCACCGCGCCTGCAGGACACTGGCTCCATTCGACCTTGAACGGCAGGCCTTCCAGAACGCCGGCCGCCTTCATGACGGACATCAGCCCGCCCTTCTGGTCCCCGGCGCGCAGCATGGCGACGTCCGCGGCGCGGGCGCGCGGCAGGGCGGCGACCGCCAGCCCGGCGCCTAGCAGGGCCCGGCGGGTAATGATGCTCATGCTGCGATCTCCTCGTGCACGCCCAGCCGGTCCAGCAGGCGGGTCCTCAGCCGGGCGAAGTCCGCACCGGCGCGTGGCCGCGGGCGGGGCATCACATTGCGTTCATCGAGCACGATGCGCCCGTGGTCGAGCAGCAGCACGCGGTCGGCGAGTGCGACCGCCTCGTCCACGTCGTGGGTGACGAGGAGGGTGGTGGGCCGATGCCGGGCCCAGAGGTCCAGCACCAGGCCGTGCATCTTGAGCCGGGTCAGCGCGTCCAGGGCGGCGAACGGCTCGTCCAGCAGCAGCAGGCCGGGGGAGCGCAGCAGGGCGCGGGCCAAGGAGGCGCGCTGGGCTTCGCCGCCGGACAGGGTGGCGGGCCAGGCATCGGCCCGGTGCGCCAGCCCGACCTCGGCCAGCGCCGCATCCGCCTGCGCGCGGGTGGCCTGGGGCAGGCCCAGGGTGACATTGCGCCACACCGTCTTCCACGGCAGCAGCAGCGGCTGCTGGAAAGCGACGGCGACGGGATGCGGAACGGACACCACGGCACCGGGCGGCAGCGGGTCCAGGCCCGCCAACGTACGCAGCAGGGTGGTCTTGCCCGAGCCGCTGGCGCCGAGCAGGGCCACGAACTCGCCCGCCTGGATTTCGAGGTCGAGCCGGTCCAGCACCGGTGGGCTACTGCCGAATTGCCGGGTCAGGGTGCGGATGCGCACGCCGTCCATGTCAGCTCCTCACCAGGTCGACGCGCCAGGCCAGCAGGCGCCGCTCCAGCAGACGCACCAGCGCATCGGTGCCCAGGCCCAGCAGGGCGTAGGTCAGCAGGCCGACCAGGATCACGTCCGTGCGCAGGAAGTCCCGCGCGTCGTTGATCAGGTAGCCGATGCCAGAGCTGGCGTTCACCTGCTCGGCGACCACGAGGGAGAGCCAGGCCGTAGCCAGGCTGTAGCGCAGGCCCACCAGAGCGGACGGAAGGGCCCCTGGCAGCACGACGTGGCGGATCAACCCCGCACGCGACAGGCCGAACACGCGGCCCATCTCCGTCAGCCGCTTCTCCACGCCGCGGATGCCGGCGTACAGGTTGAGGTAGATGGGGAACGTGGTGCCCAGCGCCACGAGGGCGATCTTCGGCGTCTCGCCGATGCCGAACCACAGGATGAACAACGGCACCAGCGCCAGGAACGGCAGGGTCCGCAGCATCTGCACCGGCGCGTCCACCAAGTCCTCGCCCAGCCGGGACAGCCCGGCGGCGACCGCAAGCACGGTGCCGGCCGCGACACCGATCGCAAGCCCCGCCGCGGCGCGGCCGAGCGAGACGAGCAGGTTCCAGGGCAGCTCGCCCGACACCGTCATGGTCCACGCGGTCGCCAGGATCTGGGCCGGGGAGGCCAGCGTGCGCGGCGACACCAGGCCGGTGCTGGACGCGGCTTGCCAGACCAGGACGAGGATGATGGACGACAGGAAGCGCCGGGGTGCATGCCGGGACACCCAGGCTAGACCCCCATGCGGCACGGTTTTGGCCGGCAGCGTCTGGAGCGGGGCGATCGGCAGAAGGGTCGTGGACATGCACGCAATGTGGTCTCCCGTCACCGGCGGCCTCAAGGGAATGGTTCGGCAAAGAATGCGGGCACGGGAGCATGGCACCATGCTCCGGGTGGGAAAGCGGATGATGCCATTCTCGACATCCGGAACTCGGTGGCAGGCGAGCTTGGCTAGGCGTGGCTTTATGACGCAAGCTCCCGGTGGACAAACGTGGAGGCCGATAGTGAAGCGTCGTGATTTCGTGGCCCTAGCCAGCGCCTCGGCGATCCTGGCCCGGCCCAACGTCCTGCGGGCCCAGGGCACCGCCGGGGCGCCGGGCGTGCTGCGGTTCGTTCCGCAAGCGGACCTGACGCTGCTCGACCCCGTGTTCAACACGGCGCTGGTGACCCGCAACCACGGCATGATGGTCTACGACCAGCTGTATGGCCTGGACAGCAGCTACACCGCGCAGCCGCAGCTGGTCGACGGCCACACGATCGAGGATGACGGGCGCACCTGGCGCATCACCCTGCGCGAGGGCACCACTTTCCACGACGGCACTCCGATCCTGGCCCGTGACGCCATCGCCAGCATCGACCGTTGGACCAAGGCCGACGTGCTGGGCCAGAACATCCGCGCCATCACGAACGAGATGACCCAGGTCTCCGACCGCGTCTTCCTCGTGAAGCTCAAGACGCCGTTCCCGCTGCTGGCCACGGCGCTGGCCAAGCCGTCCTCCTACTGCCCGGTCATGCAGGAGCGGCTCGCGAAGAACCCGCCCTCCTTCCAGGTGACGGAGATCGTCGGCAGCGGCCCGTTCCGCTGGATGGCGGGCGAACGCATGGCCGGGTCGCTCGCAGCCTACGAGCGGTTCGCCGGCTACAAGCCGCGCAACGAGCCGGTGAGCTTCCTGGCCGGCGGCAAGGTCGCCCGGGTGGACCGGGTGGAGTGGCACACCATCCCGGATCCCGCCACCGCCGGCGCCGCCCTGCAGCGGGGCGAGGTGGATTGGTGGGAGCAGCCCACGGCCGACCTCCTGCCCATGCTGAAGCAATCCGGCAATGTGAAGGTCGAGGTGAAGGACAAGGCCGGGTTGATGGGCATGATCCGCCTCAACCACCTGCAGCCGCCGTTCGACAATCCGGCGATCCGCCGCGCCTTCCTGCCGGCCATCAATCAGACCGACTACATGACGGCAGTGATGGGCGACAACCGCGCGCTATGGACCGACAAATGCGGCTTCTTCCTACCGGGCTCCCCGTTGGCGACGGAAGCGGGGCTGGAGACGATGGCCGGGGCACCGGATTACGATCGCGTCAAGCGCAACCTTCAGGCGGCGGGCTACAAGGGCGAGAAGGTTGTGCTGGCCGTGCCGACCGACCTCGCCTCGCTGAACACGATGAGCGAGATCGCCGGTGACATGTTCCGCCGCACCGGCATCAACCTGGACTACCAGGCCTCCGACTGGGGCTCGGTCGCGACGCGGGTGATGACCAACAAGGAGGGGCTGGACAAAGGCGGCTGGAGCGCCTGGTGCAACTACATCCCCGGCATCATCGCGCTGAACCCGGCCACGCAATCCTATGTCCGCGGACCCGGCCGCACCGGCACCTCCGGCTGGCCCGACCTGCCGAAGATCGAGGCGCTGCGCGACCAGTTCCTCGCCGCCGACAATTTCGCGGACCAGAAGCGCCTCACGGAACAGATCCAGTTGCAGGCTTTCCAGGACATCCCCTATCTGCCGACCGGCGGCTACACCCCGCCCACCGCCTTCCGGAACAACGTCACGGGCATCGTCGAGGGCTTTGCGCTGTTCTACAACCTGCAGAAGGCCTGAGCGCATGCCGCTCTACGACGACCCCACCGGCCGGCCGGACAGCACCGTCAATGTCGGCCCCCGCCTGGTGTATCCCACATCCGGGGACCACCACTGGCAGGAGATGCGCCCCTACGAAGCCCCGCGCGGCGACCCGGCGTGGCACGAGATCCATGTCTATACCGACGCCATCTCCTACCTGCCCGGCGAGACGGTGCGGTTCCACGGCAGCACCAATGCGCAAGCCTGGACGATCGAGGTAATGCGCGACGGGCTGGCCCCCGCTTGCGTGCACCGGGAGGAGGAATTGCCGGGCCAGACCACGGCGATGCCGGTGGGTGCCTACAAAGCCGGGTGCGGCTGGCCGGTGCTGCATAGCTGGACATTGCCGGGCGACCTGCCCTCCGGCTTCTACCTGGTAGAGTCGAGCGTGGCCCGGCTGCAGGGCGGCCGTTTCGTGCAGCATCATTTCTTCGTCGTCCGCCCCTCGGTGGCGGCACATCCGGGCCGGCTACTGCACATCCTGCCAACCTGCACCTACACCGCATACAATGACTGGGGCGGCGCCAACCATTACGGCGGCAGCCACGGCCCGGCGCACAACGAGATGTCGCCGCTGCTGAGCCTGCAACGGCCCTGGACCCGTGGCCTGGTGAGGCTGCCGGACAACGCGCCGCGAATCTGCGCCACGGTTCCCGAACCGATGATGCCGCTGCGCTACGACTTCAAGGAATGGTCCTACGCCAACGGCTTCAGCTACTACTACGCCGCCACCGGCTGGGCGCAATACGACCGGCATTTCGCCGTCTGGGCCGAAGGCGAGGGCTACGCCGTCGACACCATCACGCAGACCGACCTGCATCTGCACCCGGAACTGCTGGACGGCTACTCCTGCGCCATCATCGTCGGCCATGACGAGTATTGGACGCGCGAGATGCGACTGGCCATCGAGGGCTACGTGGAACGCGGTGGCCACCTCGCCCGATTCGGCGCAAACTTCACCTGGCAGATCCGGCTGGAGGAGAAGGGCCAGCGCCAGGTCTGCTACAAGAGCAACGCGCACCGCACGGACCCGATCCGCGAGACCGGCGACATGCAGCGTTTGACCAGCGCGTGGGAGGACCGGCACGTGCGCTGGCCCGGCGCCACCACGGTGGGGGTGAACGGGTTAGGCGGCACCTACGCAAACTGGGGCCGCTTCACCCCGCGCGGCAGCAGGGGCTTCACCGTCTACCGGCCGGAGCACTGGGCCTTCGCCGGCACGGACCTGACCTATGGCGACATATTCGGGGCCGAGGCGCGCATCTTCGGCTACGAGGTGGACGGCGTGGACTACACCTTCCGCGGCGGCCTGCCCTACCCAACGGGGGAGGACGGCACACCGGAGACGGTCGAGATCCTGGCCATGACGCCGGCCGTGATGGCGGAAGCTCCGCTCGAGAGCTACACGCTGCGGGCCTATGTCGGCGCGCATGACTGGTACGAGAAGGCTGAGATGGTCCACGGCGTCGCCGACGCGGAGACGCTGGCGAAGTC
>CAXSEG010000080.1:0-15255 GCA_964235545.1 uncultured Acetobacteraceae bacterium
TCCATGACGTGCAGTTGACGGAACGGATCGCGTCACTCCGCAGCATCACCCCCGCCACAATCCGGCGCGCCAGCAAGGAGATCGCCAGCCAAGGGCTTGCCGGCCGCGCCGCGGGCCAGGCCGCAAGCACCGCCCTGGCCGTGGAGCGGGAGAGCACGGTCATCACCAACTTCCAACTGCTGCTCCGCCTCGTGCAGCAGGAGGAGCCACCCGGCTCCGCGTCCGTATTGCCGGAGCACGAGCGTCCGGCCGACCTCGAACGCCGGGCCAAGCGCACGATCGCCGCCATCGCACCGCGCCTCGGCCAGGACGCCGCCGAGATCGGCGCGAGCCTCGAGGCGCTGGCCACACTCTACGCCCCGATCGGGCTCGGTCCATGCAGCGCTCCCGCACGCCTGCCGGATGCCATCGGCCGGCTGAGGCTGCTGCGGCAGGAAGCCGCGTCGCTCCCCACGGCGGCGGATGAACACGCCCCCGCCCTGCTGGCAATGCTGGTGGACACGGCGGACATCACCCTCGTTTTGGCCGAGCGGGCCCTGCTGGACGCCCGCAGCACGGCCGGGCAGGTCATGGCGATGCTGGTCGCATGGCGGACCAACCCGCTGGAGCTCAGCCGGACGCTCGCCCGCGCCGACTGGCTCGTGGATGGGTGGGAGCGCATCGGCCAACTCTGGTCCGCCGACCCGAGCCCGACGGCCCGGCGCGACGTCCTGGAGGAGATCGCGTCCCTGCTGCCGGTCATCCCGCGAGAGGCTGGGGAGTGCAGCGGCGTCCGGATCGAGGTCCATAACATTGTCTACGTTCGTCGCATGATCCGCGGGCACCACGACTGGCGCACCGGCCTGTGTGTCCAGGACATCATCGCCCGCAACGAAGCGTTGCTTGCCGCATGAGCACCGGCGTCCTGCAGCTGCAGGCGAGCCTGGTGCAAGCGCGCGATGCACAGGTTACGCGCGTGGTCGCCATGGTGGACGCCTTGCCGGACCGCGGCGAGGCGGACGCCTTGATTGCACCCTTGCGTCCCCGGCTCGCACAGCTCCGTCCCGCCCGGCCGCCCGGTTTCACCCGCCTCCTGTTCACGCCCCTCAACCCCGTCATCATGCCGTTGCCGGATTGGCGGCGGTGCGGACTCGGCGTGCCGCGGCCGGCGCTCTCGCTGCTGGGTGCCGCGATCCAGGCCGCCCTGCCCGACTGCGCCGCTTTGCCGGTCGATCAGGACGAGCGGGCCGTGGCGGTCCAGTTGCTCTGCCCAGACGCGGCGGCCGTGCTGGACCGGCTGGACCTGCCGCCGGATTGGCACGACGCCACCGGCCTCGCCATGCGGGATTTTCCCGTGGTCGCGCGCGCAGCGGCGTCCGTGCTGCATGAGGCGGCGGCGATCGAACGGCTCGCACGCAAGCGGGACCGGGTCGATAACGGGGAAATTTGGCCGATCCTGTCCCGCAGCAAGGCGCGGGGGCCGGTGGCGCTGGACACGGTGGTCAGTGTTCTGCTGGCCCGCCTCCACGTGCCTGCCCAGGTCGCCGTGCTCGCGATACAGGCGAGCGAGGGGGACCGCGCGACCGGCCAGGCCATAGACCGCCTGGCCAGCAGCCTGTCCATCGGCGAAGACGGTGCGGATCTGCGCGAGGCCGCGATGGAGGCCAATCGCGTGGCGGCCTTGCTGGATGCGCTGGAGGAGAGTGCGACGGCCGACCGCCGGGCCCAGTTGGATCAGGTCAGGCGCGATGCGGACGCGCTGGCCCGCCGCAGCTTCGACCAAGCCGTTACTCAGGCGGTTGCGATGGCACGATCGGCGATCAGCGCCTCGTTCGATGACGGCGCGATCACCACGATGGAGGCCTTTGCCCGTGACCTTCGGCGCTTCGAGACGGCAGCGCGCAAGCTGGGCAGCGGCGATCTTTACGACGCGAGCTTGGCGGCGGCATCGGTGGCGATGCAGGACCTCGAGGGCGATCTCGGCCTGGCGGACCGGGTGCGCCTAGTGGAAATCCTGGCTGGCCCGGAACAGGCCCTCGCTTTGCTCAAGGCAGGCACGTGAGCACGCGCCGGTTTGCAGCGCCCGGAGCGAGGGTCCAGGCCCGGTTACGTGCCGGCCGTCCTTGTCCCCGACCCACGCCCTCATCCGGTTCAGCGCAATACGTCCCAGATTGGGGCCTCGGCGACGAACTGTGCCTGGGCGCGGGAGATGCCGATGTCGCTGAGTGCGCGATCGTCCAGCGTCCCGAGCTGGCGGCGTGTTGCCGATTCCTGCAACGCCGTGCCGACGGCATGCCAGGCCATTGCCAGCCGGTCGCGCAGCGAGAGGCGGGCGGGGTTGAACTGCAGCTTGATGACCGTCTGCGACATGATCGGCTCCTCTTGATGACAACTGCAAGATGGCGCTCGCTGCACGATCACGGAAACGAATTGTCATGATGTCCGAAATCAGTGATACTGATGCGCATGGACATCGCCCCCGCCATCGACCCGGCGCTGCTACGCGCTTTCGCCTACATCGCCGAGGAGGGCAGTTTCACCCGCGCCGCCGAGCGCGTGGGGCGGACGCAATCCGCCGTTTCCATGCAGGTGCAACGGCTGGAGGCGCTGCTCGGGCAGACGCTGCTGCTGCGTGGCAAGGGCGGGTCCGTCCACCTGACCAGCCATGGGCGGTATTTGCTGGAGCGCTCGCGTGAGGTCCTGGCGCTGAACGACGAGATATGGAGCGCATTCCGTGCGCCCGCGATCCAGGGCACGGTGCGGCTTGGTACGCCTGACGACTACGCCCTCCGCTATCTGCCCGGCGTGCTGCGCCGGTTTGCCTTGTCCCACCCGGCGGTGGACGTGGACGTGCTGTGCGCGCCGTCACACCAGGTCGTGCAGCACCTGCGTGATGGTGAACTAGACCTCTCGCTCTGTTCCGACGGGCACAAGCCAAAAGGTTGGGAGACTGTGCGGCTGTGGGAGGGCCCGCTGCGCTGGGTGACCTCCGCCCGGCACGCACCGCACCGGATGGACCCGCTGCCGCTCGCCCTGGCGATGGAGAGCCATGGCTGCACCTGGCGACGCCACGCGCTACGCGCGCTGGAGATGGCGGGGCGCCGCTACCGGGTCGCGTACACCAGCGCCTCGCTGGCGGGCACGCATGCGCCGGTGATGGCCGGGCTCGCGGTGACGATCTCGAACGTGAGTTGGGTGCCGGAGGGCTTGCGGCTGCTGCCACCGGGCGAGCTGCCGGCACTGCCGGTGTCGGAGATCCACCTCTTGAAGGCGCGCAACCCGACGCAACCGGTGACGGACATGCTGGCCGCCCACATCGCCGCGACGTTCGAGGAGGAGATGCGGCGGCCGAACGAGGCGGCTTAAGAACGCTTGGGGCTGCCCCAAACTCCACCAGAGGACAGCGTCCTCTGGACACCTATCGCTCGCTGCGCGGGTCGAACGCGTGCTGCAGCCCGTCCCCCAGGAAATTCACCGCGATCACGGTGAGGAAGATCAGCAGCCCCGGGTAGATTGCGATCGCCGGGTCCGTCGTGACCATATCCTGCGCGTTGTTCAGCATGTTGCCCCAGGACGGGGTGGGCGCCACGATGCCGAAGCCCAGGAAGCTCAGCACACTTTCGAACAGGATCACCCGGCCCACCGTCAGCGTCACGGCCACGATCAGCGGGGTGGCCACGTTCGGCAGGATGTGGCTGGCCATCACGTAGGCCGCCCCGCCGCCGCTCGCCCGGGCGGAGCGCACATAGTCGCGGTCCCGCAGGGCCAAGGTGGCGGCGCGGGTCAGTCGGGCGATCCCCGTCCAGTCCACCAGGGCGATGATCACCACCACGCGCCAGAACCCAGCGGCGCCCGAATGCGCGAACTCGGCGGAGAAGCCCAGCTTGGTCAGGTCCAGCGCGGCCAGCACGATCAGTAGCGGCAGCAGCGGCAATGCGATCATTCCGTCGGTGAAGCGCATCAGCACGCCGTCCAGCCGCCCGCCGATATAGCCGGCTACCACGCCGATCAGCAGGCCGAACAGACTGCCGAACACCGTCGACAGCACACCCACCAGCAGCGAGACCTGCCCGCCCAGCATCAACCGCACCAACTCGTCCCGCCCGGCATCGTCGGTCCCCAGCGGATGCTCCATGGACGGCGGGCCATACTGGGCGAACAGGTCCGTCTGGTAGGGGTCCACGCCAAGCCACCGCGCCGTCGGCCAGGCCGCCAGCGCGAACACCAGCAGTGCGAACAGGATACCCAGGCTCGCCATGCCCGCGCGATGACTGCGGAACCGGCGCCAGCGCAGCCGCCACGGCGAGACGGCGCGCTCGGTGGTGGCGCTCACAGCTTGATCCGCGGGTCGAGCCAGCCGTAGGCGAGGTCGGCGGCCAGGTTGCTGAGCAGCGTGATCAGCGTCGCGAACAGCAGGCCGGTGAGGGCAAGGTTGAAGTCGTTACCGAGGATCGCGTCGTAGATCATCTTGCCCATGCCGGGTGCGGCGAACATTGTCTCGGTGACCAGGGCGCCACTAAATAGGGTGCCGAAGCTCAGCGCCATGACAGTCACCACGGGGATCATGGCGTTGCGCACGGCGTGCAGCACGACGATGCGGCCCTCCCTGGCTCCTTTCGCCCTTGCGGTGCGGATATGGTCCATCCGCATCGTCTCGATCATGGCGGCGCGGACGAAGCGGGTGAACTGGCCGATATTGGCCAAGGCGAGGGTGCCGACGGGCATGACGAGGTGGCGCAGCACGTCGCGCGCGCTGCCGTCGCCCACGGTGCTAAGCCCGCTCGCCGGCAGCCAGTGCAGCTGCACCGCAAAGACCAGGATCATCACCAGCGCCAGCCAGAATACCGGCACCGAGATACCGGCGAAGGCAAACAGGCTGATGACCCCGTCCAGCCAACCGCCCGGCTTCATCGCGGCCGCAACGCCGATGACAAAAGCCAGCAGCACCGAGAGCACGAAGGAGGCGAGCATGAGCTTGCACGTCACCCACAGTGCGGGGGCGAGCACCTGCAGCACGGGCTGCGCGTGGGTGCGGGAGAAACCAAAATCGCCCTGCACCGCCGCGACGAGCCAATGCCAGTAGCGCAGCAGAATCGGCTGATCGAGGCCGTAGATGGCGCGCAGGTGAGCCACCACCTCGGGCGTGGCGCCGGGGTTGGAGGAGATCATCACGTCGATCGGGTCGCCGGGCATGAGGCCGATCAGGCTGTAGATTATGAACGACATCACCAGCAGCACCAGTGCAGCCTGGGCGATGCGGCGGAAGATGAAGCGGGTCACGCACTCATTCCTTGAAGTGGCAGGCGGCGAGCTGACCGGACCGTGCCGGTTCCAGGGCCGGCGGTATAACCCGGCACACCTCCTGCACCTTCGGGCAGCGCGGGTGGAACACGCAGCCCGGCGGCGGGTCGAGCGGACTCGGCATCTCGCCCTTGATGGCGACCCCCCGGCTGCGCCGCTTGCCGATCCGCGGCACGGCTTGAAGCAGCGCCTGGGTGTAGGGGTGGGACGGCGTGGCGAACAACTCGGCCCGCGGCGCCACCTCCACCAGGCGGCCGAGATATAGCACCGCCACCCGGTCCGCGAGATGGTTCACCACGGCCAGGTCGTGGCTGATGAACAGGTAGGCCAGGCTGCGCTGCTGCTGCAGGGCGCGCATCAGGTTGAGGATCTGGCTCTGGATCGACACGTCCAGCGCCGAGAGCGGCTCGTCGGCCACGATCAGCGTCGGCTCGGGGGCTAGCGCGCGGGCGATGGCGATGCGCTGCCGCTGCCCACCGGAGAACTCGTGCGGGTAGCGGTTCAGCGCGTCCAGCGGCAGCCCGACCTGCCCCACCAGTTCGCGAGCGCGGGCTTGGCGCTCGGCCTTGCTGCCGATGCGGGCAATGCGGAGGGGCTCGGTGATGATGGAGGAAACGGGCATGCGCGGGTCGAGCGCGCCGAACGGATCCTGGAACACGATCTGGATGGCGCGCTGGGTCTGCTTGCGGACGACCGCGTCGATCGGCTGGCCACGGAACCGCATGGTGCCGGCGGTGGGGGTCTGCAGGCCGGCGACGACGTTGCCCAGCGTGCTCTTGCCGCTGCCGCTCTCGCCGACGAGGGCCAGGGTCTCGCCCTCCGCGATGGCAAGGGAGACGGTCTCGACCGCGCGCAGGGTGCGGCGGTTGACGGTAAAATGGACGTTTATCGCGTCCAAAGCGACGAGAGCGGTCAAGCAGGCAAGCGTGCCCGCTGAACCACGACCGTTTCAGGGCTGTCCTCGGGGTGCGCCTCGAACCAAAGCGCATCAGCATTAAATTCGAGCTCACCCGGCCAGGAAAGCGCATGGCCGCCGTCCACGATCTCGGCGCTCTGGAAAAACACCGGGTCACGTAACACGGTGAACACACCGCGACCGAGAAGCGGCCTGAAGTCTGCGAACGTCACAGAGCCATCTTTCCATCCGATCTGCACCGTGTGGTTGGACGCATCCGCCTCTGCCCGGACGGTGATGTTGTGCAGCAAACCCGCCATCATACCTCTCCTACTGGCTCGCCCGAACGTGCCCGCTGCCAGGCAAGTCCAAGCGCAGCTCTGTTCACGTCCATCCACTCGATAACACGACGCAAGACCGATGGCAGCAACCCGCCCGCAAGAAGCGTTCCGTCGTTCATGGTCAGAATAGCGTGTTCACAGCCATGTTCAGCGTGAAGCTGGAGTGGCGGGTGATCATTATAGAACAACCGAATGGTAACCCCGTCGAAGTTGGCAAGCACAGGCGTCGCAAGCTACTGCCGCGCCTTAAAGCAAGCCACCCAATGGCCCGTCGCCAACTCCGCCAGCGGCGGCTCCGCCCGTCGGCACCCCACGTCCCCCCGCGCGCACCGGTCCGCAAATCGGCACCCCTGGAACGCGCTGTCCAGGTTGGGCACGCCGCCTGGAATCACCGGCAGCTCCGCCGCGCGGTGCGCCGGGTCAGGCAGGGTCGCGATCAGCCCCAGCGTGTAGGGATGCAGCGGGTCGGCGAACAGCGCCTCCGCGGATGCCCGTTCCACGACGCGGCCGGCATACATCACGATGATCTCGTGCGCGACCTCGCTGATCACGGCCAGGTTGTGGCTGATGAACTGGATCGCCATGCCGATCTCGTCCTGCAAGCCGAGCATGAGGTCGAGGATCTGCGCCTGGATCGTGACATCCAGCGCCGTCGTCGGCTCGTCGGCGATCAGCAGCGCGGGGCGGCAAGCCAGCGCCATCGCGATCATCGCACGCTGCCGCATTCCGCCCGAAAGCTGGTGCGGATAGGCCGCGGCGCGCTCCTTGGGGGACGTGATGCCCACCGCCGCCAGCGCGTCGACCGCCCGCCCGCCCGCTTCACGCCAGCCGAGGCCCTGGTGCAGCACCATCACCTCCGCGATCTGGCGGCCGACCTGCATCACCGGGTTCAGCGCCGTCATCGGCTCCTGGAACACCATCGCGACCCGGCTGCCGCGAAGCTGCCGCCAAACCGCGGCGGGCTGGCCCAGCATCTCGCGCCCCTCGACCCGGATGCTGCCGCCGACGCGGCCCGGCGTGGGCACCAGGCCCATCACCGCCAGTGCCGTCATCGACTTGCCGCAGCCGCTCTCCCCCACTACGCCCAGGGTGCGGCCGGCCGGCACGCTGAACCCAATGCCGGCCACCACCTGCCGCACGCCGCCGGGCACGGGGAAGCCGACCGAGAGGTCGCTTACCGACAGCACGTCACTCATCGGCGCTCCACCCTTCCACGGCCAGGCTGGTCGGCTGGTTGTTCCCGGTCGGCACCACGCCGTGCAGCCAGAGCGGCCACACATGCGCCTCGGAGCCGAAGGCCAGCGGCAGCACTGGCAGCTGCTCGGCATAGATGCGCTGGATTTCGGCCCAGATCGGCTTGCGCTTGCCGAAGTCGAGCTCCCGTTCCAGCAAGTCGATGTCGGCATCCATGCGGGCGTCGTGGAAATCCGTGTAATCGCCGCCGCCCCAGCCATTGCCCGCGGACGGGATTTGCCCGCTGGACAACACCTGCCGCGGCGAACTCTCCACCGAGCCGCTCCAGGCGAACATCGCCAGCCCGGTGAACTGGCGGTGCTTCAGCGTCTCGCCGAACAGGGTTCGGGCCGGCTCGTTCTTGATCACCGTCTCCACGCCGATGGCGCGCCACTGGCTCTGCATCACCTGCTGCTGCAACTCGCGGGCCCGCACGCCGGTGGGCGTGCTGAACTGCAGGCTGAGGCGCTCCCCGGCGGCATTGCGGCACACGCCATCGGGGCCCGGTGTCCATCCGGCCTCTGCCAGCAGCGCCCGAGCGCGCGCCGGGTCGTAGGGATAGGCGGGCACGTCCGGCGTGTATTGCGGCTCGAGCGGGTTTACGAAGCTGTTTGCCACCGGGACGCGCCCGCCCATCAGCTTGTCCACGATCGCCTGCCGGTCGATGCCCATCAGCAGCGCGCGGCGCACTCGCAGGTCGGCGAGGATCGGGTTGTCGAGCTGAAGGTCGATATGGCTGTACGCCAGGTTCGGTTTGTAGGCGTAGGTGAACCGCTGCGGATACTGCGCCTGCAGCGCCAGCACCTGGTCCAGCGTCAGGCCGACACCGTCGCCCGGCACCAAATCCACGTCGCCGGAGAGCAGGTTGGCCTGCAACGCCGCGGTGTTGCCGATGGCGCGGATGACGATTCGGTCGAACAGCGGGCGCGTGCCTGTCCAGCGTTCGTTGCGCTCGAGCACGAGCTGGCTGCCGGTCTCCAGCGCCGCGATGCGGTAGGGGCCGTTGTAGAGGCCGGGGTTGAGCGGATCGCGGTTGTATAGGCTGCGCTGCATGTAGGCGCCGGGTTCCTGCGCGGCGTCGAACACGCTCTGCTCGAGATGGGCGGGAAGCAGCTCGCCCAGCTCGTCGAAATGGTAGTACGGCTCGCTCAGATGCATCACGGCGGTGAGCGGGTCCGGCACGTCCACCGCCGTGACCCGTTCCCACGTCTTGGTGTTTGCGAACCCGCTTTTCGGGTCGCGGCCGACGCGGGCCGTGAAGGCGAGGTCCGCCGCACCGAGCGGTGCGCCGTCCCCCCAGGTCAGCCCGGGGCGGAAATGGATCGTGACTGTCATGCCCGCGCCGTCCAACGCCGCCCCGCCATTGGCCAGGCTGGGCAGCTCGGTGCAGAGCAGGCACTGCAAGTGTCCGCTCGGGTCCCAAGCGGTCACGGGCCGGTCGGCAAACCCCAGGATGTAGAATTTTATCGAGTCGGGGTCGATCGCCGGGTGCAGGGTCGACGGGAAGGACGAGACGCCGATCGTCAGCGTGCGGTGCGGTCCAGCCGTGGCCACGCCGCCGAGCAGCGCCAGCCACAGCGCGGTGGCACGGATCAACCGGCGTGCCAGTTCTCGGCCCAGTAGCAGCTCATGTCGCCCTGCCCGGTCGGCTCGTAACCGCGCAGCCAGAGCGGCGTGATGTGGGGCTCGGAGCGGAAGAACAGCGGCAGCACCGGTAATGCGTCGGCGTAGATCGTCTGCATGTCGGCCCAGATCGCCTTCTGCTTGGCCGGATCCAGCTCGGCCACCGCGGCGCTGATGTCGGCGTCCATCTTCGGGTCGCTGAACCCCGTGTAGTTCGCCCCGCCGTAATTGTTCGCTGCCTGCGGGATCTGCGAGCTGTCCAGCGTGCGCAGCGGTGTCTCGGTCACGGCGCTGCTCCAGGAATACATCTCCATGCCGGTATAGCTGCGGTGCTTCATGGTGTCGCCGAACAGGGTGCGGGCAGGCTCGTTCTTGATGTCGATGGCGATGCAGACGTTCTTCAGGTTGGACTGCACCACTTGTTCCTGCAACTCACGCAGGCGATTACCCGCGGTGGTGCCCAGCTCGAACTCCAGCCGGTCGCCGGCGGCGTTGCGGCAGATGCCGTCGGCACCGGGCGTCCACCCGGCCTCCTTCAGCAGCGCCTTGGCCCCGGCCGGGTCGTATTTCACGACGGGGATCGACGGGTCGAAATTGGGGCTGAGCGGGTTGACCCAGGTCGCCGCAACCGGCTGCTTGCCCTGAAACAGCCGGTCCACCAGGGTCTGCCGGTCCACCGCCATCACCAGCGCACGGCGCACCCGCACATCTTGTAGAAAGGGGTTCTCCTTCTTCAGGTCAACATGCTCGTACGTGAGGCTCGGCTTGTATTGATAGTGGAATTGGTCCGGATGGGCCTTTTGCAGCGCCAGCACCTGGTCGATGGTCAGGCCCACGCCCTCCCCGGCCACCATGTCCACGTCCCCGGATAGCAGGTTGGCCTGCAGCGCCGCCGTGTTCTCGATGTGGCGCAGCACGATGCGCTTGAAGCCGGGCTTGGTGCCGGTCCAGTGCGGGTTCGGCTCCAAGACGATCTGGTTGCCGCTGTCGTAGCCGGTGATCATGTAGGGGCCGTCATACAGCCCCGGATTGATCGGTGCCCGGTTGTAGTTGGTGCCGTTGATGTAAGCACCCGCGGTGCTAGCGGCGGCCACCACGGCACCCTCAATGTGCTCGGGCAGGATCTGGTCCCATTGCGCGTAGTCGGCGCGCACCTTGCCGAGGTGCAGCACGGCGGTGCTGTCGTCCAGCACATCCACACTGGTCGCCCGGGTCCAGGGGTTGTTGTTGGAGAAGCCGCTGGCCGGGTCGCTGCCCACTTTCCAGGTGAATGCGATGTCCCTCGCGGTGACCGGCTGGCCGTCACCCCATTGCAGGCCGGGCCGCAGCTTGATGGTCACCGCCATGCCCTTGGTGCCATCGGGACGGTCCTCGATCTTCGCCAGGCCGTTCTGCAGCGATGGCAGTTCGGTGCAGAGCAGGCAGCTATTGTGCCAATCCTTGTCGTAGGCGGTGATCTGCCGGACCACGAACCCCATCGCATAGGCGCGCACCACCTCGGGGTCGATGTCCGGATGCAGTGACGACGGGAACTGCGCGATGCCGATGGTCAGGGTGTCGTGCGGTTGGGCCTGCGCCAGGCCAGGTAGGGGCGGGAGGGCCAGGCCGGTCGTGGCCAGCAGCAAGGCGAGGGCAGCGGCACGGACGGTCATGCGGGTTCCTGGCGTGGACGGTGCTGCCGGATAGAAGCGGGGCGGCTGTCCTGCGTCAATGTGGCGGCGGCACGGGTGATCATCCCGTTGAAACGTTCAGGTGCCACCATAGCCTAGTCTATTCAGCCGAATAGCTGCGATGCGGGAGCATGGTAACGTCGTTTTTTCCACAGAACGAGATCTGCTCGGTAGGACGTCTGCATGCGCACACCTGAAATCACCATCTCCCAAATTGACGGGGCGTTGCGCCCTGCTCCGATCCATGCCGATTGGGTGCTCGCCGGCAAGCCCGAAGCGCGCAACCGGGTCATGTCCCGCAGCCGGGACCGTACCGCCATCACCGTCGAATGGGACTGTACGGCCGGCGCATTCAACTGGTTCTACGACTCGGAGGAGACCATCCATGTGCTGGAAGGCGGCGCACGGCTGACGTTCGGCGGCCGCGAGCGCCTGATACAGCCCGGCAGCGTCGTCGTTTTCCCGACCGGCAGCCAGGCGAGGTGGGACGTCGACCATTACGTTCGCAAGCTGGCGATCTTCCGGCAGACAGTACCGCTGCCGTTCAGCGTCTCGATGCGCGCCTGGAACCGGATACGGGCGATGTCGGGCGGCGAACGGGCGAGGCCGTCACCGGCCTTAGCATCGGCCTAGCGTCGCAGCCGCGGGTTCAGCACGCCATACAGCAGGTCCACGCTGAGATTGACCACCATCACCAGGAGCGCGATCAGCAGCGTGCCGCCCTGCAGCACGTTGTAGTCGCGCTGCTGCACGCTCTCCACCAGCCAGTGCCCGACACCGGGCCAGGAGAAAACGGTCTCGGTCAGGATCGCGCCGCCTAGCAGGGAGCCCACCTGCAAGCCCAGGATCGTCACTACGGGGATCAACGCATTGCGCAGGGCGTGCACCACGACCACGCGGCTCGGCGCAAG
Organism: uncultured Acetobacteraceae bacterium; assembly: GCA_964235545.1. Classification (GTDB taxonomy): domain Bacteria; phylum Pseudomonadota; class Alphaproteobacteria; order Acetobacterales; family Acetobacteraceae; genus LMUY01. The sequence continues at coordinate 11,954 of CAXSEG010000080.1, forward strand.
CCCCTTCGCCCGGGCGGTGCGCACGTAGTCCTCCCCCAGCACCTCCAGCATCGCCGAGCGGGTCATGCGCGCGATGGTGGCGAGCGGAATGGTTCCGAGCACGATGGTGGGCAGGATCAGGTGGCGCAACGCCGAGCGGAGCGCCCCCGGGTCCGCCCCGTAGATCAGGATGTCCAGCAGCAGGAAGCCGGTATGCGGCTCCACGTAGAACAGCTCGTCGATCCGGCCGGAGACCGGGGTCCAGCCCAGGGCTACGGAGAAGACCAGGATCGCCATCAAGCCCCACCAGAAGATCGGCATCGACGCACCGGTGACGGACAGCCCGATCAGGCCGTAGTCCAGCGGCGTGCCGCGATTCACCGCAGCCACGACCCCGAGCGGCAGGCCGATCAGCAGCGCGAACGCCATGGCGCAGGTCGCCAGTTCCAGCGTGGCCGGGAAGAAGGTGGTGAACTCGGTCCACACGCTCTCCTGGGTGACCACGGAGCGGCCGAGGTCGCCGTGCAGCAACTGGCCCTCGTAGTCCAGGAACTGCTTCCACAGCGGCTGGTCCAATCCTAGCTCATGCCGGAAGTAGGCCAGCCGCTCGGGGGCCATGCCGCGCTCCCCGGTCCGAATCTCGACCGGGTCACCCGGCACGGCGTGCACCAGGATGAAGCCCAGCAGCGTGACGCCGGTAACCGTGGGGATGACAAGCGCCAGCCGTCGGGCCAGCAAGCGGAGGATCGTCACCGGAGGCTCGGTCGCGGCATGGAGGCCGGACCGGCTATTTCAGGTCAACGTTGTTCCATGACTGCGCCCCGATCGGGCTCATCACAAACCCCGTGACCTCCTTGCGCATCGGCTGGAAGGTGACGGAGTGCGCGATGAGGAAGAACGGTGCCTCCTCGTGCATGATTACCTGCGCCTGCGTGTACAGCTTTGCCCGCTCGGACTGATCTGACAGCCCGACGGCCTTGGCCAGCAACGCGTCGAAATCCTTGTTGCACCATTTGGAGGCGCTGCCGCCGCCCACCCGGGCGGCCGCGCAGCTGGCGAGCGGGGTGAAGAAGTTGTCCGGGTCGCCGTTATCGCCGGTCCAGCCCAGCTCGGCCATCTGGTGCTCGCCGTTCTGCACCCGCTTGCGGTACTCGCCCCACTCGAAGCTCACGATCTTGGCCCGCACGCCGACCTTCATCAGGTCCGCCTGCATCAGCTCGGCAATGCGGCGCGCGTCCGGGTTGTACGGGCGCTGCACCGGCATCGCCCACAGATCGGTGTCGAACCCGTCGGGGTAGCCGGCATCGGCCAGCAGCTTTTTGGCCGCTTCCGGGTCGTGCGGATAGTCGGTGACCGCCGTGTCGTAGGACCACATGATCGGCGGGATCAGGTTCTTGGCCGGCTCCCCCGCGCCGCCATACACCGCGTCCAGAATCGCCTTCTTGTCGATGGCCATGTTCAGCGCCTGGCGCACACGCTTGTCGTCGAACGGCTTCTTGGCGTTGTTGAACGCGAGGTAGCCGACGTTCAGGCCCGGCAGGCTCATCAGGGTCAGCGTCGTGTCGATCCGGATACCCGGAAGGTCGGCCGGTGCGGCGAAGTTCATCACCTGGCACTCATTGGCGCGCAGCTTGGCCAGGCGGACCGCCGGGTCCTTGTTGATGGAGAACACCAGCGCGTCCAGCTTCGCCTTCGGCCCCCAGAAATCATCGAACCGGCGGTAGCGGATCGTGGCGTCGCGCTGATAGGCGACGAAGGAGAACGGCCCGGTGCCGATCGGCTGCTGGTCGATCTGCTCGGGCCTGCCGGCCTTGGTCAGCACGTCGGCGTATTCGGCGGACATGATGGAGGAGAAATCCATCGCCAGATCGGCTAGGAAGGGGGATTGCGGCTCGTTCAGCGTGATCTTGACGGTGTAGTCGTCCACCTTGTCGATCGCGGCGATCAGCTTGGCGAACCCCATGTCGCCATAGTAGTCATACGATCCGCCGGAGACCTTGTGATACGGGTGGTCGTCCTTGCCCTGGCGGTCGAACGTCCACAGGACATCGTCGGCGTCGAAGTCCCGGGTGGGTTTGAACACGGCGTTGCTGTGCCACTTCACGCCGTGGCGCAGGTGGAAGGTGAACACCTTGCCGTCCGGCGACACGTCCCAGCTCTCGGCCAAAGCGGGCTGGATCTGCGTCGTGCCCTCCTTGAAGTCGATCAGGCGGCTGTAGATCGGCCGGTTCGCCTGGAAGGTGGTGCCCGTGGTGTTCAGCATCGGGCTGAAGTTTTCGGGCGCCCCTTCGGCGCAGAACACCAGAGTCTTGGCGGAGACCGCGGAGGCAGTCCCCAAGGCCACGCCGGCGAGCAGCAACGTTCGGAGGCGGCCAGGGATGCGCATGGAAAACCCTTTCAGATCGTTGGTGATGCGCACCCTAACGCGGGCCGCGGCGGCGGTTGAAGGCTAGTTCGGCCGGACTCAGCTGAAATCCGACGAGGATGCGGTAGTCCGCTCCGGTGACCTTGCCCGGCGTCGGGATGGAGAGGTCGATCTCGTCGCCACGCAGCCGCAACTTGCCGTTGTTGCGGTCGAACGTGACGTGAAGCGTGTAATCCCGCTTGTCGAGGATCGCGTCTCCTCGGGACACCGAGACGAAATATGTCACGTCCGCCGTGCGCCCCTGCATAGCCGGGCCGCGGGTCAGTTCCAGGTCGACGGACAGCACGGTCGCGAGGTGTTCACCGTCCACGTAGGAACATTTTCCGGACAGCCCTGTGATCCGGCCATCGACGACCATATCCGTCAAATCGCTACCGGTGGACCTGAATTCTGTCAGGTCGGCGCCGTCGCCGAGGATACCGGTCACCGGGCAAGCGGGAGCGAATTGCGGGCGGTCGGACTCCCCGCATGCAGCGAGGCCGGACGCAGTGACCAGGAGCAGGACCACGCCGGGCACCGCCGGCATGGAGAAGGCACGGTAAAGCATGGACGAAAGCATCGGGAACTCCGGTCGGGCGGCCCGCGGGCTCGGCAGGTACGAGGTTGAAGCCGGAGGCGAAGTCGGGAGTGCGCCCGCGGCGGCGGGGCACTCCGGGTTGTGGCAGGACGGGCGCGGCGCCATAGTGCGCGCCATAGCTGCAACGGACAACATGGCCCAACTTCCCCATCTTCGCGTGCTTCTCTCCGGCCCGCGCGGCTTCTGCGCCGGCGTGGACCGTGCGATCCGAGTCGTGGAGGAGGCGATCCGCCGCTTCGGCGCCCCGGTCTACGTGCGGCACGAGATCGTCCACAACCGCACGGTGGTCGAGGCGCTGGAAGCGCAGGGCGCCGTGTTCGT
>CAXSEG010000081.1:0-14977 GCA_964235545.1 uncultured Acetobacteraceae bacterium
CATTGCTGAGCAGGTTGGAGAGCACCTGTCAGATCCGGGCCCCGTCGCAGCGGACCGGCTCGGCGAGGGCGAACGCCCGCAGGATCACCCGGTCCGGGTGGGTGCTCTGCAGTTCCTGGATCACGTGATCCAGGGTCGCGGACAACGGTGCGTCGGAGCCAAGCTGCAGCGTCAGCCCGCCACCAAGCCGCCCCCTCGCAAAATCCATGATGCTGTCGATCAGACCCGTCATGCGGGCCACGCTCTGATTGACATGTGCGGCCAGCTCGGTGGCCCGGCCCGGATGACGCAGCATCGCCCTCGCACCGGCGATGACCGCCTGGAGCGGTTCGCGCAAGTCGTGGCCGAGCATGGCGATGAACTGCTCCCGTAACGTCGACGCCTCGCGCTCATCGGACAGCGCCGTCTCGGAGCGGGCGATCCTGGCTTGGGCGTCGAAGTGGAACGCGATCAGCTCGGCGAACAACCTGAACGTCTCGACGACCTCCGGGGTGTCGATGGCGCGCGGCTTGGGATAGGTCGCGCAGGGTGTCCCGAAGAAGTTGCCATCCGGGAGCAGGATGGGCATCGAGATGTAGCTCTGGAAGCCATACATCGCGGGGGTCAGGTGCGTGCAGTAGGTGTGGTCCTGAGCCACGTGGCTGATGACGACCGGCTCGCGGTGCTGGCGGATCTCGTGGCAGTGGTGGTGTTGCCTCTCAGCTCCCCCCCTGGCTGCAGGCCGAACTGGATCCTGTCGTTGACGCTGCAGGCGATCCAGCGCTCCTCCGTCACCCGCGCCACTGTCGCGAATCCCATTCCGGTCATCCGGCAGACGACGTCCAGGATGGTCGGGATCACCGGGATTGCCGGACCGCGTCGATATCCGCCTGGAACTCGTGTTCGGAGGCGCTCGCGTCCATCGCGGTATGTTAGTGAGGCGCTGACAGCGTGCCTATGGCTTATGAAGCGCGGACATACGAGCGTATAAGCCTCGGAACGGTGTGATTACGGACCGGGCGACGGCGCTCGGGCCGTTCGCCACCATGATCTTTCAAGCCGGATCTCGCGCCATGGCAGAGATGCTGCGACGGCGGGCGATCTCGGGGACCGGGTTACCGCGCCAGGCCACGGATCGAGGCTGGCTGGCCCGGCAGTGTGATGCGAGTGCCGGCTTCCACCAACTTGCCGTCCTGCACGCGGAAGATCTGCATGTCACGGTCGGCGTAGTTGCCGATGTAGACCGTGCCGCTGTCCGGGCTCCAGGCCACGCCCTCCGGGATCGCGCCGAGCGGCAGGGTGGACACCAGCCGCAGGGTGCCGCCGGGTTCCACCGCCATGAGCGCCGCCGCCCCTGCCTTGGTGTAGGACCAGGCCGTCTGCGACGCCGTCGTACCAAGCAGGAGCGGCACCGCCACCCATTTGCCATCGGGCGAGATCGCCATTCCTTCCGGGCCGTCCCCGACCGAGGCGGTGGAGATGGCATGCGGATGGTCGGACGCCGCATCCACCACGGTCAGCGTCTTGCTCGAACCGTCCCCCGCAGTGCCGGTATTGGCCGCGATCAGATACTTACCATCCGGCGTGACATCGAGGTTATAGACGCCCAGGCCCACCGGCACGTCCTGCGTCTTGTCCGTGGTGACGCTGGTGCCGGCGATGCTGAGCACGGCGACCTTGGCGGAATTGTTCTTGGCCACGAAGCCGCGCTTGCCATCCGGCGTGATCGCGACGGCGCAGACCTCTTCGCCCATCGGGAGCTCAGCGACTTGTGAGACGGTCGTGCCATCGATGGTGAGCACGGAGACGCTCTTGCCGGCCCGGTTGGCCACGAGCGCCAGCGTGCCCTGCGCATTGATCGCCAGGCCAGACGGTTGGCGCCCGACCGTGATCGTGGCGAGCAGCGCCGGCGGCGTCGCGTCCAGGTCCACCACGTGCAACTTGTCCGTCGGGCTGGCAGCCCATTTCGCGCCGTCCGCGGTGCGCGCGTTCAAGACCGAGTCCGCGACCAGGGCCAGCCGGCCGTTCGGGGTGATCTGGAGGTTGGTGGGCGGCCCGAACACCGAGTTCTCGAGCGGCAGGCTGGCACGCACCGTCGGGTGCGCGGGGTTGGTGATGTCCATCACCAGCAAGCCATCCTTGCCCGGCTCGCCGTTGACGGGGATTCCGTCTGGACCCCAGACCGCCTTTTCGTCGATGCCGACGATCAGGTCGTGTGGGCTGGCCTGCGCCGCGAGCGGTAGCAAGCCGAATGGCAGCAGCAGGATCCGGATATTCATCGATGGCCTTCCCGAGCCGGCCGCTTCGGGCCGCGACGAGGCATTACAGCCGAGTTTACAGGGTCGCGACAGAGCCTGAATGGCTGGCTGATCAGAACAGCTTTTTGCCCTGCCCGTACATCACCACCACCTCGGCCGGGTCTGCCAGGTTCAGCATCGCCCTTGCCCGCTCGTCCAACGTGTCCGGGTCAAGACGGGTGTTTCGCAGCCCGCTCACCCGGCGATCCCACATCTCGACATCGCGGTTCACGTGGGAGAGCTCGGCCTGGGCGAGCCGCAGCTGATCCTGCTGCCGGGCGTAGGCCCTGAGCCCGTGATCGCCCTGGGTGGCGCTCCAACCGAAGTAACCGGCCACCGCGAGTAGCACGAGCGGCGGCACCGCCGATTTGGCCCGTCTCTTGACCTCACGCGCAAACGACATCGCCGCCCCTACAACAGACCCTCAGCAACATACGCTCCCAAATCCGTGAGCGATCCCAGGAAATGATAGGGCCCGTCATTCGGCCGCCCCGTGTGGCGTCACTGCCGCAGGATGGAACGTCCGGCGTACCGCGCCGCCGGGCCGAGATCGGCCTCGATCCGGATCAACTGGTTGTATTTCGCCATCCGGTCGCTGCGGGACAGGCTGCCGGTCTTGATCTGCCCGCAATTCGCCGCCACCGCGAGGTCCGCGATCGTAGTATCTTCCGTCTCGCCCGAGCGGTGGCTCATCACCGTCGTCATGCCGGCGCGGTGGGCTATCTCCATCGCGTCCATCGTCTCGCTGAGCGTGCCGATCTGGTTCACCTTGATCAGGATAGCGTTGCCGGTGCCGGCCTTGATGCCGCGCCGCAGCCGCTCCGGGTTGGTCACGAACAAATCGTCCCCTACCAACTGGACGGTCTTGCCCAGCTCGGCCGTCAGGTGGGCCCAACCGTCCCAGTCGTCCTCGGCCATGCCATCCTCGATCGAGGCGATCGGGTAGCGGCGCACCAGATCGGCCAGGTAGGCGACCATGCCGGCCGAATCGAGGGACTTGCCCTCGCCCTCGATCTCGTACTTGCCGGCGCGGTAGAACTCCGTCGCCGCGGGGTCGAGCGCGAAGGTCACGTCCTCGCCGGGGCGGTAGCCGGCCGCCTCGCACGCCTTGCTGATGAAGCCGAGCGCCTCGTCGGCCGATTTCAGGTTCGGCGCGAAGCCGCCCTCGTCGCCTACGTTGGTCGAGTGCCCGGCGTCGTGCAGGGCGCGCTTCAGGGCGTGGAAGATCTCCGAGCCCATCCGGATGGCCTCGGCCACAGTCGGCGCCGCTACCGGCTGGATCATGAATTCCTGGATGTCGATCGGGTTGTCCGCGTGCTGGCCGCCATTGATGATGTTCATCATCGGCACCGGCAGCGTGCGCGCGAAGACGCCGCCCACGTAGCGGTAGAGCGGCAGGCCGTAATCCTCCGCCGCCGCCTTGGCCACCGCCAGGGACACGCCCAGGATCGCGTTCGCACCCAGGCGGGACTTGTTGGCGGTTCCGTCCAGGTCGATCATCATCTCGTCGATCTTCACCTGGTCCGTCGCATCCAGGCCGCTCAGCATGTCGAAGATCTCGCCCTCGACATGGGCCATGGCGCGGCGCACGCCCTTGCCGCCGAAGCGGGCCTTGTCGCCGTCGCGCAGTTCCATCGCCTCGTGCGCCCCGGTGGAAGCGCCGGAGGGCACCGCGACCCGGCCCATGGCGCCGCTGTCCAGCACGACATCCACCTCGAGCGCCGGATTGCCGCGGCTGTCGAGGATTTCGCGGGCGACGATGTCGGCGATGGCGGCCATGAGGACAGTCTCCAAAGGGTGAACGGGATTGTTGCGGCGCGGATAGGATGGCACGGAGGACAAAGCAAGCTACACGTGAGCACCTCTTGGAGTATGCCGATGCCCGCCACCCTCTCCGCCCGCCGCCGCGCCCTCGTTTCCCTGGGCGTGCTGGTGATGTTGGCCGGTTGCCAAGTCTACACGCCGTACCGTGACGCGAACGGCCGTGCGGACGAGGACATGCAGGGCGTGATCAACACCTACGAGCATCTCGGCGCCAAGCCGGCACACCTGCTGACCGTACAGCAGGCCCGGGCCCAGCCGACGCCGCAGGATGCGGTGCGCGCCGTGGTCACCGCCCAACGCGGCCACCCCTTCGTCGCTGACGCCTTCACCCAGGAGCGCGACCTGACGGTGGACGGGGCGGCGGGCCCGTTACCGGCCCGGCTATATGACGCGACGCCGGGCCGCGCCGGTGAGCCGATCATCCTGTATTTTCACGGCGGCGGCTGGGTGACCGGCGACCTGAACACGTATGACGAATCAGACCGTGCCCTGGCGACCCAGGCACATGCGAAGGTGCTTTCGGTGGCCTACCGTCTGGCTCCGGAAGCTCCGTTCCCTGCCGCGCATGATGACGCGTTCGCCGCCTATCGCTGGCTGCTGGCCAATGCGGCCCAGCTGGGGGCGGATCCACGGCGGATCGCTGTGGCGGGCGAGTCGGCGGGTGGCAACCTGGCCATCAACGTCTCGATCGCCGCGCGGGATGCCCACATAAAGATGCCGGTGCACCAGCTGATGATCTATCCCGTGGCCGGCACCGACACGGGAACGCCCTCCTACATCGCCGACGAATACGCCGTGCCGCTCGGCCGTGCCGACGTTCTGTGGTATGTGAAGAACACCATCCGCGGCCCGGCGGACCTCAAGGACCCGCGGCTCGACCTGATCGGCCGAGCCGATTTGCACAACCTGCCGCCCACCACGATCATCTCCGCCGAGATCGATCCGCTCGAGTCGGATGGCACCTTCCTGACCTACAAGCTGCAGGCCCAGGGTGTGGAGGTAGACCGCACGTTGTATGGCGGCACCACGCATGAGTTCTTTGGCATGGGCGCCGCCGTATCCCGCGCGCGCGAGGCGGAGGCGTTCGCGGCCGAGAAACTGGACGCGACCTTCGACAAGATCGGGAACCCGCCGCCGCCGCCGCGCGGGCCGTATCGCAACGGTGTTCAAAGCAGGCGGCCCCGTGCGGTGCCTCACCGGGTGCGGGGAAGCTAGCGGACCCCTCTACCCGCGAAGCAAACGTGTAGGATGGGACGCACTCTGGCGTCCCACCGCTGCACGCGTGTCTGTAGGACGCCAAAGCGCGTCCCACCTTACAAGATGGGTGACGAGTCCGGGTCTAGGCCGGCGGCCTTGGCGACTTCGGCGGCAAAATCACCAGTTTGCTTTTCGATCCCCTCACCCAGGGAGAAGCGCACGAAGCCGGTCAGGTCGGCGCCGGCCTTCTTGGCGACGGCCTTTACCCGGCTCTCGCCGTCATGCACCCAGACCTGCTCCAGCAGAACCACTTCCTCGTAGTATTTGCGGATCCGGCCATCGATCATCTTCTGCATGATCTCTTCGGTCTTGGCCTTGCCTTCCTCGCGCGCCTTGTCCATCAGCACCGCCCGCTCCCGTTCGAGCGCCGCCGGGTCGACGTCGGCGATGCCTAGGGCCGAGGGCTGCGACGCCGCCACGTGCATGCCGACCTGCCGCCCGAGCACTTCCAGGGCGTCCAGCTCGCTCTTGCCCTCGACGGCGACCAGCACGCCGATCTTGCCCAAGCCGGGCTTGACCGGGCCGTGGACATAGCTCGCCACCACGCCGGACGGTACCTGCAACACGCGCACGCGGCGCAGGTTCATGTTCTCACCGACCGTGGCCACGAGCTGCACCAACTCGTCGGCCACGCAGCGCCCGGTGCCGGGATATGGTGCCGCCTTCAGCGCCTCTACATCGTCCCCGATCTCGAGCGCCAGACCGGCCACCGTCGCGACGTAGGCCTGGAACATCTCGTTGCGTGCAACGAAGTCGGTCTCAGCATTCACCTCGACCACCGCACCCTTGTTGAGTGCGGTCGCGACACCAACCAGACCTTCGGCCGCCACACGCCCGCTCTTCTTCGCGGCGGCAGACAGGCCCTTCTTGCGTAGCCAATCCACGGCGGCTTCCACGTCACCGCCACTCTCCGACAGGGCGCGCTTGCAGTCCATCATCCCGGCGCCGGTCTTCTCGCGAAGTTCCTTCACCAGGGCTGCAGTGATCTCGGCCATCGTCTTTCTCCGTTCTATACGGCCGTCTCCGGCCGACCTCAGGCGGCCAGACTACGCCGCGGGCTGCTCAGCCATCACATCATCCGGCATGGCGCCCATCGGAAGCTCCTCGTCCGCCCCCACGTCGCGCCCAGAGGCTGCCATCTCGGCACTGATGCCGTCGAGCACGGCGCCGGCGATCAGGTCGCAGTACAGCGTGATCGCGCGCAGGGCGTCGTCGTTGCCGGGGATCGGGTAGGTGACGCCAGCCGGGTCGGAGTTGCTGTCCAGGATGGCGATCACGGGGATGCCGAGCTTGTTAGCCTCCTCAACCGCCAGCTTCTCCTTGTTCGTATCAATGATGAACAGGATATCCGGCAGGCCGCCCATCTCCTTGATGCCGCCCAGCGCGCGTTCCAGCTTGTCGCTGTCGCGCGTGATGTCCAGCACTTCCTTCTTCGTCAGGCCTTCGACGTTGCCGCCCAGCAGTTCCTCAATCTGGCGTAGCCGCTTGATCGACCCGGTGATGGTCTTCCAGTTGGTCAGCATGCCGCCGAGCCAGCGGTGGTTCACGTAATATTGGCCGCACCGCTTGGCCGCGTCCGCCACGTGCTCTGCCGCCGCACGCTTGGTGCCGACGAACAGCACGCGGCCACCGCCGGCCGTGACATCGCGCACGGCGCGCAGGGCCCGGTCCAACATCGGCACGGTCTGCTGCAGGTCGATGATGTGGACCTGGTTGCGGATGCCAAACAGGAACGGCGCCATGCGCGGGTTCCAGCGGCGGGTGTGGTGGCCGAAATGGACACCGGCCTCGAGCAACTGGCGGAGGGTGAAATCTGGCATGGCCATGGGCGGATACTTCCTTATGCGTCCGGTTGAACCTCCGCGGGGGTTGGCCTTTCGGCACCGGTTCTGGCTGTTCAGGCCAGGAAGTCGCCCCGCGTGTGAATTATCGCCTCCGCGCACGCGCCGGGCCGACGCGCGAGGATATGGCGGAAAACCGGCGCGAACGCAAGGCAATGACCATGGCGCTGAACCCGGCACCGTATCGCCCGTTGCCTGAACCATATGAGGATGGAGAAGACGATGCGAGTGTTGCTGATAGTAGCCCTGCTCGGTGCCGCACCGGGCCTGGCGATGGCGCAAACGACGACGCCGGGCGGCCAACTGACCCCGGGGCCGACCGCCAGTCCGCAGACGTCCAACACGGGCACCGCCGGCGTGTTGACCACGGCGCCGCAGAGCGCGCCGCCGGCTTCTCCTGTCGCCCCGGCAACCACGCCGAGCGGAGCGCCGCCGGACGTGATCGTGTCGCCAAAATAGTTTACGGGAGAGGCTGATCGCGGGAACATAACCCATTCGTCATGGGATTCGGCACTTCTCATCCCTGCCTCTCCCGTAAAGGACGGGAGAGGCAGACGCGGCGGTCGTCGCTCAGACTTCCTCCACCCGCTCCACCCCCGGCACCAGCTTCAGCGCCTGCGCCAGCCGGGGCGTCACGTTGAAGCCGCCGGGCAGCTGGATCTCCACGTCCTGGGTCTCGCCCAGGCGCGGCAGCAACGTCACGCGGCCGCGACCCTTGCGCTCGCGCTCCAGAATGGTGCGGATATGCGGCACGGCGGCGCTCTGCCCCAGCCAGATCCGGATGCCGGCGCCCGCCTCCGCCGCCGCCTGCTCCAGGGACATGGCACCCGAGGCGGTGATGCGCAGCCCTTCGCCCTCCTGCTTCAGGTCCGCGGTGACCAGGATCGGGGCCCCTTCCCGCAAAAGTTCGCTACAAGCGGCGAGTGTTTCGGAAAAGAACGTCACCTCGTAGCTGCCGGCCGCGTCCGAGAGGCGGACCCACGCCATCTTGCTCCCGGTGCGGGTCGGGCGTTCCTTGCGGCCGATCACGCAGCCCGCAAGCTTCACCCGGGTCTGCCCGGCGGCGGCCATCGTCTCCAGCCGGCTGGACCCGACGGCGCCGATCCGTGCGAGCAGGGCGGCGTAGGTGTCGAGGGGATGCCCCGTCAGGTGGAAGCCGATCGCCTCCGCCTCGAAGCCGAGCTTCTCCAGGTCGGGCCAATCCGGGATGGCCGGCAGGCGGATCGGCTCGGGTGCGGAGCCGCCGAACAAGCCAATCTGGCCGCTCTCCTTCTGCTCGGCATCGGCCTGGGCGCGGCGCAGCACCTGCTCGGCGCCAGCGAACAGCTGCGCGCGGTTGGGAGCGATCGCGTCCAGCGCCCCGGCCCGGACCAGATTCTCGATCTGCATCTTGTTGATCTGGCGCGGGTCGATGCGGGAGGCGAGGTCCGTGGCGTCGCGGAACGGGCGCTCGCCGCGTACCACGACCAGCGTCTGCATCGCAGCCAGCCCGACCTTCTTCACCGCCGCCAGCGCGTAACGGATTGCGGGCTTGCCGTCGGCGTCGATGTCCGGCTTGAAGTCGGCGCCGGAGCGGTTGATGTCGGGCGGCAGCACGCGGTAGCCCATCCGCTCCGCCTCCTGCCGCAACGCCGCCAGCTTGTCGGTGTTGTTGATCGCCAGCGACATGCAGGCGGCGAGGAACTCTACCGGATGGTTCGTCTTCATCCACGCCGTCTGGTAGGCGACCAGCGCGTAGGCGGCGGCGTGGGACTTGTTGAAGCCATAATCGGCGAACTTGGCCATTAGATCGAACACTTCGACGGCCTTGGCCTCGGTGATGCCGCGCCCGGTAGCGCCGCTCACGAACGTCTCGCGCTGGCTGTCCATCTCGGCGCGGATCTTCTTGCCCATCGCCCGGCGCAGCAGGTCCGCCCCGCCCAGGCTGTAGCCGCCCATGGTCTGGGCGATCTGCATCACCTGCTCCTGATAGACCATGATACCGTAGGTCTCTCCCAGGATCGGCTGCAACTCCGGATGCGGCGCTGCCCAGGCCTCGCCGTGCTTGCGGCGGCAATAATCCGGGATGTTGGCCATCGGGCCCGGGCGGAACAGCGCCACCGCGGCAATCAGGTCCTCGAAGCGGTCGGGCCGCATCTGGCGCAGCACGTCCCGCATGCCGGCGGACTCGAACTGGAACACGCCGCCGGCGTCGCCGCGGGCCAGCATCTCGTACGTCGGCGCATCGTCCAGCGGCAGGCGGTCGAGGTCGGGCGGGTTCTCCAGGAAAGCGATGGCACGTTGCAGGATGGTCAGCGTGGTCAGGCCCAGGAAGTCGAACTTCACCAGGCCCGCTTGTTCCACGTATTTCATGGAGTACTGGGTGACGAGCGTGTCGCTCTTCGGGTCGCGGTACAGCGGCACCAGCTCCACCAGGGGACGGTCGCCGATGACCACGCCGGCGGCGTGAGTGCTGGCGTGGCGGTACAGCCCCTCCAGCTGGAGCGCCACCTCCATCAGGCGGCGGACCGACTCGTCGTCGGTGCGCATCTGCTGCAGCTTGGGCTCGCCGTCGATCGCCTGTTTCAAGGTGACGGGCTTGGCCGGGTTGTTCGGGATCAGCTCCGCCACCCGGTTCACCTGGCCGAACGGCAGGCCCAGCACGCGGCCCACGTCCCGCACGGCAGCACGGGCCTGCAGCTTGCCGAAGGTGATAATCTGCGCCACCCGATCCCCGCCATACTCGCGGCGGACGTATTCGATCACCTCGTCGCGCCGGTCCTGGCAGAAATCGATGTCAAAATCCGGCATGGACACGCGCTCGGGGTTGAGAAACCGCTCGAACAGCAAGCCGAATCGCAGCGGGTCGAGGTCCGTGATGGTCAGCGCCCACGCGACCACCGACCCCGCCCCCGAGCCGCGGCCCGGGCCGACCGGGATGCCCTGCGCCTTCGCCCACTGGATGAAGTCGGCCACGATCATGAAGTAGCCGGGGAAGCCCATCGCCGCGATCACGCCCAGCTCGTACTCCAGGCGCTCGGCATACATGGCACGCTTGGCGTCGTCGGCGGCAACGGTGTCCATGCGCCGGGCCAGGCCCTCCTGCGCCATGGCGCGCACCGTCTCCTCCTCGGTCGCACCCGGCCGCACCTTGGGGCATACCGGCAGCAGCGGCTTGCGCGTCTCCGCCATCACGGCGCAGCGCCGGGCGATGGCCAGGGTGTTGTCGCAGGCCTCCGGCAGGTCGGCGAACAGCGTGCGCATCGCCTCGGCCGGCTTGAACCAGTGCTCGGCCGTCACGCGGCGGCGCTCCGGGTCGGCCACGGCGCGCCCAGCGGCAATGCACAGCAGGGCGTCATGCGCCTCGTACATCGCCGGCTTGCCGAAGAAGCACTCGTTGGTCGCCACCAGTGGCAGCCCGGCGCCGTCGGCCAGCGCGATCAGCCCCGGCTCCACCGCCCGCTCCAGCGCCAAGCCATGGCGGTGCAGCTCCACCGCCGCGCAGTCGCCGAACGCCTCGGTGATGGCGGCCAGCATCGCCTGCGCCTCGCCCTGCCGCCCCTCGCCCAGCAGCCGGCCCAACGGACCGCGGGTGCCGCCGGTGAGCAGGATCAGTCCGTCCGCATGGTCCAGCACGGTCCGCAGCGGGAGTTGCGGGTCAGACGGGTCGGACTCGGTGAAGCCGGCAGAGGAGAGACGCAGCAGGTTGGCCAGCCCGGCCGCATTCTGCGCCAGCAGCACCACCGGGTCGGGCGAGAGGCCGGGTTTGTCCGTGCGCACCAGGCTGATCTGGCAGCCGATGATGGGCTGCACGCCTTCCTTGCTGCAGGCCTGGCTGAACTCCAGGGCGCCAAACAGGTTGCCGGTGTCGGTGATGGCGGCGGCCGGCATCCCTGCCTCCCGCGCCATCGAGGCGATCTTGTCGGCCTTGATGGCGCCCTCGCTCAGCGAGTAGGCGGAATGGGTGCGGAGATGGACGAAGTCGGCGTGCGGCATGACTCGCGGTATAGCGCATGGTGCGCGCCTGTGTCCGGTCTGGCGGTCCGCATTTCCGCGCCTACTAGCCATCACAGCGTTGCACAATATCAAAAACAGATCTACGTCTACATATATAGTGTTTGAGCAAATCTGAGTGATTCGTTAGATTATTAACGCGTCTTAAGGCTTTCAGGTCGCGGTTTCGTGTGTAATTAAATGGGCCAGAACGGCTCGGCAGGACGTCGAGACCGAGTAATCTGGAGATTGCTCGATGATCAAACAGAAAACTAAGCTCGCCATCGCTCGACGAGCAGCACTAACCGGCGCAGCAGCCTTTATCACCGGTAGCATGCTACCACGCCCAGCCCTGGCCACGATTGTCGACTTCGTCGTGGTCGGGAAGGAGGACTGGCTGTTCGCGATCTATGACGAAGTTCGTCATACCGATCTATCGCGTATCAAGATCGTGACCCAAGTCATCAACGACGCCGTCGGCGTGATGAAGCAAGCCGGCATCGAAACCGTCGTTGCACTCACACCTGCCAAGTCGCGTATCTATCGCGACTACCTGCCCAATGATTTCCAATTCAGCGCCGAATCCGACAAGCGCTATGCCATCTCGCTCGATCTGCTGCGTGCGCCGGGCACGGTCGTGCCGGACTTGGCCTCGGCGATGCTGGATCAGCGCAAGGCCCATCCCGATGTGCCGATGTTCCTGAAGGCGGATACGCATTGGACCGGGCCAGGCGCCGAGCCGGCCGCCATAGAGTTGGCGAAACAGGTCAAGGCGAAGCTTCGTCTGCCGCCCGGCTCCAAGCCTGGGACGCAACTGGGCCCACTCGTGCCGATACGGCAAGCCGCCAACGACCTCGCCGACGGCCTCCCAGACGCGGCCGCCACAAAGTATGGGCCGCAGACCTACATGCTCCACCAACCGGTCCAGGCCGGCGCTGCGTCGCTCGTGGCGGACGAGACGTTCGACGTCATGCTGGTCGGCAACAGCTTCATGCAGCCGAAATATGGCTTCGCACCGATGCTGTCGAACCAGCTTGACCGGCCGGTCTCGCTTACCTGGAAAGTGCACCAATCCAGCCCCTACAAGACACTGCTCACGGCGCTCGGCACCGACGAGGTTCGCCAGCACAAGCCTAAATTGCTCGTCTGGAACTTCGAAGAGACCGACATGCTGGCAATGAGTGACGAGGCCGGCGTGTGGGGCCAGAACGTCATGCCGCCAAAATCCTTCGTCGCAGCCCTGCGCACCGTGCTCGGCGTCTAGCCACGCCGACCACGGCCGGTCGTGAAAAGCCTGCAATCCCAAATTAGGTGGAGCCTAAACCATGCGTGCTTTTCGTATAGCGATGACAGCGTCCGCCCTCGGGGCCGGCCTCGCCGGCCAACCGTTGCTGCAGCACGCGGCCCAGGCGCAAAGCCAACCGTCCGCGGCCGTGGACGGTCCGACCGCCTTGCTCGTCAACCGCGCGACCCATTGGCGCGCCCAGGGCTCCGCGCGATATGCCCTGCGCGAACTCGATCGGGTTCTCGACTACGCCCCGAACAATACTGACGTGCTGGTGATGGCAACGGACATCGCCATGGAACTCGGTGATGGTGAGGCAGCTGCGCGATACCGGCACCGGTTGAGCCAAGTCGCTCCGTCGGACGTGCGCTTTGCCGCTTTGGCAGCCGAGCACCAGCGCACCCCGGCAGAAGTAGAGATGCTGTCCAAAGCGCGCCGCCTGGCTCAGGCCGGCCAGCCAGGCGACGCGGTGCTGCAATACAAGGAGCTGTTCGGCACCGGCGCCGTGCCTCGCAGTCTGGCCGTGGAGTTCTACTCGACGCTCGCCGCCACGCCCGATGGCTTCGACCAGGCCACCGACGGCCTTGGCACCCTTGCCGAGCAGTTTCCCACCGATGCACGCTTGCAACTGGCCTATGCTCGCGTCCTCGTCCGTGACGAGGGCAGCCGGAGCAACGGCATCAAACGTCTTAGCGAACTCGCGAAAGATCCCGGTATCGGCATCGATGCCCGCCAAGCATGGCGGGAGACGCTGCTCTGGCAAGGTGCCAGCGAGAAGGCACGGACCCAACTGCAGACCTATCTTGCGAGCAATGCGACGGACGCCGAGATCGAGGCGAAGCGCAAGGAGTACGATGCGACCCTGCCCGACGAGGGGACAAAGGCCTTGCTCCGCGGCTACAACATCATGGCCACCGACATCGAGGCCGCGAAGCGCGAGTTCAACGCCACGCTCACCTTCAATCCGAGGAACCCGGACGCGATGGTGATGCTGGCGGCGATCGACCGCATGCAACAGCAACCCGAGGCAGCGCAGGAGTTGATCGACCGCGCCGTGGCGATTGCTCCCGACCGGCGGGACGAGCTGATCCACTCGGCCGGCGGAGAGGGCTATCCGATCATGCCGCCGAGCGACGAGAACCAGAACGCCAGGGCCTTCGCAAGCACCCAGCTGGCTGGCTTTGCCGTCAAGCAGAGCCGTTTCGATGACGCGGAGGCGTTCTATGCCAAGGCCGCCGATCTCTACGCCAAGACCAAGAACCGTGCGGGCGTCCACGTCGTCGGTCTTGGCCGCGCAGCCCTGGCGAGAGACCGTCTACGTCAGGCCGCGGCAGCACCACCGGCGCGTCCGGACGGACGCCAGGGTGTCGCGGCCCTGGCCGCGCCACAACCGCCCGGTCCGGGCGTCGCCACACGCCGGTTCGCCAGCAGCACACCATGAGGTGGACCCGTCTGGTCCAGGCCGGGTCACGCGCGGCCTCTATTCTGGCGGCTCTCGCCGCCTGTGCTGTTGCACCGGCCCGTGCTGCGCCACCGCAACTCCCATTCACGCTGCGCTCGAGTGTTGCCTACGGGCCGCTCGGTGCGGAACAGGGTGATCTTTTCCTGCCGACGACGCTGGATGGCCGGCTTCGCCCCGCCGTCCTCGTCATCCATGGTGGCGGTTGGATCAGCGGCACGCGCACCACCAATGCCTGGCTCAGCGGCCTAATCGCCCATCGCGGCTTCGTGGTGTTCGACATAGATTACCGGCTCGGCGACGCCTCCAAGCCGGACACCCATTGGCCCGCACAATTGGTGGACGCCCAACTCGCCGTACGCTGGCTGCGGGCCAACGCGAAGGACCTGCACGTCGATCCGGCCCGGATCGGCGCCGTGGGCGACTCCGCGGGCGGCACGCTGGCGGTCTTCCTGGGCGTGCTGGACCATCCCGTCCCGGGCGACAAGGCAAACATGCTCGCCACAGAGGCAACCAACGTTGCGGCGGTGGTCGATCAGTTCGGCATTGTCGACCTGCAGGCCCTCGGCATGAAAGGTACGGCGATGAAAGACGGCATCTTCGGCAACCAATCTCCCACGCCCACCCAGTTGGTCGCCGTATCGCCCCTCTCGTTCGTGACCCGGCACAGCGCCCCAATGCTGCTGGTGCACGGCGACCGGGACAACTTCGTTCCGCTCGAACAGTCCGAGCGCCTGACGAACACGTTGACTGCAAACACGATCGAGACGCGCCTCGATATCTATGCCGGCGGTCATGGCTTCGACGGCGTCAGCCCGGCAGATCAAGCGGCGTTGTTCGCGAGGCACATCGATTGGTTGTGCGAACAGCTGAAACCATAGGCGGAGCAGCCCGAGCCGCGATGCCATACGGAAGCACGCCGCCAGGTCGATGACACCTCGGTGCGCTCGGGGCGGGCACAGGATGTGCACGGACGCGGCCCTAGTCTGCCATCCGAAGGGACCTCCATGCCAACCCTGTTCATCACCTCGCCGTTGGAAGCCGATCTCGCCACGCGCCTTGC
>CAXSEG010000082.1:0-14967 GCA_964235545.1 uncultured Acetobacteraceae bacterium
ACTCCGCCGCCAGGGTAATGAAGCACGGCGTGGCGCCGCCCAGCCCAAGCCCGCCTAGGAAACGGACGGCCAGCAACTCGGTGAACGAGCTGACGATGGCGGTCAGGAAGGTGAATGCCGACATCAGCGCCATTGCCAGCAGCAAGGTCCGTTTGCGCCCGATGCGGTCGCCCAGCCCGCCGAAGGTCAGCGCCCCGATCGTTGCACCCAGCAGGCCGACCGAGAATGCCAGCGCGAACGACCCCATCGGCATGCCGAAGCCGGCTGCGATAAGCGGCGCAGCGACGCCGATCGACTGGCTGTCAGCCCCATCGAGGAACGCGGCGAGCGAGCACAGGATGAAGACGAGGACCTGCAGGGGCGTGATCGGCCGGTCGTCGATCAGGTTCGTGACATTGACGGCTTGGCGACCGTCCAGGGCGGGTGATGCCGAGTCGGGCTGCCGCAGGGTGTCGGCGTGAGCCACCTAACCGGCGCCGCCGCGCCGCTGCATCGCTTCCCGCCGCCACAGGTCCCACGGTCGTTGCACTTGACCCTCGACACGGCCGACGCAGGCCTTGCCCTCCGCCTCGGTAAGGAAGGTGATCTCGCCGGCCTGGCCCGCCTGGAGCTGGTAGCGCGCGTTCAGCTCGGCATAGACGGCCCGGTAGACGGCGAGCGGAATGGAGCCGGCCACCACTGTCGAGCCATGGCCGCGCATGAGTACGATGTCGGCCCGATCGAATTTCCCGGCAAGCGCACGGCCCAGTGCGTTGTCGCTGATCAGAAGGTCGGTCCCATTCCCGCCGAACTCGCGAATCTCGAACACCGGCGCGTCCTGCCCGATGAAGCCGGCCATGTGGAACAGCGCGCGCAGCTTGGCCCCTTTCACCACGCTCAGCGGTACGATGGAATGGGAATGGCTGTGCACGACGGACATGACGTCCGGCCGGCGGCGGAACACCTCCCCATGGATGAAACGCTCGAGGTAGACCTTGCGTCCGGCCGCGTTCACCGGCTCGCCGTCCAGCGTGTACTCGATGATGTCCTCCGGACCGACGGAGCCCGGCGCCATGTTGCGGGCCAGCAGGAAACGGTCGGGACGCTTGTCGTGACGAACGCTCACGTGGCCGAACGCGTCGCAGATGCCCTGATCGAACAGGATGTGGTTTGCCGTCACGAGGTCGGCGATCAACGACGGGGAGGGCGGTGCCCCGCCATCCGGAAGATCGGAGACGATTTCGGCGATGGCGTGGTCGTGGCCGTCGGCATTATCGGTGTTCATCGGTGGCACTCCTTCGTTACCGGAGAGGCGGGATCGCTGCAGCTCGACCAGGGTGCTATCCGGCGCCCACTACTTGCCGGTCACGGCGGGGCAGCCGCCTTGGTCGAGCGGGCGGAACGCCTCGTTGGCTGCGATCGTTGCCACGACGTCATAGTCGTCGTAAGGGCCCTTGGACGCCGCGGGCGACTTGACCTTGAAGAGGTACATCGCGTGGATGGCGCGCCCATCCGACCGGATCGTGGTCGGCCCGAACAGCGCGTCGTCGACCGGCGTCGCCTTCATTTTCGTGACCACCGTCCGGCCGGAGATGCTGCCGGATGCGGCAGCCGCGCGCAGGTAGGCCAGGGTCTCGGAATACACCCCGGCATGGTTCATCGTCGGCATCCTGCCGCCGTCGCGCGCGGCGAACCGCTTGCTCCAGGCTCGCGTGGCGTCGTTCAGGTTCCAGTAGAACGCCTCGGTCAGCAGCAATCCCTGGGCTGTCTGCAGGCCCATCGCCTGCACGTCCGTCAGGAACACGAGCAGCCCGGCCATCCGTTGCGTCCCGCTGCCGATGCCGAACTCTGCAGCCTGTTTGACGGTGTTGACGGCGTCGTCGCCGGCGTTGGCGGTCGCGATGACATCGGCGCTGGACGATTGCGCCTGCAACAGGAAGGAGGACAGGTCGGCCGTCCCGAGCGGCGCCCGCACGTCGCCCACCACCGTCCCGCCACTCGCCTTGATCACGGCACTGGCGTCGCGCACCAGGGACGCGCCGAGCGCGTAATCCGAGCCGATGAAGAACCATTTGGTGCCCGGCTGGGTCAACGCCCGCGCTGTCCCGGTGGCCAGCGCCCAGGTGTCGAACGTCCACTGCACGGTGGTGGGCGCGCATTGCGGACCCGTCAGGTCGGACGTGGCACTGCTGGACGCCAGGAAAGCGCGGTCCTTCTCGCGCATGATCTGGTTGACCGCCAGCGCGACGGCGGAGTTCGGCACGTCCACGACCGCGGCCACACCGTCCCGGTCGACCCAGGCGCGGGCGATGTTGGCGCCGATGTCGGCCTTGTTCTGGTGGTCCGCGGACAAGATCTCGACCTTCGGCGCACCCGGCCCTGCGGTGCTGGCGAAGTCCTCCGCCGCCATCTGCGCCGCGATCACGGAGCCTTTGCCCGACAAGTCGGCGTACGGACCGGACATGTCGTTCAGCACGCCGATCTTGATGCTGGCCGGCAACTGCGCCGAAACAGTGGCCGGCGCCAGTAAGCTCGCTACGCACAGCGCCGCGGCCCCGAGGATAGGCATCCCGCACATGCCGTTGGCGCTCATGCGGCCGCGCGGTGCGCGGTTGCCGAGCCTCGCCGGTCGCCGCCGTAGATCCAGGCCAGCGAATCATACCAGTCGGACGGTGTTTTCGCCCGCATCACCGCATTGCGCAGCTCCGCATGCGCTCCGCTCGGATGGTAGATATGTTCGCCGATAGCGCGTGATTGAAGCTGCACCCGGGCCGTCCGCAACACGCGCCGGGCACGGTATGCCTCCAGTGCGGCGTCCAGCCGGCCAGGATGGTCGGCAATCTCCTCGGCCAGCGCCACCCCGTCCTCCATGGCCATGCAGGCGCCTTGGGCGAAGTATTGCAGCGTCGGGTGCGCGGCGTCCCCGAGCAGTGCCACGTGGCCGTCCACCCAGTTCTCGACCGGCTCGCGGTCGCACAGGACCCAGTATTTCCAATCCTTGCCATGGCGGATGATCTCCCGCGCCCGGGGGTGGACGTGCTCGAACCCGCGCATGACCTCCGCTTCCGAACAGGGCTTGCCGGCCACGGGCTCGGGAGCATGGTTGTGGTAGGTCACCACGAGGTTGAAGACCTTCCAGTCCGAAAGCGGATAGTGGACGATGTGGCATTTCGGCCCGGCCCACAGGGTCGCGGCGTTCCAGCGCAAATCCTCGGGCATCATCTCCGTCGGGATCACCGAGCGGTAGGTGGTGTGGCCGGACACGCGGGGCGGGCCGTCGCCGACCATCTGGCTGCGGATGTTGGACCATAGCCCGTCGGCCCCGATCAGTGCCTTGCCACGGATCGTCTCGCCCGATCCGAGGCGGACCGTCACCGCCGTGCCGTCCTGCTCATAGCCGGCGACCTCGCATCCCGTGCGCAGTTCGATGCGGTCGCTCTGGCGGCAGGCGCGCAGGAACACGCCGTGCAGGTCGCCACGGTGAATGACGGCATAGGGATTGCCGAAGCGCTGGCGGAAGGGCGCGTCCAGCGGGATCTGCGTGATCGCCTCGCCTGAGGTGGCGTCCATCAGCCGGAGCTGGTCAATGAACACGGCCATGGCACGGGCCGTATCACCGATCCCCAACTCGTCGAAGCATTGAAACGCGTTGGGGCCGAGCTGTATGCCGGCGCCGATCTCACCCAGTACGGCCGCCTTCTCAAGCACCAGGACCGGCTCCCCTTTCCTGGCGAGGCCGAGCGCGGCGGCCAGACCGCCGATCCCTCCGCCAGCGACGATGAACGGCAATTGCCTTGCTGCTGACATCGATGTTTCCCTAGCCATACAAGTTGAATGAGGGTCGTAAGGCGCGACAAACGCCGCGTGGCAGTCGGGCCGGCGTCAGGGCCGGACAGCGGCGCGTAGCGGGGCCGCCGTTGCTTCGTTGTGCAAATCGGCCAACTGCGACAGGAGCTTGACGATCATGGCGCGGTCGTCCGGCGCCAACGGCGCCAGCAAGCGTTCCTGGACACGGCCGACGGCCGGCCCGACTTGGCGCAGCAGCTCGGCCCCGTCTCGCGACAGGCTCACGAGCTTGATCCGCCGGTCCTGCGAGCTGGAGATGCGGGATATCCAACCCTTCGCTTCCATCCGCTCCAGTACATCGCCGATGGTGGAGCGGTCGAACGCGATCAACGATGAAAGCCGGGTCGCGTCGACCTGCGGGTTCGCCTCGATGGCGCACAACGCCGCGTATTGCACAGCCGTCAGATCGAACGCCGCGCATTCGTCGGTGAAGATTGCTGTCGCTACCTGCTGGGCACGGCGGATGAGGTGTCCAGGCATACGGTAGAGGTGTTCCATCACTGGCCCCTACCAGGATGACGGGACCGGCACGAGGCAGCCGGCGGACCGGGCTATTCCGCATCGGGCTGCTGCTCGGGCGCGGTTTCGCTGAAGGCGGGCATCGCCAGGCACGCCGCTTCCCGTTCCAGGAGGCGCGGAAGGCGTTCGACGGCGACCCCGAACCGTCTCGCATTGCCCAATTGCGGCACCAGGCAGAGGTCCGCGAGGCTGGGGGCCGCGCCGAAGCAGAATGGTCCGGGCGCCGCTGCCAGCAAGTCCTCACACGCGAGCAGGCCGGCGGCGTTAGCCTCCGCCGCCCACCGCGTCACCTCATTCTCCGCGATGCCCAAGGCGCGCAGAGCATTGAGCACCTTGAGGTTTTGGAGCGGGTGGGTATCGGCCGCGAGCACCATGGCGACCGCCCGGATCTGGGCCCTTTGTGTGGCGTCTCCGGGCAGCAGCGGCGGTTCGGGAAAGCTTTCGTCCAGCCATTCGACGATCGCCAGGGATTGGGTGAGGGCGCGGCCGTCATCCAACTCGAGGGTCGGAACCAGACCCTGCGGGTTGAGCGCGAGGTATGCGGCCGATCGCTGCTCACCACGCCGCAAGTGATGCGGGATTTGCTGCACTGCAACATTCTTCAAGTGCAAGGCGATACGGACGCGCCAGCTTGCTGCACTGCGGTAATAACCATGAAGGATCAACGCGGCGTTCCCCAAGCGAGGTATACCTCGATTATTTGAGGAGTTGACGTTATGATGAAAGGGGGCATACGGTCAATCGGAAATATGGAGTTATCCATGGACACCCACATCACGGATACGCCGGATCGGCTTGCCTTCTACGACCGGATCGGCCGCGACAACCTCACCCCACTCTGGACGTCGCTGGCCAACCTGGTCACGCCCGAGCCACGCAGTCCGTGCCAGCCCGCGTCCTGGCGGTTCGATACCATCCGTGCCGCGATGATGGAGGCTGGCGGGTTGATCACCGCCAAGGAAGCCGAACGCCGGGTGCTCGTGCTGGAGAACCCGGGCCTGCGGGGGCAGTCGCGCATCACCACCGACCTGTATGCCGGCGTGCAGTTGGTGCTGCCGGGCGAGGTGGCGCCGGCTCATCGCCACACCCAATCCGCCCTGCGCTTCGTGCTGGAAGGCAACGGCGCGTACACCGCGGTCAATGGCGAGAAGACCATCATGCACGAGGGTGATTTTATCATCACCCCGCCGATGGCGTGGCACGACCACGGCAATCCGTCACCCGACCCGATCTTCTGGCTGGACGGCCTGGACATTCCCGTCGTGTCGTTCCTGGACGTCTCTTTCGCCGAGCACCTGGATGTGGACGAGCAGCCCATCACCCGGCCGGTCGGCGACAGCGACGCGCGGTATGGCGCCAACCTGCTGCCGGTGGACCACACGGGCAGCGGCGGCTCCTCGCCGGTGTTCAACTACCCCTACGACCGCACGCGGGAGGCGCTGGAGCGCATGCGCCGCCTGGGCGAGTGGGATGCCTGCCACGGGCTGAAGATGCGCTACACCAACCCGATCACCGGCAACCACGCCATGGCGACCATGGGAACCTTCGTGCAGCTGCTGCCGGGCGGGTTCGCCACCAGCGCCTACCGCGCGACCGACGCGACGGTTTTCGCCTGCATCGAGGGCAGCGGCCGCAGCGTCGTTTCGTCCCGGACGGGCGGGGAGGATTTCGTGGTGGACTGGGGCAAGCGGGACCTGTTCGTCGTTCCGTCCTGGCACAAGGTCCGCCACGAAGCCGTAGGCGACAGCGTGCTGTTCAGCTTCTCCGACCGGCCGATCCAGCAGGCGCTGCACCTGTTCCGGGAGGACCGTGGCAATGCCTGAGTACATCCTTCCGCCACCCGCGCCGGCGAGCGTTGCCGTCGACGGCAGTGCAGCCCGCTTTCCCGTACGGCGCATCATCTGCGTCGGCCGGAACTACGCGGCCCATGCGCGTGAGATGGGCCGCGATCCGGACCGTGAACCGCCGTTCTTCTTCCTGAAGCCTGCCGACGCGGTCGTCGACAGCGGTGGCACCGTGCCCTACCCGCCTTTGACCGAGAACTTCCACTACGAGATCGAACTGGTCGTGGCGATCGGCACCGGCGGCGCCGATATCCCACCGGGGAGCGCGCTCGATCACGTATTCGGCTATGGCGTCGGCATCGACCTGACGCGCCGTGACCTGCAACTCGCCGCACGCGACCAGGGCCGGCCCTGGGACTGGGGCAAGGGCTTCGACCTCTCCGCACCGGTCGCACCGCTGCGCACTGTGGCGCAGGTGGGCCATCTGGACGCAGCGCGAATCTGGCTCGCGGTGAACGGCGCCGTGAAACAGGATTCCGACATCGCCAAACTGATCTGGCCGGTGCGCGACATCATCGCCATCGCCTCCCAGGCCATGGCCTTGCGACCCGGCGACCTCATCATGACGGGCACGCCAGAGGGCGTCGGCCCCATCAAGCCAGGTGACGCGATCACCGGCGGTATCACCGGTCTTGGAGAGATCCGCCTGACCATCGGCGCAAGACCAGGTCGGTAGCGGCGCAGAAGATAGACG
Organism: uncultured Acetobacteraceae bacterium; assembly: GCA_964235545.1. Classification (GTDB taxonomy): domain Bacteria; phylum Pseudomonadota; class Alphaproteobacteria; order Acetobacterales; family Acetobacteraceae; genus LMUY01. The sequence goes on from CAXSEG010000082.1 coordinate 6,883, forward strand.
CGGTGGCCGCCCGCCCCGCAAGCCAATGACGGGCTCGCGAGTAACGGGAGGACAACGCTGGAGGGTTGTAAAACGGACGGCGCGCTACGCCCCATAAAGCGCGACACAGGCGCATGAGACGCAAGCACCGCCCTAAGATGCCCACGATAGCGCACAAGGGCGGGCCTAACGCTACGCCCTACGATGGTTCACGCGCGTATTACGGCTCCACCATTCGACGTTGACATAGTCGCGTTTTCAGATGTTCCCGGCCCAAGTGCGGAGCGCGGGTCGAGGGAGAAACAAGGTGGGTATGTATCATAGCGCTGAGCGTGATCGTCGACTCGGGTGTGATTTGTTGCGGCTCGGATGGGTCTGGTTTGGTTTTGCCCGTCCTCACTCGTCCAGCCAGCGACGCCGCTCCATCAGCTTCGTGCGAAAATAGCCTAGATGTGCAACTGGCCCGCCGAAGCTAGTCAAGCCAAGGCGTAGGAAAGCGACAAAGATATCTCGGGCCGAACTGCACCCGGTCACGGTGTCCGGCGTCGCAGGGGCACTCATGCGGTCGTCAGCCCGAAGGCCGCCCTGCTGTCGACTGGCCCACAAAATACCTCCAGAGACGGCGCTGCTAAACTGGAGCCAAGATCAGACATCAGCCGCATGGCTGCTGCATCTCGATCGTGACGTGCAACAGGCTCGGGAAGCGGGTGAGCAAGTCGCGGAAATAGTCGGGTCCCCTGCCGCCATGCGCTTTGGAAAAGCGACAATGGCCCGAGCTGTCCAGGCCTAAGCCGCCGAAGGTGGAATTCACCCGCCACTATGTCGTTTTCTGGCTTGATCGCCCGGCGCATCGCGTCCGCAACGCGCAATCGGGCAGCATGTCGAGCAGAATCGCTCCGGTATCGCGAACCAGCAAACGCGAGCGACCATGCCTTGATTGCCCAAGCGCCGGCAAAGTCGGCGATCGGGTCCATCCATAGCCAGCCGAAGAGGCGGGGGGAAGCGCCAGCCTGATCATGACCAGCACGGACACGGCAGCATCTGCCGGGACGTAAACGACCGCCGCCCGCATGTTGTTGTCCCGGGCCGCTACAACCTGGCCCAGGGCGCCGTGGCGACGGCGCAGGACCTGGGCGCTTCCCTGAGCGGCCTGGCCGCTGGCATCACCGTCGATGGTTTCGGCTATTCGGCCGCCTTCCTGTCGCCGGGCGCGGCAGCGTGCGTGGTGCTTGCCGCCTTGTTCACGACCATGCCGGAGACCGCGACGCAAGCTCAGGGAGCAAACGTGACATAGGGTGACCGCCTATGCTAACCACGTTCCGTGGCTCACACCGTTCGAGAAAAGCAGAAGCTGTTAGCGCGCGTGCGGCGCATGAAGGGCCAGGTCGAGGCAATCGAGCGGGCGTTGGAGAGCGAGGCCGGCTGCGAGCAGGTCATGCACCTGATTGCCGGCGTGCGCGGCGCCATGGCGGGCCTCATGGCCGAGGTGGTTGAGGACCATGTCCGCACGCATTTGGTGAACCCCGAGACGCATCCCGGTGCGCTCAACGCCGAGGCGGCCGAGCACTTACTCGACGTCATCCGGACCTACCTGAAATGAGAGGCTGACATGGACGGTCCGGTTCCGCCTGGCGCCCTCCCGAATGCGACGTCGGGGCACAGCCACGTCTTTCTTGGCGAGGACCATGAACAGTCCGAACGCCAGACGTGGTGGGTGATCGGGCTCTGTAGCGCCATGATGGTCTTGGAAATCGGCGGCGGCCTCGTCTTCGGTTCCATTGCCCTCGTCGCGGACGGGCTGCATATGACCACGCACGCGGGGGCGCTGCTACTGGCAGCCTTGGCATATCGATACGCCCGCAAATACGCCCATGATCCACGATTCAGCTTTGGGACTGGTAAACTCGGCGACTTGGCCGGGTTCACCAGCGCCATCGTGCTGGCGATGATCGCCCTGCTGATCGGCTACGAGGCGATCAGCCGGCTTTTCGCGCCCGTGCCCATCCGCTTTGCCGAAGCGATCCCGATCGCCGTCCTGGGTTTGGTTGTGAACGTGGCCAGCGTCTGGCTGCTGAGCGCGAGCGGCCACCATCACCACGGGCACAGCCATGGGCATCACCATGGCCACCATGATCATGGTGGCCATGATGAGGAGCAGACCGTCACGACCCCGGATGGTGTGCTGATCCTGAGCGTGTTCGAGGACGGTGTGCCGCCTGTATTCCGGTTACGCCAGCAGGCTGAGCGCGCCATCTGCAACAGTGTCACGATCGAGACAGTACGGCCAGACGGCGCACGCCAGGTGTTCGCCATGCAGGATCGCGGCGGCTGGCTCGAGAGCGCCGAGACAATCCCGGAGCCGCACCAATTCACCGCCCATGTCCGGTTCGGCAGCGATGATTATCCTGTCGTCTTCGAGGAGCATCAGCATGGGGACGGCGTCGCGCACCGGGACAACAACATGCGCGCGGCGATCATTCACGTTCTGGCGGATGCCGCCGTGTCCGTGCTGGTCATTATCGGACTGCTGCTGGCACGTGCCTTCGGCTGGCTCTGGATGGATCCGATCGCCGGCATGATCGGCGCCTGCGTCATCGCAACGTGGTCCTATGGGCTGGTTCGAGACACCGGCACGATCTTGCTCGACATGGTGCCGGATCGACGTGTGGCGGACGGGGTGCGCAGGGCGATTGAGGCAGAAGGCGACACACTGGCCGACCTGCATCTCTGGCGGCTCGGACCTGGGCATCTCGGGGCCATTGTCGCTGTCATCACAGCGGAGGGCACAAGAAGACCCGATTACTACCGCCGATTGCTCGCGCGCTTTCCGGCCCTGTCCCACGTGACGGTTGAGGTGCAGCCGTCATGCGGCTGACAGTCGGTCAGGTTCCTAATGACAGCCTCATTTGCCGGGACGTTCCTGGCCGTGGCTATACCAACTTAGCCTCGGCGTCCCGTTCTCCACCATTGCCTGGGAATCTGACATCAACGTTGTTATCGTCATACTGGGTGGCTACCGGGAGGCAGGGGTGGATTTCATGGCCGACAACCTCGGCCCTACGAGGGCCGATCTATCAAGTGCTGCACATGGATGACGCTTCATGACTCTGCTAGGCTGCGCCTGAGCATGGTCATCACGACTGCGCGGGCACCGGGACAACACGGGGCCGGCGAGGTATTCCGGATCACCTTGGCGTTGGGCCTAACCTCGTTCGGCGGCCCAATTGCACACCTGGGCTATTTCGAGCGTGCCTACGTGCGCGATCGCCAATGGCTCTCGGCCGACGAATACGCCGGCCTAGTTGCCCTGTGCCAGATGCTGCCTGGACCGGCCAGCAGCCAGGTCGGCCTGCTCGTGGGGCTGCGCCGGGCCGGATGGGCCGGGGCGCTCGCCGCCTGGGTCGGGTTCACGCTGCCCTCGGCGCTGGTGCTGTTCGCCTTCGCGCTGCTCGCCCCGAGGATGCAGGGCCCAACCCTCACGGCGGTCCTGCACGGGTTGCAACTGGTCGCGGTCGCCGTGGTGGCGCAAGCAGTTTGGAGCATGGCACAAAGGTTGTGCCCGGACCGACGACGGGCCGCGCTCGCGCTCGCTGCCGCGGGCTTGATGCTGGTGGCCGGGGGCGCTGGCATTCAAATCCTGGCACTTGTCATCGGGGCCGTCGGCGGCGTTCTGCTTTGCCGCGATCTCTCGACGCTGCCGGCGCTGCCGTCCATGCCGGTAAGCTTCCGGGCTGGCGGGATCGCGCTGGTTCTGTTCCTGACGCTGTTGGTGTCCCTACCGGTTGCTGGGCGGATCGCGCCGCATTCGCTGCTGGCCCTCGCCGGCGTCTTCTACCAGTCGGGCGCCCTGGTGTTCGGCGGCGGCCACGTGGTGCTGCCGCTGCTGCGTGACGCGCTCGTGCCAAGTGGTTGGCTTCCGGATGACGTGTTCCTGGCCGGCTACGGGGCGACGCAAGCTATGCCGGGGCCGCTCTTCACCTTCTCGGCGTACCTCGGCGCCGTCATCGCCCCAACCGGTTCGGCCGCACTCTGGTCCGCCGTTGCGTTGGTCTTCACGTTTCTGCCTGGGGTTCTCGTGGCGCTTGCCGGATTGCCGCTCTGGACCTGGTTGGCGCGGCATCCGGCGGCTAAGGCGGGTCTTGCCGGTATCAACGCCGCCGTCGTCGGCGTGCTGGGAGCCGCGCTCTATGACCCCATCTGGACGAGCGCCATACGGGGAGGACGCGACGTGGCGATCGCGCTCGTCGGCTTCCTGCTGCTGGAGCGCTGGCGCATCCCGCCGCCCGCGGTCGTGGGCTTGTGCGTCGCCGCTGCGCTCGTCTCGGATTTGATGACATGACGAGAGGACTTCGGCGCACGAATCGCTTCTGCTGGCCGTCGGCTTGTTTGTGATGCCTCCGGCAGTATTGCCTCTGAGGAATGCAGCACCGGTTTATATCTTCAGCCAGGCTATCGCATGCGCATGTTGTTGATCGAGGATGAGCCGGAGATGTCGCGGCTCATCGCACGATGCGTCAGTGACACCGGGCTCATGGTGGATCGCGTCGTCTCCCTCGCAGAAGCCGAGGCGGCATTGGCAGTCAAACGCTATGCGCTCGTGCTCTTGGATCGCCGACTGCCCGACGGCGACGGGCTCGCGCTGCTGCCCGTCGTGCGGTCGAGCTCGCCGGGTGCTCCGGTCATCGTGCTCACGGCGCTCGACGAGGTGCGCGACAAAGTTCGCGGGCTTGACGCCGGGGCGGACGATTACCTGGCCAAACCGTTCGACATGGACGAGCTTCTCGCACGCATCCGCGCTGCGCTACGCCGTCCTGGCGGCGAGCCGCCGCCAGCGATGCGCTGCGGTGATGTCGTGTTTGACCCGTCCAGGCGGGAAGTCTCTGTCCGCGATGAACTTCTGGTCCTCGGGCGGCGTGAACTCGCCCTGCTTGAGGCCCTTATCTGCCGCGCCGGTCGCGTCGTGCAGCGGAGTACGCTGTTGGACGAGGTTTATGGCTTCGACGACGAGATCCAGTCGAACGCTTTGGATGCGCACGTCTCCCGACTGCGCGGCCGTTTGATGAGGGGACGGGCCACCATCCACCCTGTGCGCGGAGTAGGCTACATGCTGGACGAGGTCTGACACGGGAGGCGCACCATGCGCCCGCATTCGCTCATCCGACGCTTGCTGTTCCAGCTGATTATGGCCCAAATCGGCCTGATCATGGTCGCCTTGGCGGTGTTTCCGTTCGTGTCGCCCTACGTGAACTACACCGACATTGCCGACCGGACGGTCCGGGAGCTTCTGACTGCTTCCCTCCATCGCGGGCCGGATGGAGGCTTGAGGATCGATCCGAGTCCCGGCTTTCGGCGCGACGCGGGCAGGAGGCCCGCACTGGCCTACGCCGCTTTGGCCCGCGCCGGTCTGCGGCCGTTGGAGGGGTCGGCACCAGATCTCGTCGCCATCCTCGAGCGCCTGGGTCCCCTCGTCCCCCGCGACAATGACACCTTAGAAACCGCCCGGCCGGGTTTGCCGGATGATGCGATCATCGTCACCGGCGAGCCAACGCCCTTTGGCAGCATTATCATGGTCACGACGGGGAACGTGTTCGGCCACGAAGACCTTATTGACCTAATCGATGATTTCATGCCGGCTCTGCTGCCGATCTTCGCTCCCCTTGTGTTTGGCACGGTTGTCGTCGTGCCCTTGGTTGTCCGCCGCTCGATGCGGCCGCTCCGGCTTGCTGCGAAGGAGGCACTGCTGATCAGCGTGCGCTCTCTCGATCAAAGATTGCCGGACGCCGGGATGCCGGTCGAGCTGATGCCCCTCGTCACAGCCGTGAACGACGCGTTGAACCGGCTGCAAGGTCAAGTGGGGCGGCAACGGCTGTTCCTGGCGAATGCGGCCCACGAACTACGGACCCCGGTCGCCATTCTGCAGGCCCGCGTCGATGCCCTGCCGCATGATGACCCGGCGCAGATCGATCTGCTACGCGACGTAAGCCGGGTGCGGCTGCTGGTCGAGCAGATGTTGCTGTCGGCACGGCTTGGCGAGCGCGAGCTGGCAGCGGACGAAACCATCGACCTGGTGCGGCATGTTCGCACGGTGGTGGCCACCTGCGCCCCACTCGCGATTCGGGGCGGCCATGAAATCGAGTTTGAGGCATCTGCCGGCGCCATGACGATCCTGGGTCATGCGCGCGCCATCGAGGGTGCGGTCACCAACCTGATCGATAATGCGCTACGCGTCTCACCCGTCCACGGGCTTGTAACCATAGCCGTACACGCCGGCGCTGTCGTCGAAGTGCGCGACCACGGTCCAGGCATTGCCCCGGCAGACCGGCCGCATGTGTTCGAACCGTTCTGGCGCAAGGACGACCACGGACCTGGCACCGGTCTAGGCCTCGCCATCGTGCAAGAGGTCGCCCGGCTTCACGGCGGCACGGTCTGGGTGGACGAAACGCCTGGCGGAGGTGCGACCTTCCGTTTGCAGCTGTCGCCACCCCAAAGTCCCAGGGAAGCCCACCCGGCAGGACGTCATGTTCACGCAATGTAGGTCTGACAGAATGCTGATGGCGGCGAGTGGGGCAGAATGCCTCATACCTAAGAGAAGGCTAGAAAGCTTGGTTGAAGAAGAGTTTGTCGAACGGTGGCGTGCCGTTATTCGTCACGTTCAGAACGGTGCGGAGCGCCTGCAGGCGACGGCCGACGCGATCCCGCCAAACCTGTCCCTAGGCGTCGAAGTGAACCTACGTGGGTTGCTTGCCAGGCACACGGAGGCATTTACCGATCATGCCGTCGCCCTCAACTGTCTGGACGTCTTGATCGCCGCCCACATTGAGGGCCGGGTCTAGCGCCCGGCTCGGCCGACGAGCGTGGGCGGACTTCAACCTAAGTTGCGTCTCACCCTTGCTTTTGGATCATGAAAGGAGACGGGCATGGCCTGCTATAACTGCCGGACCTGTGGCTTCGACAGTCAGGCAGCGTGGAACGGCAGGCTAAAGTGTCCACGATGTGGAAACACCACGAATGTGGGGGTCGCCATGACCGGATCGGAGCTTGCCGCAGCCGATCTCCCATCTCCAGCGCGGCTCCCGGCAGACGATCGACAGTGGGCGGAGCGCATCGATCCTAGCAGCAGTGTGATTGGTCTTGCTCGGGACATCGCGAGGCGAACCATTGGTGGCGTCTTGGCCATGCCGCCTAGAAGCCGCCCCGAACTAGCCATCTTGCCTAAAAGCATTGATCTTGGTTGACTTGGACAAGCCTTCCGTATGGAGCTGGATACGTAGTTTCCACGCGGCTGCTCTACGGCGTGTTCAGGCAGCCTTGTTCATGTCACCTCGTGACATCGGGCTATTTCTTCATAGCGCTCGCACAGATTCGGCAATCGCTCGTACTCGGGACACACGTGGAGAACTGGCAGCATTCGATGCAGCTTACGCCAGTGGTGACCCTTGGGCGTCTGGAGATGCGCGTTACCTGTATCAGCGCCGCAAATATGATGTTTTGGCGGCGCTGCTTCCATCGGGGCGGCGATTTGGCCGTGCGCTCGACTTGGGGGCGGGTTTAGGGCTGCTCTGCCGCCAGTTGGCAACACGCGCCGACAAGATCATCGGGCTCGATATATCCCATGAAGCAGTCAAGCAAGCCCGGATGCTTCACCGGGATATCGGTCATCTCCAATTCGAGCAAGGAGATGTGCGCGACCTGCCGAAATCCCTAGATGGAAGCTTCGACTTAGTGGTCCTCGTGGACACGCTGTACTATCTGCCACGTCCTATTACAGATACAACGCTAAAAGCGATGGCCTTGCGAGTGGCCGCCTTGCTCGCGCCGGGCGGCATATGCCTGCTCGCCAATCACTACTTCTTCACGGCTGATCCGGACAGCCGTCTGTCGCGGCGCATCCACAGAGCTTTTGCTTGGTCGCCTGGCTTCCAGGTCGTCTCCGAGTTCCGCCGTCCGTTCTATCTCGTCTCATTGTTGGCAACCTCCGCATCGGAGCCGGCGGTTGCATGAAGGCCGGTGCAATGAAAAAACACTCTTACCGAGCTCTAATACCAAGGATCGCGGTTCCTGACTCGCTGGGGCTTGCCCGACGCGGCGACGATCTGATTCGGTGTG
>CAXSEG010000083.1:0-14954 GCA_964235545.1 uncultured Acetobacteraceae bacterium
TGCTGTTCGACTCGGTGGCGGCGTTCCCGAGCCTGATCCTGGCGCTGGCGGTGGTCGCGGTGTGGGGGCCGTCCACGCGCAACGTGGTGCTGATCGTGGCGGCGACGCTGGTGCCGCAGTTCGGCCGGGTCGCGCGCGCGCAGGTGCTGCAGACCAAGAACGCGCCCTACCTGGACGCCGAGCGGATCCTGGGCGCCTCCGCCGTGCGGATCGTGTTGCGCCACTTGTTGCCGAACATCGCCGGGCCGCTGGTGGTGCTGGCCAGCATGGACATCCCCGGCGTGGTCACGATTGAGGCGGGACTGAGCTTTGTGGGCCTGGGGGTCCGCCCGCCGCTGGCCAGCCTGGGCACGCTGATCAACGACGGCTACAGCTACCTGTCCGACAGCCTGTGGCCGGTGCTGACTGCGAGCGGGGCGCTAGCGCTGGCGACGTTGGGCTTCACCCTGTTCGGGGAGGCGCTGCGGGACGCCGTGGACCCCCGCTTCCGCCCGCATACGTGACGGCGCTCGCCACCATCGAGGCGCTGACAGTGCGGGCCGGGCCGGCCACGATCCTGCGCCGGGTCAGCCTGGAGATCCCGCAAGGCGGCATCCTCGGCGTGGTGGGGGAGAGCGGCAGCGGCAAGTCGACGCTGGGTGCCGCGCTGATGGGCATGCTGGGGCCGGGGCTGGCGGGCGAGGGGCGGATCGGGTTCGGCGGGCAGGATCTGCTGGCACTCGATAGTGGAGCGATGCAGCGGTTGCGCGGGCGGGAGCTGGCGATGATCGCGCAAGACCCGATGACGGCGCTGAACCCGCTGTTCACCATCGGCACCCACCTGGTCGACGTAGCCCGGCGGCGCCACCCCGAACTGACCCGCAAGCGGGCGGGGGCGGCGGGGGAACGCATGCTGCACCGGGTGGGGATTGCGGACCCGGCGGCGCGGATGGCGGCCTACCCGCACCAGCTGTCCGGCGGGATGCGGCAGCGGGTGGCGATCGCGATGGCCCTGCTGACCGAGCCGCTGCTGCTGGTGGCGGACGAGCCCACCACGGCGCTGGATGCGACGGTCGAAGCGCAGGTCGCCGCCCTGTTCAGCGACCTGCGGCGGGACCTGGCGGGCGGGATCGTGTTCATCTCGCACCATCTCGGCCTGGTGGCGCAGCTGTGTGACGAGGTGTGCGTGCTGTATGGCGGCACGGTGGTGGAAACGGGGCCGGCCACCGCGGTAACGGGCGATCCCAAGCATCCCTACACCCAGGCGCTACTCGGCTGCGAGATCGACGCGGAGGGAACGGGACCGCTCCGGTTGATCCCCGGCAGCGTGCCGAGCCCAGCGGCCGAGGTGACCGGCTGTATCTTCGCCGCGCGCTGCCCTCAGGTCGAAGAGCGGTGCCGGATAATAGCGCCGCCTTTGGTGGAGAAAGCGCCCGGCCACCGTGCAGCGTGCCTCTTGGTACCGGATGCCTGAGGCGTTGCTCGCTGCGCGGGACGTGCGCGTCCGGTTCGGGGCGGTGGAGGTGCTGGCGGGGGTGTCGTTGTCGCTCGCGGTAGGGGAGCTGGTGGGCCTGGTGGGGGAGAGCGGGTCCGGCAAGACGACGCTGTGCCGGGCGATGCTCGGATTGCAACCGGTGTCCGCCGGGCAGGTGAGCCTGGATGGCACGGCGCTGGCGGCGTGGCCGGCGCGGGCGTTGCGGCGGCGGACGCAGCTGCTGCTGCAGGACGCGGCGTCCTCGCTGTCCCCCCGCATGCGGCTGCGCACGCTGCTGGCCGAGCCGATCCGCATCCACGGCCTGCCGTTCGCCGCGGGGTGGGCGGCGATGGAGGCGTTGCTGGAGCAGTTGCGCCTGCCGGCGAGCATCCTGGGGAGTTACCCGCACGAGATCAGTGGCGGGCAGGCACGCCGGGTGGCGATGGCGCGCGCACTGATCCTGGACCCGGCGGTGCTGGTGGCGGACGAGCCGACGGCGGGCCTGGACGGGTCGGTGCAAGGCGAGGTGCTGAACCTGCTGCTGGCGTTGCAGGCATCGCGCGGGCTGGCGTTGCTGATCGTCAGCCATAATCTGCCGTTGATCCGCCGAGTGACGCGGCGGATGGCGGTGATGTATCTGGGCCAGGTGGTGGAGGCAGGCGGCAGTGACGCTGTGTTCGCCCGGCCGGCACACCCGTATACGGCGGCGCTGCTGAGCGCCAACCCGGCGGTCGACCCGGCCCGGCGGCGGGAGCCGGTGCTGTTGCAAGGGGACGCGCCGAGCCCGGCGCACCCACCCGCGGGTTGCCGGTTCCATACGCGGTGCCCGGCGGTGCAGGCGGTGTGCCGGTCGGAGGCGCCGGCGCTGGCGGATTTGGGGGATGGGCGGTGGGCGCGGTGCCACTTCCCGTTCGTGGCGGCGTAGGCTGACAAGCTCTTGCGTTAGCCGCCAGTGTGCGTGGTGGCGGATGGCGCCAAAAGGCTTCTCCTCCTACGACTCCGCTAGGGTGGTGGGTAGACCGTGCCGTTGCTGCCGAGGGTTGGGCCGGGGGCGTAGTAGACGGGGAGGCCGCTCTCGCTTGGGCCTTTGACGGGTTGGCATGCGGCCAGCAGCGTCGCGGCCAGGAGCGCGCGGAGGGTCATAGGAAGTCCTTCCCGGCTTCCTGCGCGAAGCGGGCCGGGTCGCCTTCCCAGATGATGCGGGCGTGTTCCAGCACGTAGACGCGGTCGGCGTGGGGGAGTGCGAAGGTCACGTTCTGCTCGCCGAGGAGGACGGTGATCGGGGTGGTGTTGCGCAGCTTCTCCAGCGCGTGGCTAAGCTGTTCCAGGATGACGGGAGCGAGGCCCAGGGTGGGTTCGTCCAGGATCAGCAGGCGGGGCTGCATCATCAGGGCGCGGGCGATGGCCAGCATCTGCTGCTCGCCGCCGCTCATCTTGCCGGCGGCCTGGGTGGCGCGGGATTTCAGGATCGGGAACAGGTTGAACAGCCACTCGAGCTTGCGCGCGCGCTCTGCCGCCGGCAGGTGGCCGCCGCCGAGATAGAGGTTCTCCCGCACGCTCATCGTGGTGAACAGCTCGCGGCTCTCAGGGCATTGCACGATACCGCCACCCTTGGCCACGCCGCGGGCGATCTGCGCGCCGGTTTGCCCGGCGAGGGACGCGCCAGCCCACGCGACGGTGCCGCCATACGGCACCAGGCCGGAGATGGCGTTGAACAGCGTCGTCTTGCCGGCGCCGTTCAAGCCGACGACGGAGACGAACTCGCCCTCGCGGACGTGGATGCTCACCCGGTCCAGCGCCTGGGCCTTGCCGTAGAAGACGCTGAGGCCCTGCACGTTCAGCAGCGGCGGGCCGGGCTTGTGGTCCAGCTCGGGGCGGGAGGCGATCTGGATGCTGCCGGCGCCGAGATAGACCTGGCGGACGGTGGGGTTAGCCATCACCTGCTCGGCGGTGCCCTCGGCGACGTGTTCGCCCAGGTACATGGCCAGCACCCGGTCCACCAGGGCGGACACGCTCTTGACGTTGTGGTCCACCAGCAGCACGGCGCGGCCCTCGTCGCGGAAGCCGGCGATCAGGTCGGAGAACGCGCCGACTTCGCCCGAGGTCAGCCCGGCGAACGGCTCGTCCACCAGCACGACCTTGGGGTCCCGCGCGATCGCCTTGGCCAGCTCCAGGCGGCGGAGGTCGGCGAAGGGCAGCGTCGCGGGGCGGCGGTCATACACGGCGGCGAGCCCGACGCGGCGGGCGATGGCGCGGGCGCGGTCCTCGACGGCCGGGTCGGCGAACAGTTTCAGCAGCGCGTCCGGCAACAGGGCGAGCTTGATGTTCTCACCCACGGTCTGGCGGTGCAGCGGGCGTGAGTGCTGGAACACCAGGCCCACGCCTTGCCGCGCGATGCGGTGGGAGGGCCAGCCCGCCACGTCCAGCCCGTCGATGCGGACCACGCCGGCGTTCGGCCGCTCGATGCCCATGATGAGCTTCATCACCGTGGACTTGCCGGAGCCGTTCGGGCCGATCAGCCCCAGGATCTCGCCGGGCCTGATGGCCAGCGCCATATCTTTCACCGCGACCAGGCCGCCGAAGCGCTTGGTGAGGCCGGACACCTCCAGCAATGCCGTGGTGGCGGCCGCCGCGGGGTGGGTGAACTGGACGTTCACAGCGTGTCCCTCCGGTGCAGCAAGGTGCCGAGGAAGCCGGCGGGCACGAGCAGGATCACGACCAGCGCAAAGGCGGACACCACGAAGGTGCTGAGCTGGCCGAGCGGGCGCAGCAGCTCCCCGGCGCCGACCAGGAACACGGCACCCAGCACCGCCCCCAGGATGGTGCGGCGCCCACCCAGCACAGCGGCGATGATCACCTGCACGCCGACGGCGAGGTCGATCACCGTGCCCGGCGAGGCGGTGCTCTCGTAGAACACCAGCAGCGCGCCGGCGAGGCCGCTGAACAGGGCGGACACGCAGAACGCCGCCAGCTTGTGCTTGGCCACGTTGAAACCGAGCGCTTGGGCCTCGATCGGGTCCTGCCCGCAGGCCTGCAGGATCAGGCCGACCGAGGAGCGCGAGAGGCCGAACAGGATCAAGCCGCTGAGCGTCATGAAGCCGAGCGCGAAGTAGTAGTTGAAGGTGTCATCGATGGAGAGCACGTCCGGGATGCTCAGGCCGATCTCGCCGCCGGTCCAGTGCGCGAACACCGTCACCATCTGCTGCAGCAGCAGGACGGCGACCAGGGTGATCAGGCCGAAATACGGGCCGGACAGGCGCAGCGCCGGCAAGGCGAGCAGCACGCCGCCCACGACCGCCAGCAGCGCACCGAACGCCACACAGACGGGGATCGGCAACCCGGTCTCGCTGTCGAGGATGCCCGCCCCGTAGGCGCCGAGCCCGACGAGGAAGGTGGGGCCGAAATTGACCTCGCCCGCGAAGCCGAACAGCAGGTCCCACGACATGGCGAACACGGCGAAGTAGTAGGCGGGGATGAGCACGCCGACGATGTAGGAGGAGACGCCGAGCGGGATCAGCGCCGCGATCACCAGGGTGCCGAGCGCGCCCCAGAACAGGCGGGACCGTAATAAGCCGTGCATCAGCGCCGCCCCAGCAGGCCCTGCGGGCGCAGGTAGACCACGGCGATCAGCAGGACCAGGGACGGGATGTTCCGGAACGAGGGCGAGATCAGGTAGGAGGTCAGCGTCTCGAGATACCCCACGCAATAGGCGGCGGCGAGCGAGCCGGAGACGCTGCCGAGGCCGCCCAGCACGACGATGGAGAACGCCGAGGCGGTGAGCGTGCCGGCATTGTCCGACGAGACGCCGAGGAAGGCGCCGAGCAGCACGCCGGCGATCCCCGCCAGCACGCCGTAGATCGCCCAGACCAGCAGGTAGATGCTGGACAATTCGTAGCCCAGCAGCGTCAGCCCGCGCGGGTTGATGGAGGCGGCGAGCAGCGCCTTGCCGGACCGGGTGCGGTTCACCAGCAGCCACAGCCCGCCGATCGTGGCCCAGCACAGCACGGCGGTGAGGATCTCGTTAGTGGGGGTGCGCACGCCGGCGATCTCCGTCACGCCGGTGATCAGCGGGCGGACGGTGTGGGGGCTGGTGGTGGTGAGATAGGCAACCGCCTCCTGGATCATGATGCCCCAGAGCAGGGTGCCGGTGAGCACGAAGATCTCCGTCTCCTCCCGCGGGATGGAGCGGGAGCGCTGGATCGGGCGGACGACGAGGAAGTAGGTGGCGAACGCGACGGCTACCCCCGCCAGCAGGCCGCAGAGCGCGCCGGCCAACGAGCCGACGATCGCGGCGGTCCACCAGGCGACTACGGCGGCGACCAGCATGGTGCCGCCATGGGCCAGGTTGAGCACGCCGGAGACGCCGAACATCAGGGTGAAGCCGACGGCACCCAGGCCGTACAGCGCACTGATCGCGAACCCGTCGATGAGGATCTGATAGGCTAACATGGGCTCACCGCCTTCTTGCTCCCCGCCGGGGAGGGCTCAGTTCGTCAGCTTGACGAAGGAGGGGAAGCGGAGGGTGTTGCCGCCGGAGACGGAGGCGGGCCAGACGGGGACCTGCTTGCCGTCCTGCCACTGCACGAACAGGCCGCTCACGTAGTCCTTGCCGTATTTCATGCCATGCGTCGCCGGGTCGTCCTTGCCGAAGAACGCGACGCGGCCGACCGTGCCCTCCCAGTCCGTCTTTTCCAGGGCGTCCACCATCTTGTCCGGGTCGGTGCCGCCGGCGCGGTGCATGGCGTCGGCGATGTAGTACACCTCGTCGTAGCTGGTGTAGCCGGTGTAGGCGGGCGTGATGCCGTATTTCTTCATGTAGGCCTGGGCAAACGGGACCGTCTTGGGCGTGCTCGCGACCGAGTCCGCGGCGATCAGCTGCAGCATGATGCCTTCGGTGGCGCCGTTGGTATCCTTCCAGAACGTGGAGGAAGTCGCCTGCGAGGAGATGCCCATCTGCGGGATCGGCACCTGCTGGTTGGCCCACTGCACCGTCGGCTGCACGCCCACGTGGCTGATGCCGGTTACGATCACGTCCGGCTTCTTGGCCTCGATGCCGTTGTAGATCGGCGTGAAGTCCGTCGTATCCGGCGAGAAGCGGATGTGGTCCAGCACCTTGAGGCCGACCTTGGGCAGGCACTTCTCGTATTCGGCGTCGAGCGGGCCGGTCCAGGCGGCGTCCTCGCTCATGATGACGGCGGTCTTCATCTTGTACTTGCTGTCCACCAGCAGGTCCTTCGACGCGTCGCACGTCGCATCCGAGAGGAAGCTCGAGGCGAGGTAGCCGTGGAAGAAATACTTCAGGTGGTCGTAATCGGCATGGATGCGCTTGCTGATGTCGTCGCTGGCGGCCCCCGGCGTCACCGTCGGCATCTTCAGGCGGCCAGCCCAGGGCTCGAGGGCCAGGGCGACTTCGCTCGTGTAGGAGGCGATGACGGCGCTCACCTTGTCCTGGTTTGCCAGGCGCTGCATGGCGCGCACGGCGTCCGCGGCGGAGTTGTGGTCGTCATAGGCGACGAGTTCGAGCTGGCGGCCGTCCACGCCGCCCTTGGCATTGATCTCGTCCACGGCGATCTGGGCGCCGTTCGGGATCGCGATGCCGGAGATGGCGGAGTTTTCGGCGATCACCCCGATCTTGATCGGGTCGGCGGCCGAAGCCACTGCCGGTAGGGCCAGCACGGGCAGGGCAAAGGCCGCGATGGCGGGCAACAGGCGTGAGACGGGCATGGCAGGGCTCCTTGGACGTGCCGGTTGGTCCGGCATCTGCCGTGACGCTAGTGCAAGGAAGGAGCAGGGTAAATCGGCAATCATGCCGCTGGCATCCCGGCGAACCCGCATTAAGGTGCCGGTAAAGCATGGAGGAGCAGGTTGATGGCCATGATGGCGCAGGCAGCAGACAGTTCTGGCAGCGGTCTCGCTCCGAACCCGGGCGCACTCGCGGGCCTCAAGGTCGTCGACCTCACCCGGGTGCTGGGTGGGCCATACTGCACCATGATCTTGTCCGATCACGGGGCGGAGGTGATCAAGGTCGAGCCGCCGCAGGGCGACGAGACGCGGGATTGGGGCCCGCCGTTCGAGGCCGACACCCACGAGGCCGCATATTTCCTCGGCGTCAACCGCAACAAGCGCAGCATCGCACTCGATCTCGGCAAACCGGGCGGGCGGGCGGTGCTACTACGCCTGCTGGAGGGTGCGGACGTGCTGGTGGAGAACTTCAAGCCGGGGGGCATGGAGCGCTGGGGCCTGGGCTACGGGACGCTGGAGCCGCTGTTCCCCAGGTTGATCCACTGCCGGGTCTCGGGCTTCGGGGCGGACGGGCCGCTGGGTGGGCTGCCGGGCTATGACGCGGTGGTGCAGGGGATGGTCGGGCTGATGTCGATCAATGGGACGCCGGGGACCGGCGATGGCACGCCCGGGACCGGGCCGATGCGCATGGGCACGCCGGTCGTGGACCTGGCGACCGGGTTGTATTCCACGGTCGCGATCCTGATGGCGTTGCAGGAGCGCACGCGGTCCGGGCGCGGACAGTATCTGGACATGACGCTGCATGATTGCGGCATGGCGCTGCTGCATCCGTCGGCGGCGAACTACCTGCTGAACGGCAAGCGGCCGGCCGGCGTGGGGAACGCGCACACCAACATCGCGCCGTACGATTCCTACCCGACCGCGACGTGCAGCATCTTCCTGGCGGTGGGCAATGACGGGCAGTTCCGCAAGCTCGTCACCGCGATCGGGCGCGCGGACCTGGCGGAGGATCCGCGGTTCACCGGCAACGCGCAGCGCTTGACCAACCGGGACGCGCTGCGGGCGGAGCTTTCGGCGGCGTTCGAGTCGCGGGATGGGCAGGAGCTGAGTGACAGCCTCTCGCGCAGCGGCGTGCCGGCTGGGCCGGTGCTGAGCGTGGACGAAGCGGTGGCTGCACCCCATACGGCGGCGCGGGCGATGGTGACGGAGGTGGACGGGTTCCGCTCGCTCGGCACGCCGATCAAGCTGAGCCGGACGCCGGGTGGTGCGCGCAGCCGGCCGCCGCATTTCGGCGAGCACGGGGACGCAGTGCTGGGCGAGCACGGGTATCGGGCGGAGGAGATCGAGGCGTTGGTGGCGGAGGGCGTGCTGTATCGGCAACGGCGGCCGTGATGGCCGGGCTTGCGGCGGGGGGCACGCGTGCCCGTTCTGCAACCAAATCCGCCTGAGGGACTTCACCGCTCGTTGCAATCGTTGAGACGAAACCATGGCGAAAGACTCCGGCCCCAGCACCGCCCTGCTCCTCACGCTCTCCGCGGCCGGGTTGCTGGCCGCTACCTATGGCGGGAACCGCACGCCGGCGATCCGGGCGAACGAGCCGCCCGGAACACTAGGTGGCGCCAGGACCGTTGCTGGCACGACGGATTTTGGACAGTCGGCCGACGGCCCGCACCAGATCCCGGCCCGTGGCTGGTGGGCCGTGCTCAAGCGGGTGTTCGCCGGGTTCAACGACGACCGGCTGATGACGGAGGCGGCGGGAGTGACGTTTTACACGTTGCTCGCGATCTTCCCGGCGATCGCGACGCTGGTTTCGTTGTACGGCATGGTTTCCGACCCGGCGAGCGTGAACGGCCAGTTGGCGTCGCTGCAAGGCGTGGTGCCGGGCGGCGGGCTGGATCTCATCACGCAGCAGGTCAAGGCGCTGACCAGCAACCCGAAGCAGGCGCTGGGTTTCGCGTTCGCCATCGGACTGTTGACCTCACTCTGGAGCTCCAACCAGGGCATCAAGGGTTTGTTCGACGCGTTGAACGTCGTCTACCACGAGAGGGAGAAGCGTTCGTTCGTGCGGCGGACGATGATCACGCTCGGCTTCACCTTCGGTGCCATCCTGTTCATCATCGTGGCGATGAGCGCGATCGTGGTGGTGCCAATCATCTTGAATTTCGTGGGCCTTGGTGACTCGGCGGCGGCGCTGCTCTCGCTGGCACGCTGGCCGGTGCTGTTGGTGGTGTTGGTGGTGTTCCTGTCTACCGTCTACAAGTTCGGGCCGAGCCGGACGCAGGCGAAATGGCGCTGGGTGAGCTGGGGGAGCGTGTTCGCGGCCGTGACGTGGCTGATCGCGTCGATCGGGTTTTCCTATTACGTGGCCAATTTCGGTAGCTACAACAAGACGTACGGCTCGCTGGGGGCGGCGATCGGGTTCATGACGTGGATCTGGATTTCGTCGATGATCGTGCTGCTCGGGGGGGAGCTGAATGCGGAACTGGAGCAGCAGACACATGTGGACACCACGATCGGGGCGCCGAAACCGATCGGGCAGCGTGGGGCTTACAAGGCGGACGTCAAAACCTGAGGGCCACGATCGTGAATCACAGGCAAGGTGAGGATGCGATAGACAGTGCTGAGGCCGAACGGAAAGCGATCGACTGTGTTTGTGGGGCCTTCATGTTTGTCTGAGGTTGCACACTGAGCGATCGTGGACGGGCTTGAGGGATTAGGCGGTTGGGGTTTGGCTAGCGCTTTGCCGTTAGCAGGCAGGGCGCCGACCGCGCGCAGCACGTTGGCAACCTCGGCGCGACCAGCTTCGTCCAATGCCTGCTGGGGCAGCAAAGGGGCACCGACGGGGAAGCCCTGCAGCTCGAGCGCGCCCTTGATGCAGGCGGCGAGCGCGTATTTCGCGAACACGCCGTTCACCGCCCAGAGGCTGCGCTGCAGCTCCATCGCCTCCGGCCAGGCGGCCCGGCGGCACAAATCGTATAGTCGCACGCTTTGGCGCGGAATGATGCAGGCCGGGCCGGCCATCCAGCCGACGCCGCCGATCAGCATGACCGCCGCGGGGATATGGGCGGAGGCGGCGAACACGGCCATGCGGCCTTCGGTCTCGGCCAGGATGGAGAGCAGGCGGCCGGTATTGGTGGACGCGTCCTTGATGGCGACGATGTTATCCACCGTGCTGAGCCGGCGGATGGCGGGGAGCGAAAGATCCGAGCGCTGGAATTGCGGGTTGGTGTAAAGCACGACGGGGCCCGGCGTAGCGGCGGCAATAGCACGGAAGTAGGCCTCGACGCCCGAGTCCGGGATGGGGAAATAGGCTTCCAAAATGGCGAGCACGCCGGTGGCACCGCGGTCCATGACGGCTCGGGCGAGGCGGACGGCCTCGGCGGTGGTGGTGGCGGCGACACCGGCGATGACGGGCACGCGGCCGCCCGCAGCTTGGACGGTGGCGTCCACGATGGCGAGGCGCTGATCGGTAGTGAGGTAGGCGAACTCGCCGGTGCTGCCGAGCGGGGTGAGGCCGTGGACCCCGGCCTCGATGAGGTGCTCGACCAGGCGGGCCAGCACGCCGGTGAGCACGCGGCCATCCTCGTCGATCGGGCTGGGAAGGTAGGGGAAGACGCCTGCTAGGGTCATGCGGGGAAGTGTAGCGCGGCTCGGTGGTTGTGCACGCGATCCAGCAGTCACGGGATCCCAAGCTCCCTCACCCCGGTCCTCCCCCAGAGGGAGAGAGAGAAGGGTACCTTACCCGGGGAGGCCGGCGGCGCGGAGGCCCGCGGCGTAGTGGGCGGTGTCGTCGGGTTGCACGAAGGGGCTGTGGCGGATCGCGTCCTGCACGGTGTAGGCGGGTTCGATCGCCAGCAGACGCGCGCGGACGGTGTTCGCCTCGTCGGGCTGGCCGGTATGGCCCAGGGCGGCGAGGTGGTGCTTCAGAGCGGCAGAAAAATACGGGTTCAGCTCGCTAGCTCGGCGTGCGAGCTGGATCGCGGCGGGGTAGTCACGGCGGCTGAGTTCCAGCAGGGCCATACCGGCGTCGAAGAAGAAG
The DNA here is from genome assembly GCA_964235545.1 of uncultured Acetobacteraceae bacterium. Taxonomy (GTDB): domain Bacteria; phylum Pseudomonadota; class Alphaproteobacteria; order Acetobacterales; family Acetobacteraceae; genus LMUY01. The sequence goes on from CAXSEG010000083.1 coordinate 11,235, forward strand.
GTGTTCGGGTCAATCGGCGACAAGCGCCGGTAGCGGCCATAACGCCGGGCCGCCTCCTCGTGGTCACCGAGGAAGGTGTAGGTCGCCGCCGACAGGCCCCAGGCCATCGCGAGGTTGGGGTTGAGCGACAGGGCGCGCTGGTGCAGCTCCAGCGCCTCACGCGGGCGGCGGTGCAGGCAGGCGCGGACATGGCCGGCGATGGTCAACCCGCGGGCATCCTGTGGGTCCAGGGTGACGGCGCGCTCGGCGTGGTAGCCGGCCTGCTCCAGCGCACCGGGCTGATCGGCCCAGCCTTGGCCGATGCAGACCATCATCCAGTGGGCACGCCAAGCATGGGCGGCGGCGTAGTCCGGCTCGAGGTCCAGCGCGCGGGCGAGCAGGTCCCCGGCCTGGGTGAACTCGTCCCGCCGGAGCCGCACGATCAGCGGCAGCGCGCGCAGCACGAGGTCGTAGGCGGTGCTGTCGCCCATGGAGCGGGTGGCGGCACGCCCGCCCTCGATGAGTAGAATCTCGGGATCGATCTGGGCCACCACTTCGGCAGCGATCTCATCCTGGATGCGGAGGAGGTCCTCCGTCTGGCGATCGAAGCGCCGGGCCCAGACGATGCGGTTGCCATCCCGCAGGTCGAGCAGGCGGAAGGTGATGCGCAGGCGGCCCGCCTCGCCCTGCACGCTGCCGTCAAGCAGGAAGTCCAGTCCGAAGATACGGCGCAGCGCCGTCTCGTCGCAATTGCCGTATTGCGCGATCGAGGCGGTGGAGACGAGAAACATCCAGCGGAACCGGGCCAACGCCGCCGTCACCTCCTCGGCCAGGCCGAGGGAGAGGTGCGCTTCCTGCTGGCCCGTGCCGATCATGCGCAGGGGCAGCACGCCGAGCTTGGCGCCGCCACGCTTGCCGGTGCGCGGGACGGTGCGCAGGGATGCCGGACTGGGAGCGGAGGACAGCGTTCCGGCGCGGATCTCGGCGGCCAGGCGCTGGGTCTCGGGCGAAGGGGTCGCGTTCAGCCGCTCGGCCAGGGCGGCCTTGCAGCGGTCATAGGCCTGCACCGCCAGGCCGCGCTCACTGCGTTCGGCGTGGGCGCGCATCAGGGCGCGCCAGGCGCCCTCATGCGCACGGTCGATGGCGAGCAGTTGCTGGGCCAGGGGGATGACGGCCTCGGGCGCGCCCTGCTGGTTCAGCAGCGCCTCGCCCACGGTGCGCGCCCGGTCCCGCAGCCGGTCCCGCTCGGCAGCGAGCCACTGGTCGAACGCCGGGTCGACACCGTCGAACTCGTCGAGCAGCTCGCCGTCCAGCAGGGAGAGCGACGCCGGCTCGGTGACGGTGGCGCGCAGCACCTCCTCTACGTCGATCCAGACCAGGTCGGGGCGGAGGGAGAGGTGGTCCCGCGCGACGCGGACGATCTCGTGCCCGGCCGGTTGCAGCGTCTCGAGCAGGCGGTGGATCTCCTGCCGCAGCGAGGCGCGGGCCTGCTCCTCCAGCCGGCGGGACCAGAGCAGCTCGGCAAGGCGGGAGCGGATGACGGGCCGGGGTGCCGCGGCGGCGAGGATGGCGAGCAGGGCCCGGGTCTTGCGGCCGACGGGGAGGACGCTCTCGCCGCTGGCGGTCCAGGCCTCCATGTGCCCGATCAGGCGGATGCGGAGGGCGACGTTGCCGCGCAGGCTGCGTGGGACGGACGGGGCGGGCGGCGGTCGTCCGGCGATCAACATGTTCATACCATTTGGCACACCGAATCCCGCGGATCAGTCGCACGCTATGGTATGTTCGCCTTAAATCGCCGTTTCGTCAAACAACTTCGTTACATTTCGCTGCCATGCGGTTTCATAACGCGACAGCCAGTGCTCCGCCTGGGTCGGGCCGCCGGCCGCGATCGCGTCCAGCGGATCGAGGTATTGCTCCTCGCCGGCGCCATCATGGACGTTCCCGCGGGCGCGCAGACCGTCCCGGGCGATGGCCAGCACGTCGCGCGCGAGGTCCCGCAGGGTGCCGCCGTTGAACGGGGTAGCCATGGCGGTTTGCGGCACGAGGGTTCGCAGGTGGGTGAACTGGTCCAAGGCGTGGCTGCGGACCAAGGCCTCCGCCGCGGCCAGCGCCGCGTTGTCATACAGCAGCCCGACCCACAGCGACGATTGCGCCAGCATCATCGCCGGGGTGCCGGCATCGGCGCCGCGCATCTCGAGGAAGCGCTTCAGGCGCACGTCGGTGAAGGCGGTGGTGACGTGGTCCGCGAAGTCACCGACCTCCGGCTCGTACGGGGTGACGTCATGCAGGCGGCCAGCCATGAAGTCGCGGAAGGAATACCCGGCGAGGTCGATGAAGCGGCCCTCGCGCTGGATGAAATACATCGGCACGTCGAGCAGCCACTCGGTGAACCGCTCGAAGCCGAAGCCGTCCTCGAGCATCAGCGGGGGCATGCCGGAGCGGGCGTTGTCCACGTCGGTCCAGACATGAGCGCGATTGGAGAGCAGGCCGTTGGGCTTGCCCTCCTTGAAGGGGGAGTTGGCGAACAGCGCCGTGGCCAGCGGCTGCAGGGCGAGCGAGACGAACAGCTTGCGCCGCATATCAGCCTCGTCCGCGAAATCCAGGTTCACCTGCACGGTGCAGGTGCGCAGCATCATGTCCAGGCCCATGGAGCCGACGCGGCCCATGTAGCGGCGCATGATGGCGTAGCGGCTCTTGGGCATCCATTCCGCCGCCTCGCGGGTGAGGGTCGGGTGGTAGCCGAGCGGGGAGAAGCCGATGCCGAGACCCGCGGCCAGGGCGGAGACGGCGCTGCAATGGGCGGCCAACTCCGTCTTTGTGTCGTGCAACGTGGCCACCGGGGCGCCCGACAACTCGAACTGGCCACCAGGCTCGAGCGAGATGGAGGCGCCGGCGTTCGGCCCGGTGCCCTTCAGGCCGATTGGCAGGCCGGCATCAGGAATCTCCTCCCAGCCCGGGCCGGACAGCCCGTCCAGCAGGGCGCGGATGCCGCCGGGTGCGTAGGGCGGCGAGCGGTAGTCGGGGCGGAGGAAGCCGAACTTCTCGTGCTCCGTGCCGATACGCCAGTGCGCCTTGGGCTTGCCGCCGCCCTCGAGATAGGCGGCGAGCTGCGGCACCGACGCGATCGGCGTGGCATCGGCATCGGACGGATTGGACATGCGTGTGTGCCGTTGTTCCAGTCGGGGTTTTCGAGGCCAGCCATGTGACAGCGGCCCATCTCCGTCAAGGTTGCGGCAGGCCCGTCGGTTGACCCGGCGGCCCTGCGTGCGAGATGAGGGAGCATGATCGTGCACACCGATATCGTGGCGGCGGGCTGGGTCGCGCGGCTGCCGGCGGCGTGGCGGCCCTACATGCTCTTGCTGCGGCTGGACCGGCCGATCGGGGCGTGGCTGCTGTTCCTGCCGGGGTTGTGGAGCCTGCTGCTGGCCGGGGCGCCGCCGGGGCGGACGGCGTGGCTGGTGTTGCTGTTCGCGGTCGGGAGCGTGGTGATGCGCGGTGCCGGCTGCGTGGTCAACGACATGTGGGACCGCGACCTGGACCGGCAGGTGGCGCGCACGGCCGGCCGGCCGCTGGCCTCGGGCGCGCTGCGGATGCGGCAAGCGGCCGTGCTGCTGGCAGGGCTGCTGGTGGCGGGGCTGCTGGTGCTGCTGCAGTTGCCGCCGCTGTGCTGGGGGTTGGGGGTGGGCTCGCTGGTGCTGGTGGGGCTGTATCCGCTGGCCAAGCGGGTGACCTGGTGGCCGC
>CAXSEG010000084.1:0-14950 GCA_964235545.1 uncultured Acetobacteraceae bacterium
CCCCAGAGCAGGGAAGCGCAGGACAGGGCACATGGCTCAGGATCTAACAGGCCCTAGTCTGCCGGGGCGATTGTAACTCTCAGCCCATCCAGTCCCGCGTTGCTTGAGATCTGGCACGACAGCCGAGAGGTCGGAAGTCGGTGTGCCGAACTATCGAGTAGATCGTTCTCGTCTTCGCTCATCGGTGGAAGGATGCCAGCAGACTCAGGATCCACGTAGACGTGGCACGTTGCGCAAGAAAGGCATCCGCCACAAAGCGCGAGAAGTTGGTCGAAGCCGGAGTCTCGTATGTTCTCCATCAAAGATCGGCCGTCTCGGCCTTCGATGGCGCGCTCTACTCCCGAATCATCCGTGATATACAGTCGCATGCCGCCTGCCTCCTTACATAATATCGCATAAATAACGACTGAGTGTCTTGTAAATATTAGTAAAGCTCGGCTTTTACAATCAAGCGCTTGATACCGCGCAAGGTATTATGTGGCTCTCGGACTTCTTCGAGGATATCAAAACGCCTAACTCTTTTCACAAGTGCTTCGAGAAGCACTGTAATCTCTAATTTTGCCAGATGCATCCCTGCACAGACATGCGTGCCATACCCGAACCCAATGTGATCGCGTGGTTTACGCTCGATATCAAAACGATCGGGATCTGGATATTTTCTTTCATCACGGTTTGCACAGGCATACAGCATGAGGGCTCTGGACCCTGCTGAAAGCGAGACATCTCCCATGGTATGGTTGCGCGTCACATAGCGGGAAAACGCACGAATCGGGGATTCGAGACGTACCACCTCATCGATCGCATGCGGGATCAGGGTCGGGTTCTGGCAAAGCTTTGCCCATTCGGCAGGATTTTGGGCGAACAGCCAAATTGCTGAGCTCGTCGCGTTAATTGTGGTGTCGAGCGATGGCGTAAGATAGTCCATCAACATTGCCTTGGCCGTTTCAAAGGCGATCTCACCTCGTTCGGCGGCTTCGAACAGAGCGGCCCCCCAGCCTTCGGAGGCAAGGGACTCTCGATCGATGCCTTGTATGTAGAGAAAGGCCTCTTGCATGATCTCCATGCCCGAGCGAGTTCGCGAATTGGTTTCTGGTCCGAACGCGTTGAAGATGGCAGCGGCCCAGGTGAGCATCTTTGCTTTGCCCTCGGGGCTCAGGCCAACAAGTTCAGTGACCACGGTCAGTGGCAGATAGTGTGCGAGATCCGTGACAGCATCGAACGAGTTGTGTCCTGCAAGTTCGGAAATCCGGGCTTCTGCCAGCATGCTCAGGCGCGCCTTCAAGGGGGCAAGAGCCGCAGGCATAAGAGGCTTGGCGAAGACCTTACGCATCTCTCGGTGTTGAGGGTCATCGGAACAAAGCATGATGCCTGCGAAAGCTTTGTTGGTTGGATCGTTCATCATGCAGCCTTGAGCTGACGAGAACACTTCTCCATTTAGCAATGCGTTCCGCAGTTCGTCATGTCGAGTGACAGCCCAGGCGTTGTGTTTGCTCATCCAGACAACCGGACCAGCATCACGAAGCATTTTGTAGTATGGGTAAGGGTTCGTGATGACTTCTTCAGACCAAAAATCATAGTCAAAGTATGGCGCTTGAGAATCTACGACTAGGGACGTCATTGTAGCCTCCTTGGTTGAAAGATTTGTTTTTACTTAACCGCTAGTGAAGACGCCTTACTAACCTCGGGTATATTTTAGTGATAATAAACAATAGTAAAATCTACATGGGACGTGTCCTGTAGAAGACAAAATTTGTAATCATCATTACAGATCAATATTCATCACTGGATGATGATCCAAGAAATCCCTGCCTCCTTTGTTAATCAAGGCCACAGGATTTACTTCATACACGCCTCAAATTAATGTTGGTGTGCACGGAAGATTGCATGTTACCCCGCGTCGGGTTGGATGGCATGTCTGTCATCCAAGTCTGCTCCAGCAACATGGCTGTCGTTAGTTCGAGGTGTTGCGCCATTAACAAGCGCGCACGCTTGGTATCGCGTGCGAGGGCAGCATCCACCATGGCGCGGTGTTCATCGTTCAGATCGCGGGCGACCTCGGCAAGCGGCACCGAGAGCCGTCGGTAGCGCTCACTCTGATTGTAGAGCATCTCTCGCAGTCTTAGCAGCCATGGGCTGTCGCACACGCTGACCAGGGCTTTATGGAAGATTGCATGCGCTGCAGCCCAGTCCTCGCTCATGCGTTGCGTGTCAACCGGCTCACGCTCCGGAGTGCGGGACAGACGATGCAGCGCCGCGACAAGGTGCGACTCCCAGGCGATATCCCCGACGGCGATGGCACGCTCCAGACAGGAGCCCTCAATCTGAATTCGCACCTGTGTGAGATCGATCAACTCTGCGGATGAGATTGGCGTCGCGCAGAAGCCACGCTGCGGCTCACCCACGACCAAACCCTCGGACATCAACCGGGCAAGAGCCTCGCGTACGGCACTCAAGCTCACCGACAACGACTCGCACAACTCGTTGATCTTCAGTCGTGTTCCAGGCCGCAGCCGACAGGAGAGCAGATCGGCGCGCAGGCGCTCGTATGCGTCCTGAGTGAGGCTGGACCTGACTGGGTCGGTACGTGTCATGGCATCAGTCTAGCGCACCCGACGTAAAACGCCACCATTCAAGGTAGACAATTCATTGACAAATAGATTTTTCTCCCTCAGACAACGCCTCAGGGTCGGCGACGGTTAAACAGCCTGAAATGCCCAGTGGGAGATTCGTCCATGCGTTTTGCGGTATACCGGCAGAACTCCGTCGAGGGCCTGGCCGTCGCAGAGAAAAGCGGCCGTTTCCACGGGCTCGCCGTCACCGACGCTCGTTATCCTGGCAGCTTGGCCAACTTGGTCAGCGCCGGTCCGGAACATCTTCTTGCGGCCGGCCGCGCTCTGCTTGCCGCCCCGGAAATCGACCTTGAAGGTGTTGAGCTGCTGCCCCCGCTGCCCAGCCCTCCCAAAATCATCTGCATCGGTCTTAACTATGCCGACCACTCTGCGGAAAGCGGCTTTGAAGTCCCTGGCTACCCCACGGTATTCGGCCGCTTCGCCTCCAGCTTGATCGGCCACGGCGCGCCCATCGTCCGGCCCCCCGTGTCCGAGCAGCTCGACTACGAGGGGGAGTTTGTTGCCGTGATAGGCCGCGGCGGTCGCAACATCTCCAAGGCGCACGCGCTTGATCATGTCATCGGCTACTCGTTGTTCAACGATGCCTCGATCCGCGATTATCAGTTCAAGTCGCCGCAGTGGACTGTCGGCAAAAACTTCGACAACACCGGCGCCTTCGGACCCTGGCTGGTGACCGCCGACGCGCTGCCACCCGGCTGCAAGGGGCTGCGGCTGCAGACCCGGCTCAACGGCGAGGTTGTGCAGAGCGCGTCCACCGACGACCTGGTGTTCGACGTCGCCACCCTGGTCTCTGTGCTCAGCGAGGCGTTCACCCTGGAGGCCGGCGACATCATCGTCACCGGCACTCCCTCCGGCGTCGGCCTCGCGCGCAAGCCGCCGCTGTGGATGAAGCAGGGTGACGTCTGCGAGGTCGAGCTGGAGGGCCTCGGTATACTGCGCAACGGCGTCGTCGACGAAGCAGCAGGCATGGCAGAGACGGACAGGTACGCCGCCGCCTGACGTGTCGGCGGGATTTGGGAAAAGCCACAGCGCCGCCAAGGCGCGGCATCGGGGAACGACCATGACGCAGATCGGACATTACATCGCGCCTTCGCGGCGCCCCAACGCTCTCGGCGTGCACTCGCTCGACCATTTCGCGCTCGCGGTGCCCAACCTCGAGGAAGCAAGGCGCTACTACGCCTCGTTCGGCCTCGACGTGCGTGAGCACGGCAACGTGCTCCACCTGCATACGCACGGCCACCCGCAGCTCTGGGGCGTGCTGAGCGAGGGGCCGCTCAAGGCCCTGCAGCACCTCTCTTTCGGCATCTTCGCTGACGACGTGGAGCGCTTCCACGCGCACCTGCAGCGCTGCAGGGTCGAGCGCCTGGATCCTCCGCCCGGCGTGGACAGCAACGGCTTCTGGTTTCGGGATCCCGACGGCACGCTGGTCGAGCTGAAGGTGGCGGAGAAGTCCTCGCCGAGCGCGAAGTCGGTCGCGGGGCTGGGCAGCGTAGCGGCCAACCTGCGCGGTGCACCGATGCGCGGCTCGGCCATGCCGGTGCAGCCGAGGCGCATGGCCCACGTGCTGCTGTTCGCCCGCGACGTGCCGGGCACCCTCGCCTTCTACACGCGCGTGCTGGGGTTGCGGCTGTCCGACGAGGCGGGTGGCGTGATCGCCTTCCTGCATGGCGTGCACGGCAGCGACCACCATATGGTCGCCTTCGCCAAGTCGGACGGCCCCGGCTTCCACCACTGCAGCTGGGACGTGGGGTCGGTGGACGATATCGGTGTGGGCGCGGCCCAGATGGCCGACAAGGGGTTCAGCGCCGGCTGGGGCCTTGGCCGGCACGTGCTTGGCTCCAACTACTTCCACTACGTGCGCGACCCCTGGGGCAGCTACTGCGAGTATTCCTGCGACATTGACTACCTTTCGGTCGACGTGGACTGGCAGGGCGAGTCCCACGGCGTCGAGAACAGCCTCTATCTCTGGGGTCCTGAGCCGCCGGCGGATTTCACGTTCAACTACGAGGCGTCGCCGGAAGCGCAGATGGTCACGCCGCGGCGGTAGCAGGCCGCCACCGCCCGGTTCTGCCCACGGCAAGCGGCCCGACGGCATCAAGCGCGACACAGAAACCAGTAGCTGGTAACCGGAGGAAGCGTCCGTGCAGGATGAGCTTCTCTACGACGTCGTCCAAATCGGCTATGGCCCGGTCAGCCAGGTCCTGGCGCTCATGCTGGCGCGCCAGGGGCATCGTGTCGCCGTGGTGGAGCGCTGGTCCGAGCCGTTCGCCCTGCCCCGTGCGGTGTGCATCGATCACGAGGCTGCCCGTATTCTGCACGCCCTCGGTCTGGAGGATGGACTGGCGCGTGTGTCGCGGCCTGCGCCACGCTACGAGTGGTTCAACGCCGAATGGGAGACGCTGCTCTCCATCGACTGGAGCGCTGCATCGATCTCGGGCGGCCCCGAGGTCAATTTCGTCCACCAGCCGAGCCTGGAAGCGGAGTTCCGCGCCGCGGTGCGCTCCCAGCCTGGCGTGACCCTTCGCCTCGGTTGGGAACTGGCCGGCTTCACCGACCACGGCGATCACGTCGCGGTCGAGGTGCGCGAGGTCGAGAGCGGCGCCATCCGCAACCTGCGGACCCGATTCCTGATTGGCGCGGACGGTGCCAACAGCCCGGTGCGCGAGACCCTGGGCATCGGCAGCGAGGACCGCGGTTTCCACGCCGACTGGCTGGTCGTGGACATGCTGCTCCACCCCGGCGTCACGCTCGACATCCCCGCCTGCGGCCAGTACTGCAACCCCGCGCGTCCCACCACCATCGTGCCCGGCGGAGCGCCCCTCGGCGTCGCCGAGGGGCGGGTCTGCCGCCGCTGGGAGTTCATGCGGCTGCCGCACGAGAGCCGCGAGGCGCTGCAGGACGAGGCCACCGTCTGGGGCCTGCTGGAGCCTTGGGTGAAGCGCGACCAAGCCGAGCTGATCCGCCACACCATCTACACGTTCCGCTCGCTGATTGCCGATACCTGGCGCCAGGGCAGAGTGTTGCTCGTCGGCGACGCCGTGCACGTCATGCCGCCTTTCATGGGGCAGGGCATGTGCGCCGGCATCCGCGACGCCTGGAACCTGTCGTGGAAGCTGGACACGCTGCTGCGCGGGGCGGCCGACGACACGCTGCTGGACAGCTACGCCGCCGAGCGCAGGCCGCACGTGAGCGCGGTGATCGATGCGTCGATCTACCTGGGGAAGGTCATCTGCATCGCCGATCCGGCCGAGGCTGCGGCACGCGACCAGGCGTTCAGGACCGGCACCCACGCGCCGTTGCCGGCCTTCCCGCATCTCACCACCGGCATCCTGGCGCGCGACGTGGGCGGTGCGCCCGCCCCGATGGCCGGGCTGCTCTCACCGCACGGCACGGTGCGCTGGCGCGGCTGCGAGGGGCGCTGGGACACCGTGGTCGGCCTTGGTTTCTGCGTGATTGCCAGGGACGTGGACCCGGCCGACTTGCTGCGGCCCGATCAGTTGCGCGCGCTGGCGCAGCTCGGCGCTCAGGTGGTCGGCATCGCCGCGGCACCGCATGGCGATCTCGTGGTGGATCTGGAAGGACGCTACGCCACCTTCCTCGACGCGCACGGCGCCGCGGCCATGGTCACCCGCCCGGACTTCTACGTCTTCGGCGGCGTCCCGGAGATTGGCGGCCTTGCGACTCTCGTGGACGAGCTGATCGAGACACTCTCCGGAAACGGTATTCATCTGCCCGCAAGCACCGCGGCCATCGTTGACAGTATTCAAGAAGACTGGCCGCTACGAGAAGCTGAAACGGAGTCCCTGACCTAGATGACTGTCATCTGACAGAGGTCGAACTCGAGTACGGACGCTTCATCGCGTTCTCGCAAGGCAATAGAGGTGAACATACAGCCATGACCAGAGTGCCAGGTGCCGCTATGCTGTCTTCTGAAGGGCTGCTCAGGCAGTCCGTGAACACACCCGCATTTCAGCCGCGCGTTGACGTGCACGCGCATTTCCTACCAGAGTTCTATCGGCAGGCCGCCGCGGCAGCCGGCCACGAGCATCCGGACGGTATGCCAGGCTTGCCGCGCTGGGACGCGGACGGCGCGATCGCCATGATGGACGGGCTTAACATCCGGACGGCGATGCTGTCGATCTCCTCGCCAGGTGTCCATTTCGGCGATGATATTGCGTCGCGCAAGCTGGCGCGTGAGGTTAACGAGGAAGGAGCCAAGGCGATCTCCGGTCATCCGGGGCGTTTCGGCCTCTTCGCGGCACTGCCGCTGCCCGACGTCGACGGGGCGATCGTCGAGGCGACCTACGCGCTCGACGTGCTCAAGGCGGACGGGGTCGCCGTCGAGACCAACCATCACGGCATCTACCTTGGCGACCCGAGGTTCGACCCGCTGTTTGCCGAGCTCAACCGACGCCACGCCGTGGTGTTCATGCATCCAACGTCGCCCAGTTGCCCATGCTGCCAGACGCTGTCACTCGGCTTCCCGCGGCCAATGCTCGAGTTCATGTTCGAAACCACGCGCGCGCTGGCCAACATGCTGCTCACCGGCATGCTCGACAGGTTCCCGGACATCCGGCTGATCGTGCCACATGCCGGAGCGGCGATCCCGGTCTTGGCCGACCGCATCGCCGGGCTGTCACCGGCGCTGGGACTGGCCAACCCGCTCGATCCGGACCATTTCTTCGCAACCTTGCGCCGCCTGTACTATGACCTTGCAGGTTATCCCCTGCCCAGGCTGGCACCTGCGCTGCTCGAGATCGCCGATCCAGGGCGAATCTTCTATGGCAGCGACTGGCCATTCACGCCGCTGCCGATCGTGACCCGGCTTGCAGTCGAGTTCGAGACTACGCCGCTGTTTGACGCCCAGCTGCGAAGGCGGGTGATGCTGGAGAACGCGCATGAGCTCTTCCCGCGCCTGCGCGGCTGAGTTGTGTCGTTGCGGGATGCGCCCTGCTGCTCGGGGCCGTCCATCCATTGATCCTGCACTGCATGCACCCACTGCCGCCAAAGGATGAGCTTGCATGGCCGGGCGCTCTCCGCTCGGTAAGTGCCCTGTCCATAAGCTGACACGTTCGTCGCGAAGAGCTTCGGGACTTGTGCTGAGTCCGCACTACTGCCCGTTGCGGCAGGTCATGCTCAAGGACCAGAACTTCGCTTGCTGGTGATTGCACAAGAAGGGCAGCCGTCTACGGCACAAAAGCCCCAGTCAGATATCCAACCCCGGGAGGAAACCATCCATGCGAATGAAGATCCGGCTATCGTCGACATCGGCGCTGGTCCTTGCCCTTCTGTCACCGGGAGTGGCAGGTGCTGCAGAGCCGGCAGGTGTCGCGTTCGCGCAGATCACTCCGCAGCAGTCAGGCCTTGGCAATGCACCGTCGGCCGATACTGGCGCCGAGGACCAGTCCGCACGTCCCGGAAACAACACCAGCGGTGATCAGACACTGCAGCAGCAGTCGATTCCGACATCGCCGGCGCCGCGCGTCGGCCTGTTTCCCGCCTTCGGCAAGACGTTGCTGGACGAGGGGATCGACGTCCACGGCGTGGCGTTCGATCATTTCCTCGGAAACCCGACCGCGGGCGTCGACAAGGGCCATTCGACCAATCTCGGGTTGTTCAGGCCAGCGGCGGATTTCGATCTCGAACGACTGATCGGCATTCCTGGCGGTAACCTGCACGTCGGCCTGACCTTTTTTGGGCTGCGCAGCGACGTGCCGCAAATCACCTCGCAGACGGGCGGCTTTCTGACCGGCTTCCAGACCACGCCAGCGATCGAGACCAACGTCATTTCCGTCCTTACCTATGAGCAACGTTTCCTAGACGGCCGTTTCTCGGTCGAGGCCGGGCGGACCAACCTCTACAACTACTTTCTGCTGCCGAACTCCTTGGACGCATTCACCAACTACTCGGGCACCTTCGAGGTCATCGGCGACCTGCCCTCGCAGCCGTATCCAACTTGGGGCGGGCGGGCCACCTACAAGCTTTCGCAAAGCTGGTATCTACAGGGCGGCGCGTTCGCGGACAACTATCGACAGTCCGTGGCCGAGGGCGACCGGTTCGGCATCGGTGCCTCGCCTGGCGCACAGGTGCTCGCCGAGGTTGGGCAGCGTAGCGAATTCCGCACCGCGGCCTATCCGTCCAATATGGAGGCGGGCTACATGCAGAATACCCGCGACGGGCGTTTCAATCTGAAAGGCACCGGAGCGCCCGCCAACAGCCTGCTGCAGCCGGCCAACTATCCTGGCGGCGGAGTCTTCTTTCTGCAAGGCGAGCAGACAGTGTGGTGCGGTGCTGCGCGCGCCGGCGGGGTTTCGGTGGGTCCGCCGGCAAACGTCGCGCTCTACGGTTCGGTCGATGCATCAGTCGAGAAGCCGCAGCCGATCGACATGGACGCCATGGTCGGGCTGAATTTCACGGGACTCATCCCGACCCGCCCGTTCGACGCGATCGGATTGCAGGCCAAGTACCAGCGGCTGAGCCAGGTGGAGGCCAACGCGGAGACCCGCCGTCAGACAATCACTGCCGGGCGGGGTCCGAGCCAGGAACGGGATGGTTTCGGCTTCGAGATCGTCTCGAACATCCAGGTCACTCCGGCGTTCGCGCTGCGCCCGTTCGTGCAGTATTATGTCAATCCGGACAACTACTATCCCCCGGCGACGACACCGGGCCGGCCACATGATGGCATCGAGGCTGGCTTCTTCGCCGTTGTCTCGATCGGACGGCTCCTCGGCACGAGCATTAAGTCGTTCTAGTATCGGTACGAGGCTGAGGTGCGGATCGATCCACGGGATCCCGGCCATGAGCCAGATAGCCAATACACATCCGGAAGAATAGCTCTACCAACGTTGGCATAGAAAGATTCAGAGCAACTTCACGGACTTCTCTGACAAATCCTTCATAACAAAACAGGATCGGGCGCCAAGCCCGAATGAAAAGATGACTGAAATTCAAGAGTACATCACTTGCGGTCGCCGTGCCGTGTTGCTTGTAGCGGGGATGGTGATGGTCAGCGGTCCGACCTGGGCGCGCAGCTCCGCGCCCAGGGCGTCGACGCAAAGCGGTGTCGTGATCGGGACCGAGCAGGGCGACACAGCCGCCTTCCTTGGTGTCCCCTACGCCGCACCGCCGCTTGGTGACCTGCGTTTCCGTCCGCCCGTGCTGCCCGTTCCCTGGCCCACGCCACGCGATGCGACGGCAGTCTCCGCACCCTGCACCCAGCCGAACACCGACCCCACGATCAGTCCCAGCGAGGACTGCCTCTATCTCAACGTGTGGACAAAGCTCGACACCACCAGCCGCACCATCGCCGGCCGTCGGCCCGTGATGGTGTTCATCCACGGCGGCGGGTTTCAGAAGGGCGGCGGATCCTATCCCTACCTCAACGGGGCGATCATGGCCGAGAAGGGCAACGTCGTCGTCGTGAACTTCAACTATCGACTGGGCGCCCTCGGCTTCCTGACCTCGCAGGCGTTTGATGCCGAAAGCCCGTACCACATCTCGGGCAACTACGGCATCGAGGATCAGCAGGCGGTGATCCGCTGGGTCCACCGGAACATCGCGGCGTTCGGCGGTGATCCGAACAACGTCACGATCTTCGGCGAGTCCGGGGGGGGCATCTCGGTCGAGCATCACATGGTCTCGCCGCTGGTCGCGGGCCTGTTCAGCCACGCCATCATCGAGAGCGCCATCGGCAACGCCCCGAACCTGACGCTTGCTGAAGCCGAAACCGGCACCAGTGCCGGCATCATTGCCGCGGTCGGCTGCAGCGGCGCCAGCGACGTCGCGGCCTGCCTGCGCGCCGTGCCCGCCAACGGGTTCCTGCTCAGCACCAACGCGCTTGCCGCCGGCAGCGCCAAGGAGGTGATCGACGGCGTCGTCATCCCGCTACAGACACTCGATGCGTTCAATTCCGGCCAGTACAACCATGTGCCAGTGATCATCGGCACGACACACGACGAGTACACCTTCAACGTGTGGCCGCTGGAGAAACCACCCAATCCCCCGATACTGAGCCAGAGCGCCTACGCTGCGCAGCTCAACGCCGTCTATGGCAGCTACGGTCCGGCGGTGCTCGCCCAGTATCCGGCCAGCTCATATCCGAGCGCGATCCAGGCGCTTGCCGCCGCGGAGACCGACAGCAACGGCCCTTGCTATAACCTGTCGGTCTACGCCAGCCTTGCGCGGGCGGTTCCGACTTACGCCTACGAGTTCAACGAGCCCAACCCGGCCACCGGCTCGTTGCAGGGTCCGCCGGTTGCCGGCCTGAACTATGGCGATGTCCATACCTCCGACCTGCCCTACGTGTTCGGTGTTTCCGCACCCGCCGGCACACCCGTCACAGGCAAGGACGTTCTGCTGTCCAGCACGATGATCGGCTACTGGACCAACATGGCAAAAAGCGGCAACCCGAATTTTCCTCATTCGGTTGCTACCAGCAGCTACTGGCCTGAGTACGACACGCGTCGCCTGTTGTCGCTGAAGGACAGCAGTTCATCGATCTCGACCGCCGCGCTCAGCCGGGACCACCATTGCAGCTTCTGGAACGGGGTGCCTCCTCCCTGAGCGTGCTAGTGTCGGTCGGCTCACATCGGCAGTGGCGCCATCAGGATGTCCATTGCAGATGAAGGTGGATGAACGAACGCGCAGTGTTCGACCGCGAGACGACGTGACTTGCGGCGCGAAGCTGCTCGCCTGCTAAGCAACCGAGTTTGCCCGTGCTGTCGGAGCAGCGTGGGCAAGCCTGACGTTTCGACTTAGCGACAGTCCGGGAGAAGATTTCTATGGCCGATTGCGGCATCAGGCGGCGACGCCTGCTGACAGCAGGTGCAGCCACGGGTTTGGCTGGACTTGGAGGCCTGGCGGCCGGGCGTACCCGCGCTTTCGGGCAAACCCAGGTGGCAGGCGCGATGAAAAGGTCACTGGGCCTTATTGACGTCCACCACCACATCCGGCCACCGGGCGCTCCGCCGCAGCTGATGAAGCTCATGCCCGACTGGTCTGCCGCAAAGGCGGTCGAAGAGATGGATAGTGCCGGAGTTGCAACCGGAATTGCTTGGCCAGGTCCGATCCATGGACAAGACGCCCAGGCACGGCGCCAAGCCGCGCGCACCTACAACGAGTTCGGCGCAACGCTCGGCCAGGACAATCGAGGGCGTTTCGGCCTGTTTGCCTCGCTGCCCTTTCCGGACGTCGAAGGCTGCATCGCGGAGATCGACTTCGCGCTTGACCACCTGCATGCCGACGGGTTTGGCATCGCCACCAGCTACGGTGACCTGTGGCTCGGCGATCGGAGCTTCTGGCCGATCTACGAGAAGCTCAACAGCCGAGACGCGGTCGTGTTTGTGCATCCGTTTGATGCCAGCTGCTGTGCGCCCGCCAGCATGACCTACATGCAGGCGGTGATGGACGGCTCCTGGATCGAGTGGCCGATGAACACTGCACGAACCATACTGAGCCTGATGGTGACGGGCACGCTTCGGCAATATCCGCGGGTGAGATTCATCTTCTGCCATGGCGGTGGCGTCATGCCGCTGTTGGTGAATCGCATTGCCGGCCTTGCTGCCTGGAAAAATGTCGGCCCGGATGGGCTGAAGACATTGTTTCCGGACGGTATCGAGAGTGAATTCAAGAGGCTGTATTTCGAGTGCGCACAGGCTTGCTCGCACCCCAACATGGATGCGCTGCGAACCCTGGTGCCGGACTCCAACATCATGTTTGGCAGTGATTTTCCTTTCTTCCCTATCCCTTATGCATCCTCGAACTTTCGGGAACTCGGGTTCTCGACCAGCACGGCGGAAGCGATCGGTCGTGGCAACGCGGCAGCAATGCTTCCGCGCTGGGCATGACGGCCGGGCTCCATCAGGTGATCCTGGCGAGATCTTGGCTCGACTTTGGCCATCAGGCGGCATGACAGGGCGCGCAGGCGATGCCGCTGCGCAAGCATGGCCGGAGTTTGTGCGTGTCGGTGGCGCGGGCAAGGTCGACGAGATCCTGTTCGCGCCGGATCGCGCGGCGAACGGCGGCAAGCGTGTCCGAGAAGGTCGGGCGCTGCGAGCGATACCAGGGAAATGATGGCCAAGGCCCATAAGGAGGAAGCTGCCATGAACGAGATCACGCCCATTCGGCTGACCGGCCGCGCCACGCACTACATCAATGGTCAATGGTCGTCGTCGGGAGGCCGGACGTTTGCCGATCTCAATCCCTTCAACGGCGAGGTCGTCGCCGAGGTCGCCGCCGGCGGCCGTGCCGAGGCCGACGCGGCAGTGGCCGCCGCGCATGCCGCATTCCCGGGCTGGGCCGCAACCGCGCCCAGCGAGCGGCAGCGTCTGTTCCTCAGGGCCGCCGACATCGTGGAGCGTCGACGCCAGGACATTGTCGACACGATGGGCGTCGAGACCGGTGCAGGCGGCATCTATGCAGGCTACCAGGTCAAGCTCGTGGCGGAGCAGCTTCGCCACGCTTCCGGCTGGGGCTTCCGGCCGATCGGTGACGTGGTGCCCAGCGACGTGCCCGGCCGGCTTGCGCTCGTGATGCGCAAGCCGCTCGGCGTGGTGGCAGGCTTCTCGCCCTGGAACGGGGCGTTCACCCTGGCGTGGCGCACGGTGCTGCTGCCCATGGTGTTCGGCAACACCGTGGTGCTCAAGCCGTCGGAGGAGGCGCCGCTCTCCGCCGGGCTGCTGGTAGCCGAGATCATGGACGAGGCCGGCTTTCCTCCCGGCACCATCAACGTGGTGACGCACGCACCGGGCGAGGCCGCGGTGGTCGCTGACGCCTTCTTCGAGAGCCCGCACGTGCGGAGCATCAACTTCACCGGCTCCTCCGCCGTGGGCCGGATGCTGGCGGCGCGGGCCGGCCAAACGCTCAAGCGGATCGTGCTGGAGCTCGGCGGCTACAACCCGATCCTGATCCTACGCGACGCGGACATGGCGGCCGCGGTGGACACGACGGCGTTCAGCGCCTTCTTCCACCAGGGCCAGATCTGCATGAACGCGCGCAAGGTGCTGATCGAGCGCCCCATCCACGACGAGTTCGTGGACAAGCTGGCCGCCAAGGTGCGGACCCTCAAGTCGGGCGATCCGACAGTGTCGGGCACTGTGATCGGGCCGCTGATCAACGAGGCGGCGCTGCGCTCAGTCGAAGGGCGGGTACAGGATGCGGTGGCCCGCGGGGCCCGGCTCGTCACCGGCGGGCAGGCGGACGGCCGGGTGTACGCCCCCACGATCCTGACGCACGTGCCGGATGCCGCGCCCATCAACCGCGAGGAGACCTTCGGGCCCGTGCTCATCATCGAGGCTGTGGACAGTCCCGAGGAGGCCTTTGCCCGGGCCAGCAACACCCGCTACGGCCTGTGCGCGAGCATCCTGACCAGCGACCCGGATCGCGGGCTGGAGCTGGCGCAGCGGTTCGACTGCGGCATGGTCCACATCAACGGTCCCACCATGGCCAGCGAGCCATCCCTGCCAAACGGCGGGGTGAAGGACAGCGGCTGGGGGCGGTCCGGTCCCTACGCCGTCGAGGACTTCACCGAGCTCCGCCTCGTCACGATGACTCGTGGACGCGGGCGCTACCCGATCTGACGACCGGAAGGGCCGGGCCAGGAGGCCCGGTCCAGACTGGCCCGCGACCATGCCAACCACCTCTCAGGGGGGCGATGCAGCAAGGTCGAGCCTTCGACTCAAGCTCCGGCAGGAGCAGCGCCCCTGAACCGGCTCTACCCAAGAGAAGCAGGTTCACGGCGGTTCGCCGCTGCCGAGGCTGAGCAGAAGCCGACCTTGCGTCCCGCCCAGGCCAACGTGCGGGTCCGTTGATGTTTCGACCGTCGCCAGGGGACGTCCCCACGCCGCTGTCCAGCCAGGCCGCGCCTTGCTGGTAGAGCGCTTGCATCTCCGGGCCAAGCGCACGCGAGATCGCGGCGCACCGGTGACAACCGCAACACCGTTGAGCGCCATCCGCGCTCGGACGGGACGCCGCGCCACGCGCCACGACCACCGGCTGCGGACAAGCCGGCGCCACACGAGGCGTCGATGGCCGAGCGGGTCGCTCTCGGCACTGCCCGAGCGCACTCCGGCCGTGGCGCTGCTGCGTGGATCGCGTGGACGCGGCTACACAGGCGGGATCACCGTCCTGCGCGAGCATCTGGGCCGACCACGGCCTGCGGCGAGGCACGGGCGAGATCTGCGTCGGTGGCCCTCCGCCCTCCCTTGATGGGGTTCCGGCACTGTCCTGACCGGGCGGCGGCGAGACGCAGAGTGGACCGATCCTGTTTCCAGGGCGACTTCAGGCTCCCGGGGTCGGAAAGCACCACGGTGAGGAACGGGCGG
>CAXSEG010000085.1:0-14591 GCA_964235545.1 uncultured Acetobacteraceae bacterium
AATCCTGCGCATCGAGGACCTGCAGGCGGAGGCCGCGGGCGGCTCTGAGCCCGCGCGCAAGGGGATCCTCGGTCGCATCATGGGCGCCGCCGCCGACGCGCATACGGCGTTCAAGGGATTCGCCGAGAACCGCAAGACCTTCCTCGAGCTGATGGACGGCGAGCAGGCGAAGGCCCGCCGCACCAAGGCGGACCTGGCTGTCTCGATCGATCTGCTGGACCAGCAGGCGGCCGCGATCCGCCGCAGCCTGCATGGGCTGAAGGTTGAGATCGCCGCCGGGCAGCTGGCGCTCGACCGCGGCCAGGAGGAGATGGAGCATCTGCGGCAGAACGCCGTTGCCAGCGGGGACGCTGCCGATGCCGCCGACGTGATGGCGTTCCGTGGTGCCGTGGCCAACTTCCGCGGCAAGATCGCCGAGATGCGCGAGAACCTGGTGGGTTCGGCCATGCTGATTCCGATCATCGCGCAGAACCGCCAGGCAGCCGAGACGCGGCTGATGAAGATCAGCAACGGCATGCTGGTGGTGATCCCGCGGCTGATGGCGGTCGCCTCGCAAGCCGCGGTGCAGGTGGACATACGCCGCGCCGCCCACGAAGCGGAGCAGCTGGATGAGGCCGCCCGCCAAATCACCGTGCTCGCCTCCAAGGGGGCGCACGAGGCCGCCACCACCGCCGCGCGCAGCCTGGGCGGCGACCAGCGCAATATAGACGTGCTGGCCCAGGTCGCCGACGAGGCGATCCGCACCATGCACGAGGTGATCGACATCGAGCGCGAGGTGGCCAGCGGCGACCGTGACCGCGAGGCGAAGCTGACCGCGATCCGCGACCGCCTGGTTACGGGAATGCAGGGCGTCAACGCGCACGCGGTGGCGCCGTAAGGCCCCGGCTTAGTGGTGTAACTCGATGAGCGACAATATAGACTTTGACACCCAGGCCGCCTGGCTGCGCCGCTTCACCTCCGACGCCGAGAGCAACCTGCGCGCCTTCGCCCTGCGCCTGCGGGAGGCGATGCCGGACCTCGTCACCGTGCATGAGAACAAGGGCCTGTTCAGCCGCTCGGCCAAGGTGACGGGCGTGGAGATCGAGTTTGGCGACAGCCGCTACAAGCTCGAGCTCGCCGGCAGCCGGCTGAAGGCCAGCGTGGCACTGGTGGTGCGCGGCATCGCCCTCAACACGCGCGCGGTCGATCCGGCGGAGTGGTTCGCCCGCCTCACCGAAGAGACCAAGAAGGCCAGCGATCACGCAAGGGCGCTGAGGCAATCCCTCTCCAGCTTCATGAGCAGTTGAAATGAGCCTGTTCGACCTGTTCAAAGGGCCGAGCCCCGAAAGCCAGGCGCTCCAGGCGGCCAACCAGGCCCGTCTCGCCGATATCGAGGCCAGCCTGCGCGGCAAGCGCGTGCCCGCCGCGACGCGGGACCGGCTGGAGGGCGCCCGCGCCGGCCGCCTGCCCTGGACCGCCACGCTCACCCCGGCCGAGCTGATGATCGCCCGCTCCCACGGGCTGCGGCCGATCGCCTCGGTCTCGGCCACCTGCTGGCTGCATTACGGCTGGTCCTGGACCGAGGGGCACAGCCAGGGCTGGCAGACCGCGCTGCACCGCCTGCGCGAGGAGGCCAAGGCCGCCGGCGCCAACGCCGTGCTGGACGTCAAGATGCGGACCATCCCGCTCCAGGTCGAGGACAGCATGGACTTCACCCTCGTCGGCACCGCCGTGCGGCTGGAGGGCCTGCCGCCCAGCGCCGAGCCGGTCGTGGCGACCGTCCCCGCGCTCGAGTTCGTCAAGCTGCTCGAGGCCGACGTGGTGCCGACGGGGATCGCGATCGGTGCCAAATACCAGTGGCTCAACGACTATTACGGCAACGCCCGGCAGACCTGGATGGGCAACGTCGAGTCGGACGCGCTCAGCCGGTTCTGGAACCAGGTCCGCAAGGCCGCGCATGCCGAGCTGAAGACGAGCGCGCTCAAGCAAGGCAACGGCGTGCTGGCGCATATCACGTTCAGCGAGATGTTCGAGTTCGAGAAGAACGAGACCAAGCAGTATCTCGGCCGCCACATCGTCATCGCGACCACGGTGGACGCCCAGCGCGGCAAGCCCTTCCCGCACGAGGTCAAGATGGTCGTCGACATGCACGCCGGGTCGACCCCGCTGACCGGGCACCGCGCGCACCACCAATCCTACGCGTCCAACGACGAAGACGGAGCGATCTGAGATGTCCGAAGTGATCCCGACCCACGCCAAGGAACGCCTGAAAGGCCTGCGCAGCTCGGCCCATTCGAGCGGCGTTTTCACCTCGGACTTCTCGGTCAACGAGTTCCTGCTGGTGCGCAAGGCCGGCTTCGAGCCGATCGGGCTGTGCGTCGGCACCTGCGTCTACCACGTGGGCATCCAATACGGGTCGTGGAACCGAAACCAGGAACTCGATGTCCTGTCCAAGGCGATGTACCACGCCCGCGAGCTTGCGATGGCGCGAATGCGGTCCGAGGCGACGGCCATGGGGGCGGACGGCATCGTCGGCGTGAAGCTGACGATCAAGCGCCTGGAATGGGACGCGCAATTGCTCGAGTTCATCGCGATCGGCACCGGCGTGGTGCACGGTGACGGTCACAAGGGCTTCCGCGCCCACGATGGCGGGCCGTTCACCTCGGACCTGTCAGGCCAGGATTTCTGGTCCCTGCTGCATGCCGGCTATCGCCCGGTGGAAATGGTGATGGGCAGCTGTGTCTATCACGTGGCCCATCGCGGCGTGCTCTCCGGCCTGGGCACCGTCGGCCGCAACGTGGAGCTGGAGAACTTCACCTCCGCCATGTACGAGGCGCGCGAGATCGCCATCGAGCGCATGCAGATCGAGGCGTCCGCCGCCAAGGCCGAGGGCGTGGTGGGCGTGGATATCCACGAGGGCAGCCATGGCTGGCAGACCCACGTGATCGAATTCTTCGCCATCGGCACCGCCGTGCTGCCGCTGGAGCAGGAGATCGCCCCCGAGCGGATCGCCGACCCGATCATGGTGCTGTCCGTCAACGACTAGGATGGCAGTCGCCTCTCCCTTTCCCGTCCTTCAACGGGAGAGGGAGAGGATCAGGAACTCGCGCGGGAGACGGCCGTCTCTCCCGAGGAGAGCACGAGGCCATCTTCAGCCAGCCGACCAGCCTTCGGCAGGGTGTCCGAAAGGCCGAGATACCGGTTCCATGCCGGCACGGAGGTCAGCTCGGGTGCCGCCGTTCGCCATGTCGCGGCGACCTTTGGCCAAGTGCGCACCAGCCGCAGCAGCAGCCCGGCAGCCTCCGTGACGAGCGCCCGGTGATGCTCCCGCGTCCTGCGGTATGTCGGCAGGTCGGCATCCCACCACGTCTCCGTCGCGACATGGCCGGCCTCGCGGATAGCGATCCAGTGCATATCCTCGACCTGCAATCGACGCGCCGCACCCTCGCAGGAGGGCAACACCGCGTTGCGCCCCAGCAACCACGCAAGCAGGCCCAGGCAGCGCAGCCGGCCGCGCGGAACCGGACGCAGACACTGCTTGTGCGCCACGGTCTCGCGCCGGGCGAGCGCTGTCGGGTAGGCGCGCTTCAGGGCACCCAGGCCAAGGTGGCGCTGCAGCGGCGGCTCGCGCATCGTGTCCGGGCCGGTGAGGAAATCCCGGATCCCCTGCAGGATCAGGGCTGTGCTGTAGTAGCGATACGTCAGCAGGTGCGTTACGACATGCCGCCCCATCCGATGCAAGACGCCCAACCGGCCGGCCGGTTGATGCAGCGCCATCGCCACCAGCAGGTTCCGCGTCTCGTAATACAGCTGCCAGTTGCCGAGCTTGAGGTAGAACGGTTCGTGCCACACGGCGACGCCAGGCATCGGCACCGTCGGGATGCCGCGCTGGTGCAGCCGCAAGCCGAACTCCATGTCGTCGCCGCGGATGAAGCAGGGCAGGGGCATGCCGTGTTCGCGCACCACCGAGAGCGGGAGGCCGCAGCACCACCAACCGTTGTAGTGGACGGGGTAGGGCCGGGACAGCAGTTCGAGCGTGTCGGGCTGGCCGATGGACAGCTGGAAATGCTGCGGCAGGAACGTCCAATCCCGTTCGGAGATCACGGCGCCGGCCTCGTACAGCATCGTCGGGTGCAGCATGTCGAGCATGTGGCCGCCCAGCACGACGTCACGGTCACAGAACGAGAAGAAGGCGGCCATGCGCAGCAGGCTGTCCGGCTCGAGTTCGATGTCGTCGTCCAGCAGCACCGCATGAGTGATCGCCGGGTCGGCCAGCGCCGCCAGCAACCCGCGCGAGAAACCGCCGGCACCGCCGAAATTGCCCTGCTCAATGGTGGTCAGCCGGTCAACCAGCAGCTTTGCCGCGTGGGCGAAGACCGGCACGCGGGCGAGCCCGGTGCGGCCCTGGTTGACCACGAACACCCGCTCCAGACGCTCCAGCACGCCCTCGTCGGCGCCGATCGAGCCGATCACGCGCGCGATGTCCGCCTCTCGGTTGAAGGTGCAGAACACGGCGGCGAGCCCGGTTTCCTGCGCCGGCACGTCCTCGGTCAGCCAGGCGCCGCCAACGAACGAAAAGGCTTCCTCCATGGCGCAGAGCTCGACCGTGAGCACGCCGTACTGGCGGAAGTTGATCGCCGCCAACGGAACGGGGATGCGGAACGATCCCGGCCCGACCACGGCTTCGGTGATGATATCCTTGCGGCCCAGCGCATGACGGTGGATCCGCAGCAGTGCCGTCCCCGACAGCGTGACCTGTAGCGCCAAGGATTGCAGGGTGGTGTGCCTCAGCCACTGCGCTTCGAAGAAGCCATTGAAATAGGTGTCGAAGCCCAACGTGCCGCCTGCGGCGACGCGCAGGACCGCGTCCTCGAACGCAACACCCGGCGTGCTGCCAGCGGCACCCCCGTCACGCCAATAGAGCTCGCGCCGCGCCGGGGCGCGGTCGATCAGGAACCGTTGAAGCACGGTGCCGGTGAGAAGGGATGGCAGGCCGGTGACCCTACCGTCCATCACAGGGTGTGCCTGAAACACGCCGGCACGCGCGGAGACCACATTGCGGGCAACTGGGTCAGTCGTAGCCGCCCGATTCCTCGCGAACCTTGCCTGCCTCCTCCTGCGCCTGGCCGTCGACCGGCGTCTTGGGTGCGTTCTCCGTCGCCTTGTCGTCGGCGGGCGGCGTCTTCTCAGGTGTCTGGGAACTCACTCGGCTCTCCGTCACAGGTTGAAGCTATATGGGATGCCTTCGGCATTTGCGCCCTAACATGCGCTGAGTCCGCTCGAAGAGCGAGTCGGCCGCTCGTCAAGACGGTTGACGCAGCCGGCCGCGCACCCGCCGCCACAGCCTCGCCTCCGGATCCTGGCCGTCGTCATCCGGGACCGCGCTACGGCTTTCCCGGTCTCCAAGCTCCTCCATCAGCCGGCGCGCGATCAGGCCGCGATGTCCGCCGGCCCAGTGGTCGGCGGCGCCCTCCTTGGGCAGCCAATCCGGCACAACGAGCAGCAAGTGGCGTGCCAGCCCCTCGAGCAGCGGCTCATAGGTCGCGCGCAGGGCCGCCAGCGTTGCCTCCGCATCGCCGCCGCCATCCCATTCCAACCCGGACTCCGCAAAGCACGCCTCCATCGCGGCGAACCGGTCGGGCGCCAGCCGGTCCCCGCCATCGTAGCGGGACGGCTGGATCTGCAGCGATTGCGCCATCTCCACGAGCACCTGCCGGGCCATCGTGAACGTCATCCGTGCCTGCAAGGGCGGCATCGGCCGCACGCCGACCAGCACCAGCGCGCAGGTGTCCATCACGCAGGCAAGCGCCCCGAGCCAGGACTGGTTGTCGTGCTGCGACCGGTAGTAGGCGAGCATCGGATAGGACAAATGGCTCTCCAGCAGCTCCGACCCCCAGACCTCCCACTCCCGCAGCAACTCGTTCAGCTGGTCCAGCCCGCCGCCCTCGGCATGGCGGCACAGCATCGTGGTCGCACTGGGCGGCGACCCGGCGCGGCCGTCCAGCTGGATGACGTGCGCCTCGCGCCGGGTGAACAGTTGATACAGCACCGGCAGGTAGCCGATCACGACGGCGATGAACCCGATGCCGGTGCCCGCCTCCAGCACCGAGACGAACTGCGCCGCTCCACTGTGCGGCACCACGTCGCCGTAGCCCAGGGTGAAGAAAGTGACGCCGCTCATGTAGATCTGCTCGGACAGCGGGGAACCGCCGCTCTGCCCGGCCGGTGGTTGGAGCGTCCACATGATCGTGCCGAAGCAGTTGATCAGCGCCGTCGCCCAGATGCCGAACAACAGCAGCATCGAGAGCGGCCCAAACAGCGCCAGCAAGTGTTCCCGCCGCGCCGGATCGGCCACCTGCCGGCTCGCCGCGGTCCAGACCGCCCAGCTGGCCTGGAAGTAGCCTCGCATGAAACGCCAGCGGCGGCGGATGCGCCGGGGCAGCAGCATCACCTCGAACGCGTCCTGCAACACGAACATGAGGAGGACGGCAGCCAGGATGCCAAGAACGGGTTTCATAAGATGTTAACAGCGCAAGGCGCCGGCCGGTGCAACGCCCAGCCAGCCTCCAGGCCGTCTTTCGTGACCCGAGCCAGGCAACGCCGCTCCCACCCGCGCGCTTGGGCCTTCATCTCTCGGAGGTCCCCATGCCCAAGCTCAGCAAGTTCGACTTCGCCGTGGGCGGAGCCGTCGCAGTCGCCGGCATCATCGCGACCCGGCGCCGCCCCGTCGGCGGCACGCTGCTGTTCGCGGCCGGCGTCACCGCGGTGGCCGTGGCGGACGCCGCCCTGCGCAAGCAGCTCGCCGGCACGGCCCTGCCGGTGACCTATGACCCGGTCGACACGCTCAAGCCGCTTGCCGAGGATATCTGGACGGTCGATAGCGGCCCCCTGCACGGGGTGGCACCGCTGCGGATGACGGTGATCCGGTTGCCGGATGGCAGCCTGCTGCTGCACTCGCCCACCCGGTCCACTCCCGGCTTGCGTGCGGAGCTGGACCGGGTAGGCCCGGTGCGTGCGATCCTGGCGCCCAACCTGGCCCACTGGATGTATGCGCCCGAGTGGCAGCGCTGCTACCCGGAGGCGCGGACCTGGGCCGCCCCCGGGCTGGCCAACCGCGACCAGGTCCGCAAGGCGGGGATGCGCATCGACCACGAACTGTCCGGCGATGGACCCAGCCCGTGGCCGGGCACGCTGGAGCTGATCCCCGTGCCGGGTGCCCTCGGCTTCACCGAGGTCGGCGTATTCCATCAGCCCTCCCGCACCCTGGTGCTGGCCGACCTGGTGCAGAATTTCGAGCCGCAGCGCCTGCCCGCCCTGCTGCGCCCGCTGGCACGGCTGGCCGGCAACAGCGCGCCGAACGGCCGCGCGCCGGCCCATCTGCGCGCGATCGTCCGTGCCGGCGGCCGGCGGGCGCAGCAGGCCGCTGCCCGCCTCGTCGCCCTGCATCCCGACCGCTTGGTGTTCGCCCACGGCCTGATGATCGAGGGCGACGCGGCGGGAGCACTGGCCCGGTCGCTCGCCTGGCTGCTGCCGAAGGAGCAGGCCGCGTGAACGCCATCGATCAGGCACGCCTCCTGGCGTGGTTCAGCTTCGCGCTCGGGGCGCTGGAGTTGGCCGTCCCCTCGGCCATGTCCCGCAACCTCGGTCTGCCCGGCGGAGCCGCGCTGGTGCGTGGCTTTGGCCTGCGCGAGGTGATCGCCGGTGCCGCCATCATGGGCAAGCCCGACTCGCCGCTCGGCCCCTGGTCCCGCGTTGCGGGCGATGTCATGGACCTGGCCGTGCTCGCCAGCGCCCTCGGGCCGCGCAACCGCCACCGCGGCGCCGCGGCGGTGGCCACGATCCTGGTTGCCGGTGTCACCGCACTGGACCTGGTCTGCGCCATCGCGCTGACGAAGCGCACGCCGCGGGCGCTCGCCACGGCCCGCCGCACCCGCTACGTGCCCAAGGCGCCTGCATCGGGGTTCCCGGCCGGGGCTGGTTTGCGGCAAGCGGGATGAGCCGGATGCTGCCTCGCGGGCTCCCCCCGGAACCGGCCGCGCCATCGCTCGTTTATTCCCACACGGCATGAAGCCGTCTTGGAGGACCACCATGGACAATGATCGGATCAAGGGTGCGCTCGACCAGGCCAAGGGCGCGATCAAGGAAGGCGCCGGCAAGGTCACGGGCGACACCAAGCTTGAGGCCGAAGGCAAGGCCGACAAGGCTGCCGGCAAGGTCGAGAACACCGTCGGCGGCGTCAAGGATACCGCGCGGAACGCACTCGACAAGTCGTAGGCCGAACTCTTCTCCTGTTCAGGGAGGACTGATCGGAGAAGAACGGGCGCCTCACCGAGGCGCCCGTTTCGTTTTCACATCTCCCCGTAATTCCCGTCTTTCCAGACGTAGAACACGTAGCTCGGGCCCTCGACGTCACCCTTCTTGTTAAACGTGATCGGTCCGATGATGCTCTGCCACGGCCCCTCGCTCTTCAGCACCGCTGCAACCTTCCGCGGGTCGACCGTGCCCGCCTTCGCCGCCGCCTCGGCCCAGATCTGTACAGACGCGTAGCTGTAGAGCGTGTAGCCCTCGGGATCGATGCCCTTGTCCTTGAACGCCTTCACCACCGCTGCCGCCCCTGGCCGCTTTTCCAGGTCTGGCGCGAACGTCATCAGTGTGCCCTCGCCAGCCGGTCCCGAGATCTGCCAGAACTCCTTGGTCACTAGCGCATCGCCGCTGATCATCGTGGGTGTCATGCCCTGCTCCTTGGCCTGGCGAATGATCAGCCCGGCTTCGGTGTGGTAGCCGCCGACGTAGATCACCTGGATCCCCGCCGCCTTCATCCGGCTCACCAGCGCCGAGTAGTCCTTCTCCCCGGGCGTGTAGGCGGTATCCAGCGCGGGCGTGACGCCCTTGGCCGCCATCTCCTTCTTCGTCTCGTCCGCCAGGCCCTTGCCGTAGGCCGTATTGTCGTTAAGCACGGCGATCTTGGCGTCCTTGAAATGCGTCGCGATGTAGTCGCCTGCCACCTGGCCCTGCTGGTCATCGCGCCCGCAGAGACGGAATGTGTTCCAGCCGCCCTTGTCCGTGAAATCGGGGTTGGTCGACGCGGGAGTAATCTCCAGAATCCCTTCCTCGCCATACACCTTGCTCGCCGGGATCGAGCTGCCGGAGCAGAAATGTCCCACGACGAGCTTGTCGCCCTGGCTCGCGAACTGGTTCGCGACCGACACCGCCTGGCGCGGGTCGCATGCGTCGTCGCCGACCGCCAGCTGCAATTGCTGGCCCAGCACGCCGCCCGCCTTGTTGAGGTCGGCCACCGCCTGTTCGGCGCCATTCTTCAATTGCGCCCCGAACGCGGCATACTGCCCCGTCATTGGCCCGGCCGACGCGATCTTGGTCTGCGCCTGTGCCGCCCCGCCCGTCAAAGCGAGCGCCATAGCGCCGGCCGTGGCTAGCATTATCCGTCGAAACATATGTTCTCTCCCAGAGATCCAGTCGGCGCGGAGTTTAACCGCAACCACCCAACCTCGGGAATGGGCGCAATAGCCGCCCCCGCTCACCCGCTCGTCGCGGCGGAGACGGGCGGCTGCACCGGCCGCCGCGGCGTCGCCGGCCGGACCGCGATCACCCAGGTCCGCGCACCCTGCGCGACCGAGAATGTCTCGATCCCGTCCACGATCCCATCCTTGCGCGCGTCGTCGGAGTTCAGCACCACAGTACGGCGTATGTAGGTTTGCGCCTCATCGTCCGTCAGGTGCGTCCGCTCCTTCATCGTCGCCCGCACCACGCGCTCGTACGCATCCAGCCGCTCAGCCGCTGCCCGCAGGCCATCTGCCCCGATCGGCCCGGTTGAGGTCGCCGTCGCGGCATGGAACAGGAATGCTCCCCGCGGGCTGGAGTAGCGCTCCTGTGCATTCAGGAACACGTATGTCGCCGCCGACGCGACCAGCCCCATGTTATAGGCCTTGAACACCACACCGTCCCGGTCGTGCGTCCGCTCCATGTAACGCACGATCGCTTGCGCCGCTTCGATGTCGCCGCCCGGCGAATTGATGCCGAGATGGATCTCCCGCGCCCCGACCGCTCGCAACTTGTCGACATCCGTGATGAACAGGTCCCGGCTGCTCGCCGTTATGGGCGCGTTCAGCACCAGGTATCCGACGCCGTTGACCGCGACCGGCTCCGGCCCGGGTGCTGCCGGCATCGGCGCGCCCTGGCATCCGCTCACCATGCAGATCGTCGCCAGAAGCAGACTGCGTCGAGCCCACGCCGAACGTGCCGTCAACCTGAGCTTTCGCATCGATCAAATTCCACTGCCGCAACGGCGCCGGCATGCTCCCGATCTTACATCCGGCATTTCAGCCATGTCGCCTCGAATCAAGCACGGCGCAAGGTCCCGCGCCCAAGACGGCAAGGCCTCAGGACCGGAATTGCCGCCGTACCTCGTCCGCGATGCCGAGCAGCGCGGGCATCGGGGCGGAGGAGATCAGGCCGACCCCCAACCCGTTCGCGGCCCAGGCCCAGCCCTGCGCGTCGTGCACCGGTTGCATCGGCGCCGTCATGCCCGCCTGGTGCATCGGCCGTACGAACACGCTGATCCGGTTGCCGCCGGAGTCTTGGTAGACGAAGATGGACCCCGCCCCCTCCTCCGTCGCCACCACCTGGCGTTGCCGCAGCACGTAGCCCGACGCCGACAGGTCCGGCGCCGTCAGCCGTTCGGTGTAGCGCGGATCGGCCCAATCACCCGCCTGCATAGAAGCGCCAGCGAACTCCCCGTGCGCCACCGCAGCCTCCCGCGCGATCGCGGCGACCCCGGTTGGCCGGTCGGACCCCCGGGCCAGCCAGCCGCCCGCCCCGCCCAGAACCAACCCGATGGCCGCGACCGCCGCGACACGCCGCGATCCCCAGCGCCGCGCCGCGCGTTCGGCGGCCATGCGGTGCACGTCCAGCCGGGCCGGGACGGGGGCTTGGCCAAGCCCGGTGAGCGCCTCGCGCAACAGGCTCGTCGATGCGGCCCAATCGGCGACCCGCGCTGCCTCCTCGGGATTGGCCTCGAGGTAACGCGCGATCTCGGCCAGGCGCGCCGGGTCCAGCCGGGCATCGACATAGGCGTGCAGCTCCGCCTCACCGATTGGCCGCCCGCTCACTTCACTCTCCTGAGCGCCGGGGCGGCCACGGCTGGCCTGCGAATCCGCTCCCGGGCGCGGCTCAGGCGCGACATGACCGTGCCGATCGGGATACCCAGCACGTCGGCCACGGCCGCGTAGTCCAGCTCCTCCACGCAGACCAGCAGCAGCACCTGGCGCAGCGGCTCCGGCAGCGCCGCGACAGATTCCAGCACGGCGCGCAACTCCACCCGTATCGGCTGCTGCGGTGCGACGCTGAGGCTGTCCAGCTCCGATAGCGGCGCCATCCGGCGCAAGCTCAATCGCCGCCACCGGCTGACGTGCAGGTTGTGCATGATGCCGAACAGCCAGGCCCGCACGTTGCCGCCGCGCCACTTGTCCCGCTGGTCCAGTGCGCGGACCAGGCAGTCCTGCACCAGGTCGTCCGCCCCGGGTCCGTCACGCAGCAGGAACCAGGCATAGCGCCGCAGCGCAGGGATCGCGGCCTCGATGCTGGCGAGGTCCATCCCTACATGCCCGAGTACCAGTTGTAGCCCTGCTTCTCCCAGTAGCCGCCCGGGTTGCTGTTGCCTACGGTGATCGCTTGCAGGTTCTTGGCACTCTTGAAGCCGAGCTTGACCGGGACCCGCAGCCGCACGGGCGCCCCCCACTCGGGCTCCAACGGCTTGCCGAGGAAATCGACGGCCAGGATGGTCTGCGGATGCAGCGCGGTGGGCATGTCGAGGCTGGTCGAGTAGCCGTCGAAACAGGTGAAGCCCACGTATTTCGCGGTGAGGTCCGCCCCGGCCCGGGTCAGCACGTCGCTCAGCTTCGGTCCGGACCAGTGGCCGATCTGGCTCCAACCCTCGATGCAGATATGCCGGGTCACCTGGTCGGCCTGCGTCAGCGCCCGCAACCGGTCGAGCGTCCAGGGGGACTTGTCCGACACCTGCCCGGCCATCGCCAGGGCCCAGTCGTCCGGCACGTCCCGCACCTGCCACTCCTCGTAGAACGCGTTGAAGCGGAACGGCTGGGTGACGTCGGACAGCGGAAAGGTCTGCGCGAGCCTGGTGCGGGAGAACAGGGCCGCCTGGACCCGGTCGTTGAAGCGCAGCATGGCCCACAGCGCGCCGTCGATGCCGGTATGGGTGCCGAGGTCGCACCCGGTCAGCAGGCCGAGGCTGCCGAGCGACAAGCCGCGGAGCAGGGCATGGCGGCGGCCGATCCGTGCCAGCTCCGGCCGGATCTCGTCGGCGGTGACCGCCGGCTTAACGGCGTTGACGTGCCGGGTCATCGCACGGCGCCCTCCGGCTCGGCTTCGACGGTCACCACCATGGAGACGAGCGTGCGCGGGTACAGCGCGACCAGCACGACGTGCAGCACGACGAAGGCGCTGATGGCGAGCATGCAGGCCAAATGTATGTTGCGCGCCAGCGGGTATCCGTCGAACGGGGCGGACAGCCAGAAGAGTTGTACCGGCTTCCAGAGCGAGAGCCCCGTGGCCACCGAGAGGCAGATCGCCACCAGCACGCCGGCATACAGGGCGCGCTGCACTGCGTTGTAATGCCCCGTGCGATGCCCGAGCCGCCCTTGCAGCGCCGCCAGCATGTCCCGGACGACGGCGCCGGGCCGTGGCAGGCCGATATGCCGCCGGAAGTGACCGGTGGCGAAGCCGTAGGCCAGGTAGGCCAACCCGTCCACGAACAGCACCCACATGGCCGAGAAATGCCAGGCGATGCCGCCCGCCAGCCACCCGCCCAGCATGAGCCAGGAGGGGAAGCTGAAGGGCAGGCTCGGTGAAGCGTTGTAGATCGTCAGGCCACTGAAGATCATGCACAGGATCGCAGCCGCACCCACCCAATGCATGACCCGGATGGGCCCAGGGTGCGCCGGACGGTGCGCCGCGTGGGCGCCGCTGCTCGCTTGCATCACGGTGTCTCCAATGGTCTGCCGGTCACATCGGGGGCGGTGCGCCCGGGGTGCCGACGGCCACGCTGTTGGCGGTCAGCTTGCCGTCGTCGTTGCTGGCGTTGATGAACACCACCTTGCCGGCGACCACGTCGGCGACCGTGTTCGGCTCGAACGTGACGATCGGCGCCGTCGGCGGCACCAGGATGGTCTGCTCGCCGCCCTTGTAGGTGACGGAGATCTGCTTGGCGCCGCCCTTGGCGTCCGCGGACTGCACGGTGCCGTTCGTCATGGTGCTGTTGGCCACGGCGCCGTTGGACTGCACGGCCGAAACCGTGCCGTTCGTCATGGTGCTGCTCGTGGCGCCGCTGCTGCCGGACAGCGTCGTGTCCGGGATGCGGTCCCAGCCATAATGCCCCTCGCCCGCACCCTTCATCGCCGGCGGGAAGATCAGCACCTCGAGCGCGATCAGCTTGCCACCGACTTCCTTGGTCGCGGTCCCGATGTAGCTGTCCTTGTCGAGGTTGGTCAGCGAGGACTTCACCACTTTCGTGTAGCGCGTGGTCGGCGTCAGCCCGACCATCACGTCCTTGTCGGCCGTGTGGATGGTCACGCTGTCCGCCGTTGCGGCAGTGACCGTGCCGCGGAGCCGCTCGGGTGTCGCGGCGTAGGCCGCGGTCGACAACGCGATGGCGGCCGTCGTGGACAGGGCGAGAAGTCGCATCATTCAGGGGATCCTTATCGAGGTGTATCGGCGTGTCGCAGGCATAGACGCGCGAGGCGGGAGGTTATTCCCGGTCAGCCAGAAGTTTTAAGCAGCCCCCAGCCCCGCGATCTCCCGCCACCCCGCCTCGTCCACCGTCCGCACCCCCAGCTCCGCCGCTTTCTTCGCCTTGGACCCGGCGTCCGTCCCCAGCACCACCAGGTCCGTCTTCTTGGACACGCTGTCCGTCACCCGCGCCCCCAGCGCCTCCGCCCGCGCCTTCGCCTCGGGCCGGGTCATCGTCTCCAGCCCCCCGGTGAACACGATCACCTTGCCCGACAGCGGCCCAGTCCCGGCGGCCACTTCCTCCTGCACCACCAGCTGTCCGGCCAGGTCGTCCAGCACCGCCCGGTTGCGCGCCTCGCTGAAGAACCCGACCAGCTCGTCCGCCGTCGCCTGGCCCATCCGCATGATGCTGCCGAGCGCCAGCCGTGCCTCGGACCCCACCTCCGTCGCCGCCAGCATCTGCTCGCGCCAGTTCGTCAGCGTGCCGTAATGCCGCGCCAGCAGCTTGCCGTTGGTCTCGCCGATCCGCCTTATGCCAAGCGCGTAGATGAACCGCGCCAGGCCGATCGTCCGCCGCGCCTCGATCGACCGCAGCAAGTTCACGACGCTCGATGCACCCCACCCGTCCCGGGCGACCAGGGCAGGCTCGTGCGCGTGCAGGCGGAAAATGTCGGCTGGCGTGTCGATCAGCCCGTCCGCGTGGAACGCCCGGATCGTCTGCTCGCCCAGGTGCTCGATGTCGAACGCGCCGCGGCTGACGAAATGCACCAGCCGCTCGATGGTCTGCGCCGGGCAGGTCAGCCCGCCGGTGCAGCGCCGCACCACCTCGCCCGCAGGACGCACCGCCGCAC
>CAXSEG010000086.1:0-5985 GCA_964235545.1 uncultured Acetobacteraceae bacterium
CCAGAAGGGCGTGCTTCCCACGGCCGTGACGGTGGCCGGGCATCCGATGGTGTCCGACCATGACATTGTGGACAACCTCTCGCAGTCGCCGGAGCACACCGTGTTCCTCGGCCTGCTGCGGGCCGCTGGAATGGTGGATGCGCTTCAGGGGCATGGGCCCTTTACCGTGTTTGCCCCGACCGACGTGGCTTTCGCAGCGCTACCCCCCGGCACGATCGACTCGTTGCGTCGACCCGAGAACAAGAACGCGCTTGTCGCTCTCCTGTCGGAGCAGATCCTGCCGGGCAATTTCTCTTCGGCCCGGTTGCATTATCTGCTGCGCGCGAGCAAGGGGCAGGTGGATGTCGAGACGGTCAGCGAGAGCAAACTGACCTTCCTGACGAACGGACCGACCAACGTCTTGATCCGTGATCCGAAGGGAAACACGGCTGACATCGTGATCTACGACGCGAAGCAAGCCAACGGCGTGGTGTTCATCACGGATCGGGTCTTACAGCCGGGCTGACCGGAACGAGCTTGCCGCCGAACAGCACCGCCCCCGTCGGGGCCCCCGTCGGCGAGCCGCCGGCTGGCTCGTCGGACACAAGCAGCTGTTCGTTCGCACTGGCGCGTTGCGGCGGCCGCACGACGTTTTCGCTTCGGGGCAACACACCGAGTGATACGGGCGTGGCCGCACCCTGCGGCAGCGCCCATAATTCATAGGATCGTCCGGCTGGTGCACCGGCACTGTCGAGGCTGGTCAGCTGGATCGTTCCGTCTGGCCGGGACTCGGCCAGGAAGCGGGCGGGTGTGTTGAGCGGACCCAAGGCTGCAGCAAACCGGGTAGGCTCGACGTCCGAGCCAGAAGGGCGTGGCAAGAACGCGAAGAGCGCTAGGCTCGCAGCGATGGCGAGCGACACGCCCGTCGCCGCCTTCCAAACTGTGCTGCCAGACCGGCGGGGCTTATCCAAACCCGCGCCGGTTGCCAGGGCAAGGCGCGACCAGAGCAGCGGAGGCGGCTTGACTGGTGTGACGAGCCCCCCCATCGCACTGAGTCGCTGCTGCCAATAGGCGATCTCGCCAGCGAAAGCCGGATCTCGCGCAGCAACGGCCTCGGCTTCGCGCATATCCGCCAGGTCAAGGCTGCCGAGCGCGTACTCGGCGGCCAGCAGCATGGGGTCGTCTTCGCTCCCGTTCACGATTGCGCCTCCAAGGAGCCGTCCAGGCAGGAGCGCAAGGCGATCAACGCCCGACGGATGGAGGATTTCACCGTGCCGAGCGGCTGGCCGACGCGCTGGGCGATCTCACTTTGGGTCAGCCCCTCGATGAAGGCGAGGATGACCAAGCGGCGGCGCGGCGGCTCCACGCGTTCCAGGCATGCTTTCAAAGCGCTGCCTTCGGCGCTCGCGACCATGCGGCTCAGTACGTCCGGTTCGTCATCGGCTTGTTCCGGTATCTCGAGACCAGTCAGCTCCCGCCCCTGTTTGCGCGCGATGTCCAGTGCCCGGTAGCGGACCAGGCTGACGAGCCAGCCTTCCGCATTGCCACGTTCGGGGTCGTAGCGGTCGGAGTTGCGCCACACTTGCAACATGGCATCGTGCACCGCATCCGACGCGAGCGCCGGGTTGCGGGTGATTCGCAGAGCCACGCCATAGAGCCGGGCCGAATTGGCATCGTAGAGCATGCGAAACGCCTTGGCGTCCCCGCGGCCGCACCGGGCCAGGAGATCGCCGGTCTGCGATGCCGTGCTATTTGCGACGGCCTTCAGCCTAGTCGAGGGATCGAGGGGCATTGTCACCAATGCCTTACCCGCAACAAACCCGGCCAGCAAGCCGTGAGCCATAACGCCAGTTGTCAGAAAGTCGTGTTCCATGATGAACGATGTCATCGGAGTCGTACCTTCCAACTTGACTGATAGGGATATTACGGCACCGGCGTGTTGGTGGATGCAGAGGGCAAGTAGCGTCACCGTGATAGGGCGGCGAGA
Organism: uncultured Acetobacteraceae bacterium; assembly: GCA_964235545.1. GTDB lineage: Bacteria > Pseudomonadota > Alphaproteobacteria > Acetobacterales > Acetobacteraceae > LMUY01. The sequence continues at coordinate 1,967 of CAXSEG010000086.1, forward strand.
CATGGGGCGTGCCTGCCTCGACATCGCGGAGCGGCATTGCCATTTGGGAGTCCTTGATTAGGAGATGCTCGAGATGGCGACGGAGACGGCGACGCTGGGTGGTGGGTGCTTTTGGTGCCTTGAGGCAGTGTATCAGGACCTGAAAGGTGTCGCGGCGGTGAAGTCCGGCTACATGGGGGGAATGATCCCCGACCCGACCTATGACCAGGTCTGCACGGGCCAGTCCGGCCACGCGGAAGTCGTGCAGATGCAGTTCGATCCGGCAGCTTTGGGCTATGCCGATCTGCTGCGGGTGTTCTTCGCGATCCATGACCCGACGACCCTGAACCGGCAGGGTGCGGATGCGGGCACGCAATACCGCTCGGTGATCTTCACGCACTCGGAAGCGCAGCGGAAGACGGCCGAGATGGTGATGCAGGAGATCACCGAGGCCAAGCTGTATAGTGGCAAGCTGGTGACCGAGGTATTGCCGGCGCCGAACTTCTTCCCTGCCGAGCCGGAGCACGACCAGTATTTCGAGCGCAATCCCTATGCCGGATATTGCCGGGCGGTGGTGGCGCCGAAGGTTGCCAAGTTCCGCAAGACGTTCGCGGACAGGGTGCGTTCCGCGGCGGCCTGAGCGGCCAGGATCGCCTCGCCGATCGCTTCTGCCACGTCCGGGACGACGGCGTTGCCCAGCGCCGTCAGCCGGGCCCGACGGTCCATCCGGGCGGGAAGCCCATCAACCACTCGACCCAATCCGGGTTCAGGCGGCCACCCACGGCGTCGTTCAGGGCGCAGGCACGGGTCCGGTGGCGCTGCGACGCCGACCCCGATTTCCAGTCGCGTGCCCTGGGCGTGGGCCATAGCCCGGACTGGCACGGCTCCCGCCACGATAAAGGCCCGGTGGCGGCGGTGGGGGGCGCCGGCATGGGCAGCACCCACCACGAGCGGCCAGCAGGCGTAGCCCGCCGCCTCCAGCCCGGCGAGCACCCGGTCCGCGCCGCGAACGCGCAGTGCAGGGACGTTCTCAACCACCACCCAAGCCGGTCGGCATTCGCGCACGAGGCGGAGCTGGTGCTGCCACAGGCTGCTTCGCTCCCCCTCCAGCCCGGCCCCGGGCCCGGCGGTGCTGACGTCCTGACACGGGAAGCCACCGCAGATGAGAGCCGGATCCGGCACGCCGTCCGCATGCAGGCGGCGAGCCGAGAGGGTGCGGATATCGTCATAACGGGGCACATCTGGCCAGTGGCGCTGCAGGATGCTGCGGGGATGGGCGGCTTGCTCGCAGAAGGCCACGGTCTGGTATCCGGCGCGCTCGAGGCCGAGGGAGAAACCACCGATGCCGCTGAAGAGGTCAAGGACGAACACAAGCGAGGCTTAGGAAAATATGCATAGGCATTTCCTAGCCCGGCGTAGGGACGGTTGCAATAGGGTTGACCTAACGCTATGGGATCGACATGGCACGATCGACACCGGCAACACGCCTTCGCAAGATGCTTAAGGATACGGGGCTGACGGCCGCGGACCTCGCGCGCAAGCTCGATGTCTCGCAGCCGACGGTGCATGCCTGGGTGACGGGGCTGCACGGGATGCGCTGGACCAATGCGCGCCGGGTCGCGAAGGCGGTAGGCGTGACGCCGTCCTGGCTGATGTTCGGGGCCGATCCTTCGGCCGAAGGATCGGCGCAAGGGGCCGAGGAACTTGCGTTGCTGCGGCTGTGGCGGGAGCTCGGCGAGGAAGAGCAGACGGCGGCGATGCGGCGACTGGCGGCAATCCGCAAGAAGCAGGGTTGAAACCTGCAGCACTCCGGGCGTTGGGTGCCCATGACCGAGCGTGATCCAGCCGTTCCCGACACCGTGCTGGGGAACATCGACACGGTACTGGCGATCGAGCAACGGGCCGAGCGTGAAGTGCCGCCGTTATGGCGGCTGGCGCATGGCGTGGGTGCATTCGTTGGGTCGATCTGGTTCGTGGCGATCCACGTCGTGGCGTTTTGCGCCTGGTTGGCAGCGAATTTCGGGCATTGGCCGTCGTTGGTGTTCGACCCGTATCCGTTCACGCTGCTCGGGACGTTGGTGTCCTGTGAGTCGGTGGTGCTGACGACATTCGTGCTGGTGAAGCAGAACCGCGAGGGAGATCGGGCGAGCCAGCGGTCGAACCTGGACCTGCAGGTGAACTTGTTGTCCGAAAAGGAACTGACGAAGCTGTTGCAGATCGTGCAGCGCATCTCGGACCGGGTCGGGGCGGAGCAGCCACGTGACCCCGAGCTGGAGGAGTTGCTGGCCGACACGGCCGTGAATGCGCTGGCGGAGAAACTGGAGAACCGGACGGCCTATGTCGCCAACGGCGACGCCGGGTGACGTCGTGCACCGTCCACCTGGTGCGGCACGCCGAGCACGGGCAGTTCGGCCGGGTGCTGACCGGACGGAGCCCGGGTGTGGGCCTGTCCGAGACCGGCGTGCGGCAGGCTGAGAGGCTCGCGCGCAGCTATACGGGAGCAACGATACGGGCAGTGCTGACGAGCCCGGTGCAGCGAACGCAGGAGACAGCGGGGGTCTTGGCTTCAGCGTTTGGGTTGGTGCCGATCCTTGAACCCGGGATCGAGGAGATCGACTTCGGCGCGTGGATGGGTGAGCCGTTCGACGCCCTGGCTGCGCTGCCAGGCTGGGCGGCCTGGAACGGTACCCGCTCCCTGGCACCGACGCCGGGTGGGGAGACGATGCTGGCAGTGCAGGCGCGGGCGGTGGGCGCGGTGATGCGACAGCGCGCGGCAGGCGGGACGGTGGTGGCGGTGAGCCATGCCGACGTGGTCAAGGCGGTGCTGGCCTATGCGCTTGGCATGCCGCTGGACCTGATGCACCGGATCGAGATCGGGGCGGCGAGCCGGTCCGTGGTGGTGCTGGGCGAGGATTTCGCGCGCGTCGAGGCGATCAACCTGCCGCCGGGCATTCCTCTGCCCTGAGCGCCGCAGCGAGGCTGTCCGTGGCAGCTGTCCAGTCTCCGGGCCGGTGCTGGCGGTGGATGATCGTGTTGCGATACCAGGCGGTGCGTTGGCCCCTGCCCCAACGCCAATCGGCGCCGGCTTTGAGCAATAGGTGGACGGGGCGGCCCAGCGCACCGGCGAGATGGGCGATCATGGTGTCCACGGTGATGACGCAGTCGAGGCTGGCGACCAGCGCCGCGGTGGCGCGCAGGTCCATGCTGCCGCCGAGCGGGTCGGGCAGGCCGGAGGCACCGCGTTGGAGGCTGATCGTGCCGGGCGGCAGGACCGGGCGGAGCTGGGCGAGCGGGATGGAGCGGTCTGGGTCCCAATTGCCGGCTTGCCAGCAGAGGCCGGTGTTGGCGTCGCGCGTGGGAGCGGGCGTGATGTGGACATAGGGCTCTCCGCCAGGCACGGCCCGGAGTGCGTGCTGCAGCTCCATGATCTCGATATCGTCCGAACTGACGGTTGGGGCCGTCGGATCAAACGGGATGAGCCGATCGACGCCCTGGATCGTGGCCAGTATGGCGAGCAGCTCGGCTTGGGCTTCGAGCGTCACGTATGCGGCGCGGGCGCGCAGGGCGGGAAGGAAGCGGGCGAACTGCAGCGTGTCACCGAGGCCGTGATAACAGCGAACGAGGACAGCGCGGCCGGTAAGGTCCCGCCCGTCCCACACCCAGCGCTCGTGGTAGGGAAGTGACGGGTCGTCGCGGGTTCGTTTGTCGCGGCCGGCGAGGACGGCGTCGGCAATGGACCATGCCCGGGAGAAATCCTCCTGCAGCATGGCCTCCTCCCAGAGGTTCATAGCTGCCGGGTCAGCGTTGGTGCGGGCCTCTCCCGGCCGGGTGCGGGGGCGGTGCTGGCCGCGGTGGTGGGGCGGCGCGGGGTGGAGCGGGCCGGGGCGGCGGGGCCGAGACGTGCATGACCGGCGGACGCGGTGGCGGGGCGGACGGATGGAACGCCGCGGGGTTGGGCTCGCGGCGTTGCTGACTCGGTTCGGGGCGGGGTTCCGGGCGAGGCGGCGGAGCGGCGCGCGGGGCTGCGGGGGCGGGGCGCA
>CAXSEG010000086.1:5995-14543 GCA_964235545.1 uncultured Acetobacteraceae bacterium
CGAGGTTCCGGTGCGGTTCCGGGCCGGATCTCCGGGCCGGGTGCCCCTGGCCGGGTGGCCGGTGCCGGTAGGCCGGGAGCCGCGCCCGGAACGGCGGGGGCGCCGGGACGGGCTTCGGGAGCGGCGGCCCCGGGCCGGAGTTCTGGTGCCACGCCGGGTCGGATCTCGGGGCCAGGCGCACCCGGCCTCGCGCCCAGGGTCTCGGGTGCGGGACGCGCAACGGGGCCGGGGACGGCCGGACGGGCTTGCTCGGCCGGCTGTGGAACGGGAACGGCACCTTGTGTGCCGGCCGGGGAGGCGGCACGCAGGGCGGGCGCAACCAGCGGGCGGCCCGGCTCGGCGCGCAGCAACGCCGGATTGATGGCGGGTCCGGGGAGCGCCTGGGTGGGCCGGGCGGGGGTGAAACTGAACTGGCGACCGACGATCGGGGTCACGCCGACCGTGGTTGAAGCGGGCCTGACCGGTGCCTGAAATTGTGCCTGGACGTGGGAGAACTGCTCGGCGGATGGCGGTCGGGCAGAAGCGCCGATGGGGGCGGACTGCACCATCGTCGCGGCCGGGACGACGGTGGCGGCGCCGCGATTGACGAAGTTCTGCACGACGACGTTGCGATTGTTAACGATGTTCGTCTGGTTGATAGTCTGGTTCACGTCTTGGACCGAGGTCGCGTTGATGGTCCGGACGTAGTTCAGGTTGCTGCGGTAGGGCGGGTAGTAGGCCTCCCTCGGGCCTAGCGGCACCCAGCCGACGGGGCCGCCGAACCCGCCGCCGGCTCCGATGCCGATTGCGGCACCCACGGCGGCTCCGATGCCGATGAAGCCCACCAGAGCGGGGGCGTACACGGGCGTCCGATAGATGCCCACCGGCTCCGCGTAGCCGCCCGGGGAGACTGGGATCCAGCCCCAGCGGTTGTCGATCTGGGCCCAGCGCCCGTAGTGGAAGGGTGCAAAGCCCCAGGGTGCCTGGTCAACCCAGGTCCATCCCCAGGGCGCCACATAGGACCAGCGGCCCTCGCGGTAGGGAACCCAACTGGTTTCGACGGGGGGATACCAGACGGTGCCGTATTGGGGCGTTTCGGTCCACGTGCCCTGGGTCTGCAGGTCTTCGCAACCGGTCATGCCGGTGACGATCTGCGGGATAGGGGCGCTGGCGCGCGGCGCCGGACGGTCCTCGGCGAGCATCGCGGTGAGAAAGGCGTCCTGCGAGATCGGGCCGACGCTACCCTGGAAGGTGTCGGTGCCGGAGATCGAGGCGGTCTGATGCGGGCCGACCTGGAGGGCCAGGTTGTTGCCGCTGACCTGGGCGGCGCCCTCGACGACGGTGATCAGCGTCGGATGAGTGGTGTCACCGGCTATCACGGCATACCGGCCGGTGGCGGCGATCTGGATGGCGCCGCGAGGGGTCTGGATCGTGAATGTGTCACCGGCTTGGACGGCGCGGAGTTCGAGGTAGAGTTCGCCTTGCGGCTCGGACGCGGCAAGGGCCTGGTCGTCGAGTGTGGCTATGTCGAGTTCCGTGGTGGGCGCCAGGGTGAGGCGGCTGGACGCCAGCTGGATGTCGGCCCGGGCGCTGGGTTCGGTCCAGAACGAGTCGCCCGTGGTGACGGGAAAGTTGAGGATGGCCGGGCTCCATTGATCCGCGTCCGCCGTATGGTGGGAGACGGTGCCGGCGATGCGGGCCAAGCGGCCGACGCGGCCAGGAGGGGCGCCGGGTTGCGGTCCTGGAGAGGCGGCCTGGAGTCCGCCGGGGAGACCCATGGGGGGCGGGGTGGCGCCGGCTGGGGCAATGGTGGCGAGGGCCAGCGCGGATACGGTGGCCAGGGTGACCGCCCGTTTCGGCATCATCGGCTTCATTGAAACTCTCCCGCGTCCGCTGGTCCCTTTGTCCTGCCGGGTTACGGCAAGATGGAGGTGGAAGCGTAACGCAACGTGACCGCGGATGTTCTCTGACGGAAACGCGCCTAGATTACGGCCAGACCTTTATCGGCTTAGATGGGAGTTCATTGCGATGTGGAAGCGGCGCTTGGCGCGGCTGTTGTTGCCGGTTGTGTTTGCCGTTGGCTTGGCAGGGTGCGTGTACGATCCGTATGGATACTATTACGGTGGTGGATACGGGTACGGTGGTCCGTATGGCTCCTACTACTACGGCGCACCGTATGCGTTGGGTGGATATTCCGGCGGGCTGTACGGGCCAGGACTGGGATATTTCGGCTTTTTCGGGCCGGGCGTCTATGGGTTCTACGGGCGCAGCTTCGGCGGTTACTATGGACCGGGTTTTGGCTATGGGCGGTTCGGTTATGGCGGGTTTGGCGGCGGCCGGTTTGGGTTCGGCGGCGGCCGGTTCGGGTATGGCGGGTTTGGCCGGGGAGGCTACGGGTTTGGCGGCGGCGGGTTTGCCGGCGGTGGGTTCCGTGGCGGTGGATCGCGGCGCTGAATGGGTCGGCCCGCGCGTAGACCGTTCAGCCGTCTTGGCATCCCAAGCTCCCTGACCCTACCCTCTGCTGCCTTTCCCCAGCGGGAAATGAGGAAGACGTTCGGCTTAAAGGGGGGCGCCGGTGTTGGCAGGAGTGGCTTGCTCGATAGCCCAGGCGCCGCGGAGGGCGAGGTCGTCGCGGTAGAGCGGGGCGGCGAGCTGGACCGAGCGGGGGATGCCGTCGGCGCCGGGCGGCAGAGGAATGGTGACGGCGGGTTGGCGGGTGAGGTTGTAGAGGAAGGTCCAGGGAGCCCACTGCGTCCAGAGTGCACGCACCGGTTCGGTCGTGGGGGCCGTAGCTAAGGGTGGGCCATTGGGGACGGTGGGCGTGAGCAGAAGGTCGTAGCGCGCGTGCAGCTCGGCCATGACATGGGCGGCCTGAAGACGGACGGCCTCCGCACCCACGAAATCGGTGGCGAGCATGCGGCCTTCGGCGGCCGCGACCTCCAGCAGGCCGGGATCGAGCTTGGCTCGCTCGGCCTCCGGGACTTGGCTGACCAAGCGGGAGAGGGCGACGCCCCAAACGCGGCCGAAGACGGCGCGGATGTCCGGCAGGTCTGCCACAGCTTCCTCGATGATGGCACCGGCCTGGGCGAGCAGGATGGCGGCGTCCTCCACGGCGGCGATGCCGGCCGCATCGATGGGCGCGTCGAAGCCGGGCACGCGCAGGACGCCGATGCGCAGGCCGTCCACGCCGAGGGGGAGGGTGTCGCGCCAGTCCCGCGGGTCGTCGGGCAGGCTGAACGGGTCCCGCCGGTCATGCCGGGCCAGGACGCTGAACATGAGGGCGCAGTCGCCGACCGTGCGCGTCATCGGCCCGGCGCAGGCGACGTTGGCGAAGGCGCCGAGCGGCCATTGCGGGATGCGGCCGAAGCTGGGCTTGAGGCCGACCAGGCCGCACCACGCCGCGGGGATGCGGACGGAGCCGCCGGCATCGGTGCCGATATGGAGCGGGCCGAAGCAGGCAGCGCCCGCGGCCCCGGCACCGGAGGAAGAGCCGCCGGTGGTGTGGTCCGGGTTCCAGGGGTTGCGGGTGATACCGTGCAGCGGGCAGTCGCCGGGCGTCTTCCAGCCATATTCGGTGGTGGTGGTCTTGCCGACGATGACGGCGCCGGCGTTCTTGAGTGCGGTGACGGCGGGTGCGTCCTCGGTGACAGGGGCCGGGCTGGTGAGGCGGCTGCCACGGCGCGTGGGCAAGCCGGCGACATCGAGCAGGTCCTTCACGGTGCAGGGCACGCCGTCCAGTAGGCCGAGCGGCCGGCCGGCGCGCCATCGGCTGCCGCTCTCGCCGGCGGCATCGAGCGCGCGAGGGTTGAGGACGGCGAAGGCGTTAAGGCGAGGGTTGTAGCGGGCGATCCGCTCGGTGACGGCTTGGAGGGCTTCGACGGGGCTCAGCGTGCCGCGGCGGTAATGGTGCAACAGGGTTTCCGCCGGCATGAGAGCCGGGTCAGTCACCTCGTGCATCGGGCTACTTGGAGCACTGGTCCGGGATGCCTTGCTCGCCGTTCGGCGACTGCATGCCGGGGATGGGCCGGAAGCCGTGCGCCTCGCAAGCAGATATGCAGGCGTGACCGACGAGGTAGTCGCCTGGGCTGGCCGTGGGATCGGGCTGCTGGCAACCCACCGTGGCGCCGGTGCGGGGGTTGAGCATGACCATTTGCGGGTAGGTTGTGCAGCTGGACAGGGCCAGAAGGAGGATCACCGCGACTCGCATGGTCGTTATGCCTGAGCCACGGCGGCGGACCAGGGGGACATGACATCACTTATGCCGGTCCGCTGGCCGGCCTCCTGGGTGATCAGGTTCGGGCAGGCGAAATTCACCGGCAGCGCACCGTGCTCGACGATGTCGACCGGGCCAGTGGCCTGGAGCGCGTCCAGGATAGCGGGGGATAGCCGCGAGTCGGCGTTGATGGACCCCGGGTCGCTGACGTCGATGCGGGGGTGGTGGGCTGCGGCCTGCGGGTCCATGCCGAAATCGAGGGTGAAGGCGAGTATCTGGGCGACGGCGGCCAGGATGCGGCGTCCGCCGGAGGCGCCGGCGGCAAGGATCGGGCCGGTCGCATCCCGCACGATGACGGGGCACATGTTGGTCAGCGGGCGTTTGCCGGGAGCGGCTGAGTTGGGCTGGCCTGGGCGCGGGTCGAACCACATGACGCCGTTGTTCATCAGCACGCCGGAGCCCGGGAGCACGACCCGGCTGCCCATGGAGGAGAGCAGCGTCGTGGTCATGGCAACCATGGTGCCGGCCTCGTCACAGACCGTCAGGTGGGTGGTGCAGCTTTCCGCCGCCTTGGGCTCGGACTCGCCCAAGCCGGCAAGCCGCTCGGCATAGGCGGCCTGCATGGCGCGGGCGAGGGCGGTGAACCACGGGGCGTCCGGGGTTGCGGCGTGGGGGGTGGCGCGCATGGCTTCCAGCACGCGGCGATAGGTCGGGCTGGCGGTGAGGCCGTTGGCGAGCTGGATGGTGCGGCCGTGCCATTCCACTTCGGTGGCGGGCAGGATGCGGGCTTCGCAGGCCCTGAGGTCCTCGGCGGTGAGTAGGCTGCCGGTGGCGGCAAAGTCGGCCGCGAGGGTGGCGGCGACGTCGCCCTCGTAGAAGTCCCGCAGGCCGGCATGGGCGAGGCGATCCAGCGTGTCGGGCAAGGCACCTTGGCGGAAGAACCCGGGGCTGCCTTGATAGGGAGCCACGGGGGGCAGGCCGCCCGGCAGGTAGATGGCGGCGCTGGAGGGATAGCGGGCGAGCACGGCGGCGGAGTTCGCGAGCTTCAGCGTGGTGAACCAGTCCTGCGACAAGCCGCGCTTGGCGAGGGCCAGGGCTGGAGCGATCACCTCGCGGAGGGGGAGCGCGCCCCAGCGGCCATGCATGTGGGCGTAACCGGCAACGGCGGATGGGGTGGCGAAGGAGAGCGGGCCGTGGATGTTGGCGTCGCCTTCGACCTCGGGCCAGGCGAACAGGTCCTGCTTCATGCGACCGGTGAGGCGAAACGCGTCCGGGCGGAGGCCGGCGGGAGCGACGGGGCCGAAATCGACGGTTTCGGCGGCGTGCTGCCCGGCGCGATGGACGACCGCGAAGCCGATACCGCCAAGGCCGGAGTTCCACGGCTCGACGGTGGCGAGGGCCAGGGCGGTGCCGACGGCGGCGTCAATGGCATTGCCGCCGGCGTCAAGGATTGCGATGCCGGCGAGGGCGGCGTCCCGCGACTGGGACACCACCATGCCGCGGCGCCCGGTGGCGGCGGGCTTGGTGACGGACCAGTGCTGGGTAACATGGGGCGGCGGGTCGTAGGGCAAATGGCTCAGCCTCTGGTGTGCTTTTGGCTGAGCCGGAGCGTGAGCCTGGACGAGGGGGAGGGCAAGAGGCGCGGCGGCTACCGGCGGTCGAGCAGGAGGGTGGCAAGGGCGGTGGACAAGGTGCGGCAGATCGCGACGACGGCGATCAGCTTGACACCGTCCCAGACCAGGGTGCCGGCGGTATACCAGCTGCCGTCGAGGTAGACCTCGTGCGGGACGTGGCTGCGGACGATCTGGAGCAGGTCGTTGGCCTGGCCGTCGAGCTTGAGCGAGTCCATGGCGTGGGGAACGGCCCACCAAACGGCGCCGGCGAGCAGCAACAAGGGGGCGAAGAGCTCGGCGAGGTGCTCGGCGAAGATCAGCACGGCGTTGATGGCCGACCATACGGCGACCCGGGCGACATGGCCGAGGGCGGGGAGGAGCACGGGGCGGCGATCGTCGAGCTCGGCTTGGTCGACGTCCATGCGGGTGTAGCTCATCAGGGCCCTCGTCGCAGAATACGGAACGGGGCTTAGCAGGGCCAGACGGGAGGGCGCCACCCTTTCCGCGGCGTGCCTTGCAGCTGGCAGGTTTCTTGCGTTACGGGCTGGCCATCGGTTTTGGAGTTCTCATGCGCGTTTCCGGTCTTGCGGCGTGCCTTGCCCTGACGACCATGCTGAGTGGCGGCGCCGCGTTCGCCGCGGACGACACGTTGCGGATCGCGATGACGGCGTCCGACGTGCCGACGACGACGGGGGCGCCGAATAACGGGTTCGAGGGCGTGCGCTTCCTCGGATATCCGTCGTTCGAGGGGCTGGTGCTTTGGGATCTGTCGCCGACCGGCAAGCCGGCGGTGCTGCGGCCGGGCTTGGCCACGAGCTGGGAGCAGGTGGCGGGCGATACCAAGACGTGGATCTTCCACCTGCGGCCGGGGGTGAGCTTCCATGACGGGACGAAGTTCGACGCGGATGCGGTGATCTGGAACCTGGACCGGTTCTTCAAGACGGACAGCCCGCAATTCGAGGCGGCCGGGTCCGGGCTGATGCGGGCGCGGGTGCCGGTCATGGATAGCTACCGCAAGGTGGATGACATGACGGTCGCGATCACGTCGAAGGGCCCGGCGTCCTACTTCCCGTTCCAACTGGTCTACGTGCTGTTCACGTCTCCGGCCTCGTTCGAGAAGGCCGGGCATGATTGGGGGCGCGTGTCGCTGCTGCCGGCGGCGGGGACGGGACCGTTCAAGATCGAGACGGTGGTGCCGCGGCAGTCGGTGACGCTGGCGCGGTGGGACGGGTATTGGGACGCCGGGCACAAGGCGAAGGTGGGGCATATCCTGCTGCTGCCGATCCCGGAGGCGAACACGCGGCTGGCGGCGCTGCGCGGGGGCCAGGTGGACTGGATCGAGGTGCCGCCGCCGGATGGGATCGACTCGCTGAAGAGCGCCGGGTTCGTGGTGACGACGGGATCCTACCCGCATGTGTGGCCGTGGTTCTACGGCTTGGGCGAGGGAAGCCCGTTGCGCGACGTGCGGGTGCGGCAGGCGCTGAACTACTGCGTGGACCGGGACGGGCTGGTGAGCCTGCTGAGCGGGACGGCGGAGCCGGCGGTAGGCTGGCTGAAACCGTCGGACCCGAATTTCGGGCACCCGGCCAACCATTACGGTTTCGACCCGGCGAAGGGGCGCGCGCTGCTGGCGGAGGCCGGGTATGGGCCGGCCAAGCCACTGTCGTTCAAGGTGATGATCAGCAACAGCGGCAGCGGCCAGATGGTGCCGTTGCCGATGAACGAGTTCCTGCAGGAGAACCTGTCGCAGGCCTGTGGCGTGAAAGTGGATTACGACGTGGTGGAGTGGCAGGTGTTGCTGACGTCCAGCCGGTCCGCCCCGGATGCGCCGTCGCTGCACGGCGCGGTGGCGCTAAACGTCAGTTCGCCGTCGTCCGATGTGGGGATCATGGCACGGTATTTCGCGGCGAGCAGCTGGTCGCCGGCGGGGTTCAACTGGGAGCACTGGAAGGATGACCAGTTCGAGGCGGCGCTGACCCAGTTGTCGGAGGCGACGGACCCGGCGGTGATCGCGACGGCGTATCAGCATGCGCATGAGCGGATGGTGGACGATCCGCCGTGGCTGTACATTGTGCACGACCTGAACCCGCGGGCGATGAGCAAGCGGGTGCACGGGTTCGTGCCGGTGCAGAGCTGGTTCGTGGATCTGACGGCGGTGAGTTTGGAGTAACGCTCAGCCCAGGTCGAGGTCCACGATGAGGGTCGGGTCCAGGGCGAGGGCGATTTTGTCCCCGGGATGATGCGTGCTGATGGTCGCGTAGCCGTCCCGGGACGGGTCTCGGTAGGCTGTGACGATCCGACGGGCGACGTCCAGGATCCAGACCTCGCCGATCCCGGCCTTGGCGTAGAGGGGCAGCTTCACGGTCCGGTCGTAGTGCAGGGAACTGTCGGAGACTTCGATCACGAGCAGGGCGTCGGCCGGGCCGGCGCGTTCGCCCGTCCGATAGATGTCGGCGCGGGGACGAAGTATGGCGAAGTCCGGTTGCGGGGCGCTCCAGCGGCCGAGGCGCAGCGAGTTCTGCGGCGAGACGAGGGCGCGGCGGCCGCAGGCCTCGACCAGCGCGCGGGTTAGGCAAATGACGTCGGCTTCATGGTCCGGGCCGATCGGCGCCATGTCGATGATCTCTCCTTCGATGAGTTCGACGCGGTCGTCGGGCCTGAGCACGCCGGTCTCGGCGGCGCGGTAATAGCTCTCGGCATCGAGCTTGTGCCGCGTGGGCATCAGGGCTGCTTGGTCCATGGC
>CAXSEG010000087.1:0-14484 GCA_964235545.1 uncultured Acetobacteraceae bacterium
TCATGTCGCGCAACCGCCTGGTCAACGCGTTCAGCTACTTCGTCAGCGCCACCGGCGGCATCTTTCCGTATTTCGCGGCCGCCCCGCTGTATTTCAGCAAGCAGATCACCTTCGGCGTGCTGGGCCGGGTTGCGGGAGCGTTCGCCCAACTGCAGGCTTCGGCGTCCTGGCTGGTGGACAACTACCTCACCCTCGCCGACTGGGCCGCGACCGTCGAACGTCTCGCCAGCTTCAACCGCAGCCTTGAGGCGGCCCATGCGAACCGGGGCGGGGTCACCGTGATACCGGCGACGGGCTTCGATTATGTCGGCCGCGACCTGCGCCTCGCTCTGCCGGATGGCACGGTGCTGCTGGATGGCGCCACGGTCCGGTTCACGCCGGGCAGCCACACCGCCCTGCGCGGCCGGTCCGGTAGCGGCAAATCCACCCTGTTCCGCGCCCTGGCGGGGGTCTGGCCGTTCGGCGGCGGCGTGGTGGAGCGGCCGGTCGGGCGCACGATGTTCCTGCCGCAACGGCCCTACATCCCGCTCGGCACGCTGCGCCGGGCCGTCACCTACCCCGCCGCGCTGGACGCGTTCAGCGCCGCCGAGATCAACGGCGCGCTGACCGATGCCGGGCTCGCCCTGCTGGTGCCGGAGCTGGATACCGACATGAACTGGGCGCAACGCCTGTCCGGGGGCGAACAGCAGCGCCTCGCCATGGCCCGCGCACTGCTGAACCGGCCCGACTGGCTGTTCCTGGACGAGGCGACAGCGAACCTGGACCCGGAGGGGGAGGCGGAGATCTACCGCGTGCTGCGGGACCGGCTTCCCGGCACCGCCGTAATGTCCATCGCGCACCGGCCGGAGATCGAAAGCTTGCACGAAGCGGCCTTGACGCTGGAGCGCACGGGGACGGGCGGCCGGTTGCTCGCCGCCGTGCCCGCTACGGCAGCGCCCGCCGCCAACTGACGATCAGGGTGTCGATGGTGCGTTGCCAGCTGTACTCGGACGCACGGGCCAGCCCTTGCTCCCGCAGCTGCTCGGCCAGCGCCGTGTCCTCGATCAGGCGGCGTAGCCCCTCGGTGATGGCAGCTTCGTCCTCCGGGTCCACCAGCAGCGCCGCCCCAGCCGCCAGTTCGCCAACGGCCGTGCTGTTGGACGCGAGCACGGGGGTTGCCGCCGCCATCGCCTCCACCACGGGAAGCCCGAAGCCTTCGTAGAGGCTGACATAGGCGAACGCAGCCGCGCGCGAGCACAGCGCCACCAGGTCGGAATCGCTGACGTGGCCCAGCAGGCGGACGGTGCCGTCGCGGATCGCGGCATCCGCCTCCGGCCGGGCGAGCACGCTGCCCCAGCCCTTGCCGCCGGCGATCACCAGCGGCGCCCGGCGCCGGATCGCCGGCGGCAGGCGCAGATGCGCGGCCAGCAGCCGGTCGAAATTCTTGCGCGGCTCGATGGTGGAGATGGAGAACACGTAGCCGTGGTCGTCCAGCTGGTAGCGGGCGAGCGCCGACGCCGCGTCCGCCGCCGCCACCGGCCGGAACTCGTCCGCCGGGGCGAGCGGCACGACGTCGATCCGGTCGGCGGCGATGCCCAGGTCGCGCACCACGGCATCCTTGGTGAACTGGGAGATCGCGACGAACCGGCTGGCCTGGCGCAGCGTCGCCTGCAGGTTGCGGTCGATCCAGTGCAGCCGCTCGGCCGGGTGCCAGGAGGGTTCGTGGTGCCAGGACAGGTCGTTCATGGTCACCACCGTCGGCAGCGAGACCGGCCGCACGATCATGTTCGGCTCGTGGTACACCAGCCGCCCGCCGCAGCTGCGGGCCATCTCCTTGACCTTGCGGTTGAGCCCGCCATGCTTGATGCGGCGCAGGGTCTGCACGCCGGGTACCCGGCCGACCGCCACCTTCCACGGGATCGGCACTGGCTGGACGACCCGGGGTGCTGCAATCGGGTCGTCCAGATGATCGAGCGTGTCGGCCCCGGCCAGGCCCTGGGCCAGCAGCAGCCCCAGCTGGTCGATCGCGGCGCAGGCCCGGGCGGCGCGGGCGATCTCCAGTGTCATTCGTCCGACGCCGGATCGGCGCGTGGCGAGACTTTCCGCCCCGATCAGGACGCTCAGCTTGGGGATGGGGTCGAAAGGCACGGGCTCTCTCGGCAAGGTCGTCGTGGACGGGGCCTTGGACAAAACCTCAACCTCGGTCGCTGCGTCAATCACGGACATGGCAATCGGCCGTCACGTGCTGGGTGAAGTGCGTCCAGAACACGGTCCGGCCCAGGAGCGGGATGCCGATATAGCCGCGCATCCGCAACCGCCCGTCGGGATCGGCGCGCATCCGGATGGTGTATGTCTTGTCATCGTCGGGGTTGGTGATGTGGCTGTCCCAGACGCCGTCCGCATCCGCCTTGCCGCCGCTGATCAACGGGAGGTGGCAGCGGGAATGGCCATGCAGGTCCTTGGGCGCGCTGCCATCCGGCGCGAAGGTCACGATCCCGGCCACCCGGCCGCAAAGCCCGGCACTGCACGAATACAGCTCCACCACCCCATCGCGATCCTGCGTCCACCACAGGCCCATCACGGCCTGCGGCTCCGCCGCCCAGGCCGACCCGGCGGCGAGCGAGACGGCAACGGCCAAGGCGGCCATCCTCACGGTTGCGCCGGGGCCCCGGCCGCCGGCTTCGGGGAGGTGGCCACCCGCGCGAACGTCGTCACGATCCGCCAACCCGCCCGCATCGTGCCCCGCAGTGACCCGGCGACCTTGCTCTGCCCGCCGGCGCGGCAGCGATAGGGCACCGGCACCTCCAGGATCCGCAGGCCGGCGCGCGCCGCCTGCATCTGCATCTCGATATTCCAGCCATACGTCATCTCGCGCAGGCCAAGTGCCAGAAGGCTCGAACGGCGGATCGCCCGAAAGGCGCACATATCTGTATAACGAACGCCGTACAACGCCCGCATGCCAAGCCCGGCGGCCTGCCCGGCCAGCACCTGGTGCCAGTTCATCGACCCTGGATCCCGCTCACCGCGGGTGCGGGAGGCGATGACGAAATCATGCGTGCCGGCCCGAATCGGGTCCACCAGCAGGTGCATCAGGTCCGCCCGGTCGGCGCCGTCGCCATCCATGAACACGATCACGTCGCTCGCCGGGTCGGCCTGCTCCGCCGCCCGCAGGCAGGCAAGGCCGTAGCCGCGCCGCTGCAGGTCCAGCACCCGCGCACCCGCCTCCGCCGCGATCTGCCGCGTTGCGTCCTTGCTGCCGCTGTCGGCGACGATGATCTCGGTGGCGATGGCGCGCGGCACCTCGCGCACCACGGCGCCGATGACATCGGCCTCGTTCAGCGTCGGGATAACGACAGTGACGCCCGGGATGGGCCCGGCTACAGCGACCACCTCAGCCCGCAATTCTCGCAGGGCTTCGGCGGCGTGTCGCTGAGCAGGTTCTGGCGGAATTCTTTATACAGATCACCATTCCAGATCTCGCGCAGGCTCTGCTGCGTGGCGTCGCCCAACGTGTAATTGCTGTAGCCGCGGGCCGAGAACGGCGCGATGCAGCAGGGCAGGGCGCGGCCATGGGCGGTGAAATACATCAGCGACCACGGACGGCGGCAGGTGGCCCAGGCCCGGTCCCCGTCGTTGTTCTTCAGGCTCACCCCCGGCTCGGTCGCACCCGATGCGTCCAGCATCACGCCCACCTGGGCGCCGATCGCCTGGGCGGTGGCGATGGCTTGCTCCTCGTCCACCTGGGTCTGCTCGAACAGGCTGTTCTCCGCCCGCGCCATGCCGAACCCGGCGTCATCGAACACCAGGCGCTGCAGGTGCACTTCCTTGACGCCCATGTTCGCCGCCATGCGGACGAACTCGGGCAGCTGCTGCACCGTCTCCTTCAGGCCGGTCAGCCAGATCGACACCTTCGGGGTCGCGCTGCCGACCTTCGCCTGGAACGCGGTGAACTTGCCGACGTCACGCACGATGCGGTCGAAGAAGTCCTTGCCGCGCACCGCAAGGTAGGTCTTGCGGTCCGCCGCATCCACCGAGACGCGCAGCTCGTCGAGCCCCGTGTCGATCAGCTCCTGGAACTTCTTCGGATTCAGCAAGGTGCCGTTGGTGTTGAACAGCACATCGATGCCGCGATCCTTCAGGTAGCGGATCATGCGCGGCAGCTCCTTCACCAGCATCGGCTCGCCGACGCCGTGCAGCACCACGCGCGCGATCGACGGGAACTGGTCCACGATCAAGGTGAACAGCTCCCACGTCATGTCCTGGGGCGGCTCGAGCGTCTCGAACGTGCGCGGGCAGGTTTCGCACAGCAGGTTGCAGCGGTTGGTCGTCTCCAGATACAGGCAGACTGGCGGTGCCGCGGTCAGGTCCCGGCTCTCCACCGTCTCGAAATAACGGGTCGGATCTCTCAACAGCGTGGCCGACATGAACTTCGCTCCTTCAGCAGGCAGTCCGGCGTGCTCGCGCGATGTCAAAGACCCCGAGCACGAAGCAAGGGCCGTAGACGACCCAGGGATAGATAGCTTCCCGGTGGTAGGGGTCCAGATACAGCAAGACTCCGCTCGCTGACAGATAGATCACGCTCCAATATGGAGCGAAGCACGCGAAGAGAGACAACCAGCCCAGATACCATGGATAATGTGGCGAAATCGCGACCGTCGTGGCCGTCGCGAGCACGGCGGCGGCGCGCCCGATGGCGAGCGTCCGCTGCCCGGGATCGGCGGGCAGCTTTGGGCCCAGCATGTAATAACCCGCCAGGGCCAGCAGGACCGATCCGGCCACGGCCATATACGCTCTGGAGGCCCAGGCCGGCACGGCTGTCACCAGGGCCAGCGCCCGCAGGGCGAAGAAGCCCTGGCCCGTCGCCATTCCCTCCTCATTGGCATAGCCGGGCAGGTAGCCCAGCACGTGCCATCCCGCCCCCGCGGTGTAGGCGCCATACAACACCACCATCACGGCCAGGGTGCCCAGCAGCGTCGGCCAGTCCCACCGGCGCCAGAACGCGGGAAACACCGCGGCCGGCAACAGCTTGCACAGGATCGCCAGCGCCAGCACCGCCCCGGTCAGCCCACGGCGCGACGACGCGGCCACCAGCATCGCCAGCGCCATGAAGCCCAGGCTCGCCGCGTCGACGTGGCCATTGCCGGAGTACTCCCAAATCGGCAGCGGGTTCCAGGCGTAGACCAGCACCCAGGCCGCCGGCTGCCCCGCCCGGCGCAGCAGCCAGGCGACGCAGCCGATCGCCAGAACCTCGAACCCGGCCATGGTGAGCTTGACCATGGCGAGCGAGGACCAGACCTGCCCGATCGCCGCGAAGATGATCTGCGCCACCGGCGGGTAGATCGTCGGCGCCTCCTCCGACCGGTTCGTGCTGGTGTAGATCTCGTCGTCGCGCAGGAACTCGAGCTCCGGCGCGGCCGGCAGATAGAGGTAGGGATTGATCCCCTGCGCCTGCACCCGCCCGTCCCACACATAGCGGAACAGGTCCGAGGACAGGAACGGCGGCGCCGCCAGCGGCAGCACCCGCATGCACGCGGCGAGCACCAGGACGAGCAGCACCGCCCGCCGTGGCACCGGGCCGGACCGGACCAGCCAGACCGCGCCGAAATACACCAGCCCTGCCACGCACTCGAAGCCAATGAACACCTGCAGCCGCCGGTCCGATCCGATCGTCGCCACGGAGCCGGGCAGGTGGCACAGATATTCGGCGACGACGAGCAACAGCAGGACCACCCCGGCCGCGGCCAGGGCAGTGAAGCGGCCCCGCTCCGTCATGCGCGCAGGCGCTCGCGCAAGGCCAGCCGCTCCACGCAGGCCGCGGTCGCGGGGGCGGCGAACCCGGTCCCGGAATCGAGGTCGCCGATCAGGCGGCGCAGGGCGGTGCGGTCGTCCACGTCGTACCAGGCGGGCAGCTCGTGCGCGGGCAGCCCGATCGCGGCGGCGGCGGCGCGGGTCTGGGCGGCGACGCGCTCCGTGCTCCAGGTGATGCCGGCGTACAGCCGCTCGTGCAGCGCTGTCATCCCGAGCAGGTAGTAGCCGCCATCCTCGGCCGGCCCGAGTACGACCCGGTCGGTGCCGCCGGGCAGATGCTGTGCCGCCTGCACTAGGCAGGCCGTCGGCAGGGTCGGGCTGTCCGAGTTCAGCACGCACACGGCACTGTGCCCGCGGGCGAACAGCGCGCGCGTCGCATCCAGCAGGCAGCGCCCGAACCCCTCGATTCCCGTCGGCATGCTGCCGGCGCCGTCCGCCAGCAGCAACTGAGTACCCTCGGCCAGGATACCGTCGAACAGCGCTTCCAGCCCCGCCGGGGCGTAGGCGATATACCCTGTTATGTCGGCATCTTGCGACGCGAGCCGGATGTTTTCCGTGATGTCCCGCAGGAAGGCCGCGCTCATGTCGCGGGCTTCGTCCGGGGTCAGCGGGGGGGACAGGCGGGTTTTCGAATGGCCAGGGCGCGGTGCCTTGGCCATCACCGCGATGGCGCAGCTCATGGAGGTGATCTCGACGGGATTTGTGGCGACATGACGGCTCGCCGGTGAGGGTCAGGGAGCTTTATGCGAGTGGCGTGCCGCGGTATAGGCTCGCCTGCCCGAAAGCATCCCCGGCTACGGGCAGCCTTGGACGGAGCATGCCGTTCGGCGGCGGACCCCACCCGCAGGCAAACTCCTGCTTTTTAGCCTAGCCCGTTGATCCGCCACCCGGCCTGCATGATCTGTGCAAGATTGCAGGAGTGCGCGAATGAGCATCCAACTCGGTCAGACGGCACCGGATTTCGAGCAGGACTCCACCGAGGGCCGCATCCATTTCCACGATTGGCTGGGCACCAGTTGGGGCGTGCTGTTCAGCCATCCCAAGGATTTCACCCCCGTCTGCACCACCGAGCTAGGCGAGGTTGCCCGATTGAAGCCGGAGTTCGACCGCCGTGCCACCAAGGTCATCGGTCTATCCGTCGACAGCCTGGACAATCATGCGACCTGGAACGCGGACATCCTGGACGTCACCGGGTCCGCGGTGAACTTTCCCATGTTGTCGGACGCGGACCGCAAGGTCAGCACGCTGTATGGCATGATCCATCCCGAGGCGGACGCGACCCTCACCGTGCGCTCGGTCTTCGTGATCGACCCGGCGAAGACGGTGCGCATGACGCTGACCTACCCGCCCTCCGCCGGGCGCAACTTCCCCGAGATCCTGCGCGTGATCGACAGCCTGCAGCTGTCGGACAAGCACAAGGTGGCGACCCCGGTGAACTGGCAGCCCGGCGAGCGCGCCATCATCGTGCCCAGCGTGTCCGACGCCGACGCGAAGGAGCGCTTCCCCCAGGGTTGGGAGGCGAAGAAGCCCTACCTCCGCTACGTCGACCTCGGTACGGCCGGAAAGTAGGCTGGCATGGATCGGATCCGGACGTCGTCCGGTGCGGAGACGCTGAAGGCGGGCAGCAAGGGCCCGCGTGGCTCCATCGCCGAGGAACTGACCGGCGCACCACGGGGCGGCGTCTCGGAAGGCGCCTACAAGCTGCTGAAGGTCCACAGCACCTACGAGCAGTTCGACCGCGACACCGCGACCGTCCGCAAGCAGGCCGGGCAGGACAAGGAATGGCAGTTCATGGTCCGCGTCCGCGCGCCGGGGGGCGGACGCGTGCGTCGCAATACCTGTCGCTCGACGCTGTCGCCGGCCGCTACGCCAACGGCACGCTCAAGATTACCTCGCACCGCCTGCGGGGACGTGGTGCGCAACGTGATGACGACACCGGCGCCACGGCGCGACGCCGTCCATGCCCGGCTGGCGGCCGATGCGGTGATGTTGTCGACCCGCCTGCTGCCGCGAAGCCGCGGATATTACGAGATCTTCCTCAATGAGGAGGCGAGCGACGCGCCGGTGGAGGAGCCAGTCTACGGGGCGACCTACCTGCCGCGGAGTTCAAGATCGGCCTGGTGCACCCGGCGGACAACACGGTGGACACTTGCCGGAGTTGCTTGGCTGGCACGAGCAGGGTGATGGACAGTGGTGGCTGGGCCTACCCGTCGAGTCCGGCCGGATCGCGGGTGAGCTGCGGGCGGCCCTGCGCGAGGCGGTGGAACGGTTCGCGATCGATCCCGTGTTCACGCCGCAGCAGGGCGTGTTGCTGAGCAACGTGGCGGATGCGGACCGCGCGGCCGTGGACGCAATCATGCGGGCACACGGCGTGGTGCAGGCCGCGGCGCTAACCCCGCTCTCTCGTTGGGCGCTCGCCTGCACCGCGCTGCCGTCCTGCGGGCTGGCGCTGACCGAGGCGGAACGGGTGCGCCAGCCGATCATCGCCGAAATCGAGCAAGTGCTGACCCGGCATGGGATGGCGGGCGAGCGCATCAGCCTGCGTATCACCGGGTGCCCGAACGGCTGCGTGCGGCCGTATGCCGGCAATATCGGCCTGGTGGGCCGGGTGCCCGGCGAGTATGCAATCTTCGTCGGCGGCGATTTCGCCGGCACGCGGCTGTCGTTCAAGCTGCTGGAGCGCGTCAAGCTGGCCGAGATCGGTGCCACCCTGGAGCCGTTGGTCGCTGGCTGGAGCACGCGGCGGGAAGGAGACGAGGGATTCGGCGATTTCTGCACCCGGATGGGCCAAGCGGCGCTGCTGGCCCTGATCCCGCAAGCGGGCCACGCGCAAGTGGCGGCGGAGTAGCCACGCCCGCGGTCCGCGTCCCCACCTGGCGCAATGGCGCCGACCCCGGCCAGCGGTTCGTGCCCGAGGAAGTGGCTGTGGCCCTGACCTACAACCGCACGACCCATGCGGTCATGATGGCCACGCCACAGGATCTGGAGGACTTCGCCGCCGGGTTCAGCCGCGCCGAGGGCATTATAGACGAGGCTGGCCAGATCGAGGAGCTGGACGTGGTGCCAGCCCCGCTCGGCATTGAGTTGCGCATGTGGATCGCGCCCGAGCGGATGGTGACGCTGGAGCGCCGCCGCCGACACATCGCCGGACCGACCGGCTGCGGCCTATGCGGCATGGACAGCCTGGCCGACGCCATGCGGGAGCCGCCTCGCGTGGAGGCCGGGCGTCGTTGGACCGCGGCAGAGGTGTCCGAGGCGGTCGCGAGCCTACAACCCGCACAGGTGCTGAACCACCAGACGCGGGCGGTGCATGCGGCCGGCTTCTGGCGCGGGGCCTTGCTGGCGGTGCGCGAGGACGTCGGGCGGCACAACGCTTTGGACAAGCTGACAGGGGCGCTATTGCGCCAGGGCGAGGATCCGGCGAGCGGCATCCTGCTGCTGACCAGCCGGGTATCGGTGGAGTTAATCCAGAAGGCGGCCGGGGCGGGAATCGGTCTACTGGCGGCCGTGTCGGTACCGACGGCACTCGCGATCCGCGTCGCGGACGCGGCGGGGATCACGTTGGTGGCGGTGGCACGAAGCGACGGCTTCGAGGTGTTCACCAATCCGGAGCGAGTGGTGGTTGGCAGCTGAGGCTACACTCTACGAGTGAACGGCTTAAGACCTGCATGCCACTGCATTAGACTGCAAGCGGGGACATCCATGTTCTTCATAGCTCGCTCGTCAGTTACTATCAGAGAAAGTGGAAGTAGCGGAGGACAGCTACGGCCATCGTCACGATAGCTAGTAGTCCGCCAAACAGCGTTACACCGCCCCCACTCCAATGGTGGGGTCACGGCTACCTTCGCTCATGAGGTCTAATATGCATTAGAAGGCATAGTTGAGACTATCGAACTCCCTTTCGCATGATATCGTAAGCAACAGCCATGGTGTTCAGAATGCCATAGATATCGGCTTAGCTCTCCACAGCCGTTCCGCCTGGTGGGGCAAGCAGAACCGCTGGCTGCTTCACCGTGGCACGGTGACGCGTCAGGCAGCTCGCAACGCCTTCCACACCTTCTCCGGCGTCGCCGGCATGTCGATTGCCGTCACCCCCGCACTCGCCATGGCGTCCACGATCGCGTTGATCATCGCGGGGGGGCTGCCGACCGCGCCGGCCTCGCCCGCACCTTTCACGCCGAGCGGGTTGGTGCCGCAGGGCACTTCAATCAGGTCCACCTCGATGTTCGGCAGGTCGGAGGCGCGGGGCAGGGCGTAGTCCATGAAGCTGCCGGATAGCAGCTGGCCGGAGGAGGGGTCATAGGCCGTGTGCTCCAGCACCGCCTGCCCGTAGCCCTGCGCCACGCCGCCATGCACCTGGCCGCGCACGATCAGCGGGTTGATCGCCTTACCCACGTCGTCGCACACGATGTAGCGCTTGACGTCCACCATGCCGGTGTCCGGATCGACCTCGACCTCGGCCATGTGGCAGCCGTTCGGGAAGGTATGGCTCTCGATCTTCGCGATCTCCGCCGCATCCAGGGTCGTCGCCACCTCGCCGCGTGCCACCCGGCCCAGCTGGGCCGCGGCGAGGCTGAGGATGTCGATCCCCTTGTCCGTGCCGACCACGGCGAACCGGCCAGCCGTGAACTCGATATCGGCCACCGCCGCCTCAAGCGCCTCGGAGGCAGCGAGCTTGCCCTTCTCGATCACGCTCGCGGCAGTCACCAGGATCGCCTGCCCCTCCGAGTAGAGGCTGCGGGCGCCGCCCGTGCCGCCGCCGGTCGGGATGCTGTCCGTGTCGCCCTGCAGGATGCGGATCTTGTCGCCGTCGACGCCGAGCTGGTCGGCGGTCAGCATGACATAGGCCGTCTCGTGCCCCTGGCCGGTGGATTGCGTGCCGACATACACGTCCACGAAGCCGTCGGCGGCGAACTTGATCTCCGCCCGCTCCGTCGGCGCGCCGCCGGTCGCCTCGAGGTAGTAGGCCATGCCGATGCCGCGCTTCTTGCCCTTTGCGGCACTGGCGGCACGGCGGCCCTCGAAACCGTCCCACCCGATCTTGGCGAGCGCCGCGTCCAGCACGCGGACGAAGTCGCCGCTGTCGTAGGTCTGCTTCATCGCTGACAGGAACGGCATGGCTTCCGGCTTCACCATGTTCAGCTTGCGGATCGCGATCCGGTCCATGCCGACCTCACGTGCCGCGGCGTCGATCAGCCGCTCCACGACGTAGTTGCTCTCCGGCCGCCCGGCGCCGCGGTAGGCGTCTACGGGGACGGTATTGGTGAACACGCCGATGACGTTGGCGTAGATCGCTTGAAAGCCGTATACGCTGGCCAGCACCTTGGTGCCCGCCATGGTCGGGATCATCGGCGCGAAGGTGGACAGGTAGGCGCCCATGTTCGCCACGTTGCGGGTGCGCATCGCGAGGAACCGGCCGTCCTTGTCGAGCGCGATCTCACCGGCTGTGATGTTGTCGCGGCCCTGGGTGTCCGACAGGAACGCCTCGGACCGCTCGCTGGCCCACTTCACCGGGCGGCCGAGCTTGCGGGCGGCGTAGCAGGTCAGCACGTGCTCGGCATACAGGAACAGCTTCATGCCGAAGCCACCGCCCACATCCGGCGTCACGACGCGGAACTGCTCCTCCGGCACCTGGAACACCGCCTTGCCGAGCAGCGACTTGATGACCCAGCCGCCTTGCGTGTTAGTGTGCAGCGTCCAGCGACCATCGGTGTAGTCGGCCAAGGCGGCGCGCGCCTCCATGCTGTTCACGACGACGCGGTTGTTGACCACCGTCAGCCGGGTCACGTGGGCGGCGCCCAGGAACAGCTCCTCGACGCGTTCCTTGTCGCCCGTCTCCCAATCGAAGCAGGTGTTGTGCTGTGCGTCGGTCCAAACCGCCGGCTGGCCGTGATCGGTTGCCACGGCGAGGTCGGTCACGGACGGCAATACGTCGTAGTCGACGCTGATTGCCTCGGCGCCGTCGCGCGCAGCTTTCAGCGTCTCCGCGACTACGAAGGCGACCGGGTCACCCACGTGGCGCACGGCTTCGCGCGCCAGCACCGGGTGCGGCGGGTCGAAGCGGGGAGAGCCGTCCCGGTTCTTCAACGGGATCGCGCAAGGCAGGCCGCCGATGCCGTCCGCCTCCAGGTCGGCACCCGTGTAGACCGCGACGACGCCGGGCACCGCCAACGCGCCGGCCGTGTCGATCGCGCCGAGCTTTGCCGCAGCGTGCGGCGAGCGCAGCACGGCGCCGAACAGCATGCCGGGCACGGCGATATCGTCGGTGTAGCGGCCGTCGCCCTTCAGCAGCCGAGGATCCTCGACGCGGCGGACGGGCTGGGCGAGACCGAATTTCGTGGCCATGGCGGATGTGTCCCCGGATTTATGCTGAGTGGAGTATCTGCGGTTTGGGCATCGTTCGCCAAGGGGCATGATCGGGCATCTCCGGAAAGCACCGGCAGCGATCCAGGTCACCGTCCGTTGCCGCTGAGGAAGTCCAGCTGCCAGCGCATCTCCTCCGGCGTCAGCGGGAACGCGCCCGACGGCGTGGCGGCTAGCAGGGCGCCCGGAGCGATCTTGCCGATCGCCGTCTGCACCGGTGCGGCGGCGCGGGCGGAGAAGCCTGCTTTCCAGACCAGGCTTGCCAGGCCCTTGGCGCTGCGCAGCGAGGCGGCCCGCTGCACCACGCTCAACGGCACGGCAGCGGCGACGGCCAGCAGGACGCAGGCCCGGCTATGCTCCCCGGCGCGCAAGGCCGCCAGCATCTGTGCCTCGTCCAACGCGCCGCGCTCGTCCAAGCAGCGCGCCTCGGCCACGAAATGTTCGTCCGTCTGGGCTGCCACCGGCCGGGCTGCCGCAGCCGCGCCGTCAAGGCGCTGGCGGATGGACGCGATCAGCGCCGCGGGCAGGCCTGGCCGGGCCGCGAGCTCGCCCAGCAAATGCGCGGCAACGATCTCCGACAGAGCCCGAGCGGCATGGTCCGGCAAGTGGGGCCGGCGGACCAGTGGCGCATGCCAGTCCGGTTCGGCAGGCGCGCGGGCGATCAGGGAGTCGAGCGTGCTCTCGCGGATCGCGGCGGAGGCATTGGCCAGCAGCGCGCGGATGGCGGGGTTGTCGGCCGCCGCGGCGATCGCATCCGCCACCGCCTCGGGCAGGTTGGCACGGCAAGCGATGGCGGCGGCGGTCCGGCTGTGCGGCGGGTCAGCGAGCAAGCCCAGCAGGTCCTCCGCCGAGAGCAGCGGCGACAGGCGCAGCACCGGCTCGCTCACCGGGATCGCGCCGTCCTGCGCCAAGGCGAGCACAGCGCCCCGCGGCACGTCCGGCAGCGCGGCCAGGGCGGCGGCGATCACTTGGCGGATCCGGACCGCCTCGTCCTGCACCAAGCCCGAGAGGATGGCCAGCGTCCGGTCCCGTATCTCGGCCTGGCTCGGGCCGGACAGGCCCGGCAGCGCGTTGGCCAGCTTGCGCGCGAGCAGCAACCGCACCCGCCCGTCCGCATCGGCCGCGAGTTGCTGCTGCGAGGCGAGCGGCAAGGACGGGTTCAGCGCGACGGCGGCCCGCACGGTGACGGCATCATCCGCGGCCAGCCCCGCCAGCAACCCGGCCGGCGTCGCCGGGCTGGCCGCCAGCTTGACCCGGGTTTCGACATCCATCGTGGCCCGTCCCAGGGCGGCGAACGCCATGGCAGCCGCGCTCAGGGCGTGGCCATGGCATGCGAGACGCGCCAATGCCCACGGCCGGCCCGCTTGACCTCGTACATCGCGCTGTCCGCGCGGCGCATGATGTCCTCCAGCGACTCGGCCAAGTGGGGATGGCGCGCGGCGATCCCGATCGAGGTGGACAAAGCGGGGGCCAGCGGCGGCAGCCCGGCGGCCAGCAGCACCGGCGCGTCCAGCCGCAAGCGTTCCGCCCGTTCCGCCGCCGTCAACTCGTCCGAAGCGTCTAGCCAGACCACGAACTCGTCCCCGCCGAGCCGGGCCACCAGGTCGGTCGGGCGGACGGTGTTGCGCAGCATCGCCGCGGTCAGCACCAGGGCCTCGTCCCCCACGTCGTGGCCGCAGCGGTCGTTGAGGGCTTTGAAGTTGTCGAGGTCCACGTACATCAGCGTGCCCGGGACCTGCTCGCGGTCTAGACGGTCGATCCGGCGGGTCACCTCCTCCATGAAGGAGCGCCGGTTGAGCAACCCGGTCAGCGGATCGGTCCGAGCCTGGAGGGCAAGCTCTCGCTGTATCGCCTCGTGCTCCAGCACCACCCGCATGATCGCGGTGACGCTGGATGCGAGGGCCGCGTCCTCCTCCGTCCAGGCGGGGGCCCCGGCCTCCCGCCAGACGCATAGCCCGGCGCGCTCGCCAAACCGCGTGTAGCTCGGGCAGGTCAGGACGGGGTGTCCGTCGAGCAGTCCGATCACCGGGTCCAGCGTCTCGGTTTGCAGCGTGTCGAACAGGCCGGCGAGCAGGGCCGCCCCGTCGGCGCCCGACCGGTGGAGCACGGCGTCCGGACCCGGGCTCACCAGCAGGTTGAGCACCAGTGCGCCGGCGGCGCCCAAGGCCGCGTCCAGCCCCTCGAGCACGGCCTGCATCATGCGCGGCGCCAGCACCTCCTGCCGCATCTGCCACAGGATATGCTCGATCACCTCGCCCCGGCGCAAAGCGGCCGCCGTCACAGCCTCCCGCGCGTGCTGCGCCGTCACGTCGTAGGCGAGCCCGCGGCAGCCGG
>CAXSEG010000088.1:0-14431 GCA_964235545.1 uncultured Acetobacteraceae bacterium
GGGCGGGGCTCGAGGCCGCCGAGGCCGCCGGGTTCACAGGGCAGCTCCCCGCCATCCCCGCGACCGACGCCGAGCTGGCCGGCCCCGCGCAGGGCCTCGGCCCCGCGCAGGGCCTCGGCCCCGCGCAGGGCAGGGCGGGCGGGACGTTCATCGACTTCCAGAACGATGTCACCGTCAAGGACGTGCAGCTGGCCAGGAAGGAAGGCTTCCACGCCGTCGAGCACCTCAAGCGCTACACCACGCTCGGCATGGCCACCGACCAGGGCAAGACCGGCAACGTGAACGGCCTGGCGGTGATGGCCGGGCTCCGCGGCCGCTCGATCCCCGAGACCGGCACCACCGGGTACCGCGCGCCGTTCGTGCCCGTCGCGATCGGGGCGCTTGCCGGCCCGCACCGCGGCATCCGGTTCCGCCCGACCCGCCTCGCGCCCACCCATGGATGGGCCGAGGAGCAGGGCGCCGCCTTTGTCGCGGTCGGGCAATGGATGCGCGCGCAGTACTTCCCCCGGCCCGGTGAGGACTGGCTTGCCGCCGTCACGCGCGAGGTAGGCGCGGTGCGCTCCAGCGTCGGTTTCTGCGACGTGAGCACGCTCGGCAAGATCGACGTGCAGGGGGCGGACGCCGGCGTCTTCCTCGACCGCGTCTGCGCCAACGACGTCGGCAGGACGGCGGTCGGCAGGATGGGCTACGCGCTGCTGCTGCGCGAGGACGGGTTCGTCCGCGACGACGGCACGATCGCGCGGCTGGCCTGGGACCACTACGTCATGACCGCCTCCACCGCCCATGCCGGCGAGGTGTACCGCCACCTGGAACACGGCCGGCAGGTCCTCTGGCCGGAGCTGGACGTGCAGCTGGCGTCCGTCACCGAGCAGTGGGCGCAAATCGCGCTCGCCGGCCCGCGCGCCCGCGCGGTCCTGCGCAGGCTCGTCGACGCCGAGCACGACGTGTCGCGCGAGGCCTTTCCCTTTCTGTCGGCCCGCGACCTCACGGTGTGCGGCGGCACTCGCGCGCGGCTGTTCGGCGTCTCGTTCTCCGGCGAGCTCGGGTACGAGATAGCCGTGCCCGCCCGGTTCGGCGACGCCCTGGCGCGCGCGATGATGGCCGCGGGCGCCGCGGACGGCATCACCCCCTACGGGACGGAGGCGCTTGGCGCCATGCGGGTGGAGAAGGGCTACCCGGCAGGCGGGGAGTTCAACGGCCAAGTCAGCGCCCACGACCTCGGGCTGCAGGGGCTGCTCTCGACCCGCAAGGACCATGTCGGCCGGGTGATGGCGATGCGGCCTGCGCTGGCCGATCCGCGCCGCCCGACGTTGGTGGGACTGCGCCCGCTCGACCGCGCGCGGCGGCTGCGCGGCGGGGCCCACCTGCTGCCCGCCGAGGGCGAGGCGGTCGCCGCCAACGACCAGGGCCACGTCACCTCGGCAGTGTACTCCCCCACGCTCGGCCGCTGGATCGGCCTGGGCTACTTGGCGCATGGCCCGCAGCGCCACGGCGAGATGGTGCGCGTGCACGACCCGGTGCGCGGCGAGGACTATCTCGCGACGGTGGGGCCGCCCGCCCTTGTCGATCCGGAAGGGAGCCGCGCCCGTGGCTGAGCTCAAGCCCCACCGCGGCCTGTTCCGCCCGCAGCATGACGCCGGCGATGGCGAGGGCGTCGAGGTCACCACGGGCGGCGCGGCGATAGTGGGCATCGCCGCGCGCCGCGGCGGCTTGGCCGCGCTGCAGGACGCGGTCCGGCTCCGCTGGGGCGTGGAGCTGCCGACCCGCCCGTGCTTCGTGGAGGTGACCGCCGGGCTGATCCTCTGGTCAGGGCCGGGACGGTGGCTCCTGGTGGCGCACCGCCACGACGACGAGCTGGAGGCCGAGTTGGTCCGGGCATTCGACCCGCACGCCACGGTTACCGCCCAGGGCGACGGCCGCGTGGTGTTCGGGGTCTGCGGCCCGCGCGCGCGCGACACGCTGTCGAAGGGCGTGCCGATCGACCTCCACCCACGCTCCTTCGCGCCCGGGCAGACCGCGCTGACGATGGCGGCACACGTCGACATTCAGCTGTGGCAGATCGGCGCGAACCACTACAAGGTGGCGGTACCGCGCAGCTTCGCCGACAGCTTCCTGGCCTGGCTGATGGACGCCGCTGCCGAGCACGGATGCTCGTTCCGGCCGGACTGACCGGCGCCGGACAGCTCGCGCCACAAGGCCGGGATGCGGCCGAAACGTCGGAAGCACGCCGCGCCGTATCGCGGCCCAGGCTTGCGGTCCGGCCGGAAAGCATGACCTCGTGCCGGGGCGACGCTAGGCGCGGGCGCCGGCCCGTGTCTGCGCACGCGATCCCGTGGCGGCTAGAGTCCGCAGGCAGGGCCGCCGGAAGGTCGCCCGCATGGGCCCAGGTCCGTCCAAGTTTCTTGTGGAGAACAGTTGTTTCTTAAAGATTGACGCTGACTTGCTGGCCGTCCTAGGCTGTTCGCATTCAATGACAGAGCAGGGTAGACGCCATGTGTGGCATCGTCGGTCTTTTCTTGAAAGATCGAGCACTCGAAGCGGACCTCGGCCGCCTCTCGACGGAAATGCTGGCGACGATGACGGATCGCGGCCCGGACAGCGCGGGCATCGCGATCTACGGGGCGGGAACGCCGGACCGGCTAAAGATCACCCTGCGCGCGGCGGGCGGCTACGACTTCGACACGCTCGCCACCCGCCTGGCGGATCATCTGTGCGAACCTTTGCCGGGGATCGTGCGCCACGACACCCACGCCGTGTTCACGGTGCCGGACAGCCGCGCGGACGACGCCGTGCGGTTCCTGGACGCCGAGCCGGACGTCGACCTGTTCGCGCGTGGCCACCGCATCGAGCTGTACAAGGAGGTCGGCCTGCCCAGGAGCGTGGTGGAGCGCTTCGGCGTCGACAGGATGGCGGGGACCCACGCCATCGGCCACACCCGCATGGCCACGGAGTCGGCGGTGACCACCTGCGGCGCCCACCCGTTCTCCACCGGCCCCGACCAGTGCCTGGTGCACAACGGCTCGCTGTCCAACCACGCCGGGCTGCGCCGCGGGTTGGTGCGCGAGGGCTTGCGCTTCAGCACCGACAACGACTCCGAGGTCGCCGCAGGCTACCTGTCCTGGCGCATGCGGCAGGGCCTGTCTCTGGGCGAGGCACTGGAGGCCTCGCTCGACGACCTGGACGGCTTCTACACCTTCGTCGTGGGCACCGAAAACGGCTTCGGCGTGCTGCGCGACCCGATCGCCTGCAAGCCCGCGGTGATGGCCGAGACCGAGCACTACGTGGCGTTCGGGTCCGAGTACCGCGCCCTTGCCCGGCTTCCCGGCATCCGGCAGGCACGCGTGTGGGAGCCGGAGCCGGCGAAGGCCTACTTTTGGGAACGCGGCGACAGCGACGGCCTGGCGAGCGGGGCGTCCGCCTGATGCCGGCCTACGACCTGGCGGAGCAGCCGGTGCGCGCGCTGAACCAGGCGCTGCACCTTCTCAAGCCCGACACCAACGAGCGGCTCTGGACGATCGAGAATCCGGATGGCGCCCACGCCATCGCGGTCGGCCTCGACGCGCCGATCAGCGTCGAGGTGGAAGGCAACGTCGGCTACTACTGCGGCGGCATGAACAAGCAGGCCAGCGTGACGATCCGGGGCAATGCCGGCGTGGGCGTCGCGGAGAACATGATTTCCGGGCTCGTCCACGTGACCGGCGACGCCAGCGCCGCCGCCGGCGCGACCGCATGGGGCGGCGTGCTGCGCATCGACGGCAATGCGTCCTCGCGCTGCGGCATCTCCATGAAGGGCATCGAGATCGTCGTCGGCGGCTCCGTCGGGCACATGAGCGCGTTCATGGCCCAGGCCGGCAGGCTGGTGGTGTTCGGCGACGCGGGGGAGGCGCTGGGCGACAGCCTCTACGAGGCGAAGCTGTTCGTGCGCGGCGCGGTGAGGAGCCTTGGCGCCGACTGCATCGAGAAGCCGATGCGCGACGAGCACCGCGCGGAGCTGCACGACCTGTTCGCCCGCGCCGGGCTTGGCGGCGAGATCGACCCGTCGGAGTTCCGGCGCTACGGCTCGGCGCGCAAGCTCTACCACTTCCACGTCGACAACGCAGGAGAGTACTGACATGGACGTTCCTAATCCGAAACATCAGGAAAGCCTGCGCACGCCGCCGCGCCATTCGGCGACGTTCGACGAGCACGCCATCGGGCAGATCCGCCGCGCCGCCGCCACCGGCTTGTACGACATCCGCGGCGGCGGGGCGAAGCGCAAGCTGCCCAACTTCGACGACCTGCTGTTCGTCGGCGCGTCGATGAGCCGCTACCCGCTCGAGGGCTACCGGGAGAAGTGCGGCACGGACGTCTGGCTCGGCACACGCCACGCTTCCAAGCCGATTCACCTCAGGATCCCCGTGACGATCGCCGGCATGAGCTTCGGCGCGCTGTCCGTCCCGGCCAAGGAGGCGCTTGGCCGCGGCGCGACCCTGCTGGGCACCTCGACGACGACCGGCGACGGTGGGATGACGGACGAGGAGCGCAGCCACAGTGAGATCCTGGTCTACCAGTACCTACCCTCGCGCTACGGCATGAATCCCGACGACTTGCGCCGCGCCGACGCGATCGAGATCGTCATCGGGCAGGGCGCCAAGCCCGGCGGCGGCGGCATGCTGCTCGGGCAGAAGATCACCGAGCGGGTGGCCGGCATGCGCTGCCTTCCCCCGGGCATCGACCAGCGCTCCGCCTGCCGCCACCCCGACTGGACCGGGCCGGACGACCTGGAGATCAAGATCCTCGAGCTGCGCGAGATCACCGACTGGCAGAAGCCGATCTACGTCAAGATCGGCGCGTCGCGGCCGTATTACGACACCGCGCTCGCCGTGAAGGCGGGGGCCGACGTGGTGGTGCTCGACGGCATGCAGGGGGGCACCGCTGCAACCCAGGAGGTGTTCATCGAGCATGTTGGCCTGCCGCTGCTCGCCGCCATCCACCCTGCGGTCCAGGCGCTGCAGGACCTCGGCATGCACCGCAAGGTGCAGCTGATCGTCTCGGGCGGCATTCGCAGCGGCGCGGACGTCGCCAAGGCCCTGGCCCTGGGGGCCGACGCCGTGGCGATCGGATCGGCCGCCCTGATCGCCCTCGGCGACAACGACCCCCGCCTCGAGGCCGAGTACCAGGCGCTCGGCACCACCGCCGGCGCCTACGACGACTGGCAGGACGGCCGCGACCCGGCCGGGATCACCACGCAGGACCCTGACCTGGCCGCGCGGCTGGACCCCGTCGCGGCCGGGCGTCGCTTGGCGAACTACCTCTCGGTGCTGACCCTCGAGGCGCAGACCATCGCGCGCGCCTGCGGCAAGTCGCACGTGCACAACCTCGAGCCCGAGGACCTTGTGGCGCTGACCATGGAGGCGGCCGCCATGGCCCGGGTGCCGCTCGCCGGCACGTCGTGGATCCCCGGGCTGAAGCCCTAGTCGGCGGGCCGCCGCCTTTCCGCGGCCGTGACCCGGGCTCGCCGGCGATCCCGCCGGGCCCGCGCCGCGGCACCGCCTTGCGGCCCGGCGGACGACGCGCGCGTCCGCCGGAGCAGCATCCACCCGCAACGACCAGAACCCGGGGGGCCCCGAGATGCCGAACACCTTGTCGGAAGAAGCGAAGTCAAAGGGCATCCGCTACTTCCTGATCTCCTACGTCGACCTGTTCGGAACGCTGCGCGCCAAGCTGGTGCCCGCGGCGGCGATCGACGCCATGGCCGAGGCCGGCGCCGGCTTCGCGGGCTTCGCCAGCTGGCTGGACCTCGATCCCGCCCATCCCGACGTGTCCGCGGTGCCCGATCCGTCCACGCTGCTCCAGCTTCCCTGGAAGAAGGAGGTGGGCTGGCTTGCGGCGAACCTCACGATGCACGGGCGCGAGCTGGCGCAGGCGCCACGCAACGTGCTCAGGCGGGTGCTGGCGAAGGCGGAGGCTGCGGGATACGAGCTCCGCACCGGCGTAGAGCCGGAATTTTTTCTCCTCGATGCGTCAGGCGAGAAGATCGGCGACCCGACCGACTGCTCGAGCAAGCCCTGCTACGACCAGGGCGCGTTGATGCGGCGCTACGACGTGATCAGCGAGATTTGCGATTACATGGCCGAACTCGGCTGGGGGCCGTATCAGAACGACCACGAGGACGGCAACGGGCAGTTCGAGATGAACTGGAACTACGCCAACGCCCTGGTCACGGCCGACCGCACCGTATTCTTCAAGTATATGGTCCGCACGATAGCTGAGAAGTACGGGCTGCGAGCGACGTTCATGCCCAAGCCGTTCCTCAACCGCACCGGAAGCGGATGCCATGTCCATCTTTCGCTGTGGCGCGGGGGCGTCAACCTGCTCGACGACCCCGAGGACGCGCGTGGCCTCGGGATGGCGAAGCTCGGGTACAGTTTCGTGGGCGGGCTGATGGCGGCATCCGACGGGTTGTGCGCGATCACCAACCCTACGGTGAACTCCTTCAAGCGGCTCAACGCCCCTCCGGGCGCTTCCGGCGCGACCTGGGCGCCCAATACCGTGAGCTATGCGGGAGACAACCGCACCCACATGATCCGGCTGCCGGCGGGCGGGCGCATGGAGGTCCGGTTGCCCGACAACGCGGCAAACCCGTATCTGCTTGCGGCGGGGCTGCTGGCGGCTGGCCTGGACGGCATCCGGACGAACGCTGACCCCGGCGATCCGCTCGACCTGAACATGTACACGGATGGGCACAAGGCGCTCGAAGGGACGCGCAGGCTGCCGCTCAATTTGCTGGATGCGCTGCGTGCGCTCGAGCGGTGCGACGTGCTGCGCGAGGCATTCGGCGGAGACGTCGTCGACAGCTACGTCAAGCTGAGGCACAGGGAATGGAGCGACTACATGGGTCATCTGTCCGAATGGGAACGCGCCAACACCCTGGACTGCTGACGGGAGCATCTTGGACAACTGGCTGTGGGGTCCTGCTTCTGATCGCCTGTCAAACCGGGCCCGCCTCGCCGACCGGGGTATACCTAAAAACCCACTATGTCGGCGCGGTGCCGGTTGCGGACCGGTGCTCCGCCAGCACTTGAGGGACGAACCGTCACGGCCAGTCGAGCGCCATCGCGAAAGCATCGACAGCGGGCCGCGTGGCCACCGAACGACGCACGCGGACGGACACCGGAAACGTCGTCCGCGAGCGGTGCTGCGACCGTGTTGCACGGATCTGCTGGTCGGCGCCCTGCTGATGTAGGATGTCGGCACCAAGCTGCCTGCCTGTGTCCCCAGAGGTCCTGACCGTGCCGTTCAAGGCCAGCGCTGCCCAGTGTCACCACATCCCCCAGCAGCGGCATCGAGTGGCGAACTCGGCAGCCTACGATGCAGCCCTGCGCCAGCGTGGCAGCCTCACGGTCTGTTTCACCGATGAGGCAATCGCAGCCTGAAAAGCCGAGCCAAGGACGACGCGAGGCGGTCAGCCACGCTATTCGGCCCTGGCCATCGCCACGGCACTGACACTGCGGGCCGCCTTCCGCCTGGCCCTGCGCCAGACCGAGGGACTGATCGGCTCCATCCTCACTCTGCTCGGCCTGGATCTCGCTGTGCCGGATCACTCGACGCTGAGCCGCAGGGCCGAGACATTGACGCTCCCACCCCCGCGGCATGGCTTGGCACCCGTGCATCTGCTGGTGGACAGCACAGGCCTGAAGCTGTGTGGCGCAGGGGAGTGGCTGCTGGAGAAGCACGGCACGCGCACGCGCCGGTCCTGGCGCAAGCTGCACGTCGGGGTGGATGCCGACACCGGCCGGATCGTCGCGGCCACGCTGAGCACCAGCAACGTCGATGACGCCTTGCAGGTCAGCGCCCTGCTTGACCAGACGGGTCCGGTCGCCTCGTTCACGGCGGACGGCGCCCATGACCAAGACGGTGTCTACGGCGAGGTCGCCAGGTGTTCTCCGGACGCTTCGGTGATCGTGCCGCCACGTTCCAGCGCCGTGCCCAGCGAGACGGCTGGGACAGCGCCCACGCAGCGCGACCGCCACCTGCAGATGATCGCCCAGCAGGGCCGCAGACGCTGGCAGATCGCCTCAGGACACCACTGGCGCGCGCTGGTCAAGGCCGACATCAGCCGGTTCAAGCAGGTCATCGGGGACGGGCTGCGCTCGCGCACGGATCGCCGACGCGAGACAGAGATCGCCCTCGCTGTCAGCGTCCTGAACCGCATGCTTGAACTCGGACGCCCTGAGTACGTCCGCTTGGTGTGACATCCGATGCAGACATGTGCTCCACGTCCGTCGTTGGGTCCGTGCAACACCGTCGCGGCCAGCACTACCTCGACGTGACCGTCGCCTACCGCCAGGACTGCCTCAACGCCATCGAGTACATGAAGAAGTTCGGCTACACCGGCGGCCAGGCCTACTCCATCCTCGGTTGCGCCCCCGTCCAGGGCCACGTCAGCGGCGGCTTCGACGTCCCAAACGCCTGCGCCCCCCTCTGGCTGCCCACCGGCATCTTCGACTTCGAGATCCACCACGGCGCCGACGGCCCCACCCCCGGCCCCGACGTGCTGTACGCACAAGACGTCACAGCATAGACGGACGCGCCGGCGTCCGACCGGACTAGGCCAGCCCCACGAACTCCTCGATCATGATGCTGTCGCGCGCGATATGCGGCGGCACCTCGCGCGTCACCCGGCCCTTCTGCAGGATCAGGATCCGGTCGGAGAGTGCGGTGATGAACCCCAGGTTCTGTTCCACCAGCACAATCGTCAGGCCGCGCCGGCGGCGCACCGCCTGCAGGGTCTCCACCATTTCCTCGATGATCGAGGGCTGGATGCCCTCGGTGGGCTCGTCAAGGAAGATCAGCCCAGGATCGCCGCACAGGCAGCGCGCCAGCGCCAGGAGCTGCTGCTCTCCGCCGGACAACGCGCCGCCTGGCCGGTCTAGCAGCCGCGTCAGACGCGGGAAGTCCTGCAGGATTGCCGTGATGGTGGCCCCCGCGTCGGGCCGGCGCAGGCAGCCCATCTGTAGGTTCTCGGCGACGCTCAGCGTGGTGAAGATTTCGCGTCCTTGTGGCACGTAGCCGATGCCGAGCCGCGCCCGCGCGGCCGGAGCGAAGCGAGTCACGTCTCGGCCCCCGACCTGCACCGACCCCGCGGTCGTCGGCAGGTAGCCCATCAAGGTGCGCAGCAGAGTGGTCTTGCCCATGCCGTTGTGACCGAGAATGCCAACCGTCTCGCCCTCAGCGGCGTCCAACGTGACCCCGGCCAGGATCGGAATGCGTCCGTATCCAGAATGAAGATCGGACACCGCGAGCGTGGTCATGCCGCCTGACGCCCAAGATAGACGTCGCGCACTCGCTGGTCGGCCAGCACCCTGCCGACCTCGTCCTCCATCAGCACGCTGCCCTGGTTGAACACCGTGACCGTGGTCGCGATCATTCGGATAAACTGCATGTCGTGCTCCACCACTACCAGCGCCTGAGTCCGGCTGATCTCGCGGATCAGCTCGGCGGTGCGAAGCACCTCGGCATGGTTCATCCCCGCCGCCGGCTCGTCGAGCAGGATCAGGTCGGGTTCCTGGGCCAGAACCGTTGCGATCTCGACCCACTGGCGCTGCCCGTGTGCCAGCTGCCCGACAATACGGTTGGCGATGGGCTCGAGCTGCAGGCGCGAGAGGGTGCGGTCGACGACCTCGCGGGCGCGCCGCACAGAACCGAGCCGTGCCGCGCCGATGAAAACGTTCTCGCGCACCGACAGTCCGTTGAACACGTTCGGCACCTGCGTCTTGATCCCCACGCCCAGCCTGGCGATCTCGTGCGGGTTGGCGCCGGTGACATCGCGCCCGCGCAGCAGGATGGTACCCTCGGTGGGGCGGAGCTGCCCGGTCAGCATCTTGAAAAACGTGCTTTTCCCTGCCCCGTTCGGGCCGATCAGGCAGCGCAGCTCCGCCTCGCGCAACTTCAGGTCCACGGACTGTACCGCGGTGACGCCGCCGAAACGCATGGTGACGCCGCGCGCCTCGAGAAGCAGGGCGCTGTCCTCTGGCAGGCTCGCCCTTAGGTTCGAAAGGTCCATGCCGCCGCTCACCGCCGGGCATCCGTGGCGTCGACTGCCGGGACCGGCGCGGCGCGGCGCGGGAGCGTCAGCAGACGGTCACGGATCACCGGCACGACACCCTGCGGCACCAGCAGCACGAAGGCGACCAGCACCACGCCAAGGCCAAGATTGGAGTCGATCATGCTCTGCGTTCCGGCCAGGATAATGAGATACTGGATGCCGACGGCGCCCAGCATCGGGCCGACAAGGGTGCCGAGGCCGCCGACGAGAACGAAGATGATGACCTGCGCCGACATGGTGAGGCCGAACACCGTCGGGCTGATGAAGCCCCCCCAGTTGGTGAACAGACAGCCGGCCAAGCCGCCGACGCCTGCGGCGATCACGAAGGTGGCAAGCTTGTACAGCCGCGGGTCGTAGCCGAGCAGCATCGCCCTGGTCTCGTTCTCGCGGATCGCCACCACCACGCGGCCGAAGCGGCTGGCCAGGATCGCGCGCAGGAGCACGTAGACGCCGATCAGCGATCCCATCGCGGCATACCACGCCTGCACCGGGGTGAGCGGATTTGAGGCATCGCCCGGGATGTTGAGCGGCGGCACGCCGGGGATGCCGTTGAAGCCGCCTAGCTCCGCGCTGCCGATCCGGTACTCGCTGCCCGAGGTGGAATTGACCAGCTCGAACAAGATGATCGATACGGTCAGGGTAATCACGCCGATGTATGCGTCGCTGATGCGGCCGTAGAACATGAAGTAGCCGAGCAGGCCAGCGAACAGCATTGGAACGGCCACCGAGATCGCCACCGGCAGCGTGCTCTCGCCGAGATTGATCACCGCAATGGCATAGGCATAACCGCCGATGCCGAGGAACGCCGCCTGGCCGAACGACATGATCCCGCCATAGCCCCACAGGAAACCCTGGCTGAGCGCGAACATCGCCATCGCCGCAAACACGGTCATTTGCACGATGCCGAATAGGTCCAGCACCTGCGGCAGGCCGAACATCAGCAGCAGACCGGCCACGACGACGGCCACGAAGCCACCCCAGCCATTCCAGCCGGTCACAGGCTCCTCCGCAGGAAGCGACCGGTAATGCCCTGCGGCAGGATGCGGATCATCAGGACCGCCGCCAGCAGCAGCGCCACGTTGCCCACGATCGGCGTGGTCTGGAACGACACCAGCTCGTCGATGACGCCGAACAACGACGACGCGAGGCCGGTGCCGGTTATGATCGCCGGGCCGCCGCCGAGCACGGTAATGAAGGCGCGCGCGATGTAGGCCGAGCCCATGCCAGGCGACACGCCGGAGACTGGCGCCAGCACGCCGCCGGCAAGCCCAGCCAGCGCGGAGCCAAGCGCGAACGCCGCCATGTAGATGGTCGGAGGCGACACGCCCAGCGCCGCAGCCATGTTGGGGTTCTGCATGGTCGCGCGCAGCACCAGCCCGAACCGCGTGGCGCGCAGCAGCGCCAGCATGCCGAGCAGGGCGGCGACGGCGGCGGCAACGATGACCACGCTGTAGAGGCTCGCGCCATAACGGCCGATCGAGAACCCGCCGAGCGGCGCAGAGACGCCGCGCACGACGTTGCCGAAGACGGTCGTCGTCAATCCGATTAGCCCCAGGCTGACGCCCCAGGTCGCAAGCATGGTGTCGATAATCCGCCCGTACAGGAAGCGGATCAGGGTGCGCTCCAGGACGAGCCCGACTAGGCCGACGACCAGGGGCGGCAGCACCAGCATCGAGAGCCAGATGTTGACGCCTGCATGGGTGGCGGTGACCGCGGTGTATGCCCCGAGCATCATGAACTCGCCGTGCGCGAGGTTGATGATGCGCATCATGCCGTAGATCACCCCGAGCCCCAGCGTGATAAGCACCAGGGTGGCGACCGCGGTGAGCACGTTGAACGCGAGCAGCCCAGCAAGGTCCATGATACTGCGCCTAGATGCTGGGCACGAACTGCTTGTTGGTCGACGGCGCCTTGATTAGGTCGCATGCGCCGGCGGTATCGGCCGGATACTGGTCGGGGTAGCTCGCCATGATGCTCCACTTCTTGTCTTTGGGCTGGGCGAGGTAGGTGCTGCGGATGGTGTGATGGGTCTTGGGATCCATGGTCACCTTGCCTGAGGGCCCATCGATGGTGATCCCGGTCTCGAGAGCCGCGATCACCTTCGCCTGCTCGACCGAGCCCGCCCTCTTCACGCCCTCCGCCCAGAGCATGATACCCTCGTAGGTCGCAGAATCCAGCTCGCCAAGGTCGGTCACGCTGGCGCCGAACTTGGCCTGCATGCCCTTGACGAAGGCGTCACTCGCAGGCGTGTCAATATCGTTGTACCAGCCGAAGCTGGTGACAATGCCGTTGGTAGTCGAAGCATCCATCGTGGTCAGCTCGTCGCCGAGGCCGAACACCGTCGAGCCCATCGGGATCTTCGGCTTCATCCCCGCCGCATCCCACTGCCGGTAGAAGCCGGAGTGGTTGGCGCCGACAAGCGCGGAAAGCAGAAAGTCCGGGCCTGCCTGTTGGATGCGGCTAATGGCCGAAGAGAAGTCGGTTACGTCGAGCGGGAAGAAGTCGGTCTGTGCGACACTGCCGCCGCCGTCGCGGACGAACTTGGTCATCCACTTGGCAGTGATCTGGCCGTAATTGTAGTCGGCGGCAATGATATAGGCCTTCTTGCCCCAGCTCTTAAGCGCGTGGTTGACGACATGGTCGACAGTCTGTGCCGGAGTGGTGCCGGTGCAGAACACGTTACGGTCGCACACGCCGCCTTCATACTGCGTGTTGTAAAAGTAGAGAGTCTTATAGCGATCCAGTGTCGGCCGGATCGCCTCGCGCGACGCCGAGGTGATGCCGCCCTGGATCACGTCGACCCGGTCCTTGAGCACCAGCTGCTGCGCAAACTGCGAGTAGAGCTGCATGCTCGACTGGGTGTCGTAGCTGATGAGCTGGATCTGGCGGCCTAGCAGGCCGCCAGCCGCGTTCAGCAGGTCCACCGCATATTGTGTGGTCTGGATCATACGCGACCCTTCAAGCCCAATCGCTCCGGAACCGTCGAGCAGGCTCCCAAGCTTGATCGGCTCTGCGGCCCTCGCCCTGCGCACAATGAACGGTGCAGCCAGCATACCGCCCGACAACAGGGTGCCAAGCCTCAGCGCATCTCGTCGAGTGACCGCGTTGTCAGTCATGAGTTATATCCTTCTTTTCGCAGCGAGCATGGAATTCGTAATGAACGAGATGGAGGAACTATCGTCGAACCCACTCCGGTACAGCTCGGCGCAAGGGATTGACGTGAGGGTTGCAAGAGCGGTGCCAGGGAGAACATGGCCTTTCTCGGCACCGCCAACTCGTTGGGTTAAGGTTGCGCTGGCAGGCGACACGAACGGCGTGCACGTGGTTACGCCAAGAGGGCGATGCCGGTGACTTCAGTTCATACCTGAAAGGCTTGGATCAGGAGGGTTCGCACCGGATGGCGGGTAGCCGGTGACGGTAGAGATGGACGGGATTGTTGATTTCCTTATAGGCGGACAGAAAGGGTTGTGCCGGACCGACCGGCTGGAACCACTCCGTCTACCGCTCTTGCCGCCGCATCAGCTGGTGCGAGTTCTCCGCTCAGTTGTTCAATCTGCTGTGCTTCCTGTGCTCAATCGAGCGTATCACCTTGTGCCTGGACGCCCTTTCGCTCGCCAAATTTTGGGTCACCATAACACGAGGTGGACGGGTTTGCTCTTTCAATACCTTGTGCAGCAGGCGTTTGGCAGGCCGTCAGCCATCCGCCGGCCCAGTGGAAAGCGGAAGTAGAGCCAGACGGGGCGGCCGATGACCTCAGCAGAGACAGGATAGCCGGCGTCGCCGGGAACAATGGACGGAGGCATCACGCCCTGCTAACTGGCACAACTTCAGTTCACAAGCTGGCTAACTATCAAGTTGACTGTGTCGTCACCCGACAGAGCCGGTAGCATCTCCAAACAATGCTGGTCCTAGGGCGAGACCGCATGGTGATGGGAGCGGGTGGCTCGGCTCGCGCGGCGCGCCTGGAGCCGGCGAGCACGCTGGTCCAGCCTAGCCCGGCGCTGCGTCCTGTCTTGTTCCACGGTCCTGGTCGGTCCCGGAGCGGCAAACGACGGTATTATACTGGCGCCCCCGCCTTGGGTCAGCCCAGGAGAAATCATTGTGGCAGCCAGGACGATCGCGGTCGTGACGGCAAGAAACAAGACTCTCATTGTCGGGATCCTTGCGTATCCCGCACCGATCATTCCGAATGCGGATGCGGCCACTTAGGCGTAGGGCCCAGCCCGAAGGTAAAAGCCGCAACCGCGCAGCCGAACGGGTCATCTCCTTCCGGCTTATCAAGTGGATTATCACAGCTTGGCGAGGCCGAGCATGACGCCGATGGGCACGACGAGGGTGCCGCCG
>CAXSEG010000089.1:0-14419 GCA_964235545.1 uncultured Acetobacteraceae bacterium
ATCGCCAGCATGAACCAGCCCACCACCTTGGCCCGGTGCTCCCGCGGGAACCAATAGGTCAGGTACAGGATCACGCCTGGGAAGAACCCCGCCTCCGCGATGCCGAGCAGCACGCGCAGCGCATAGAACGACCACAGGCCCGTCATCAGCGCCATCGCCCCCGCGACCAGGCCCCAGCTGACCATGATGCGCGCGATCCAGCGCCGCGCCCCGACGCGCACCATCAGCAGGTTGCTCGGCACCTCGAACAGGAAGTAGGCGAGGAAGAACAGCCCGGCGCCAAACCCGAACGCGGTCGGCGAGAGGTTCAGGTCCCGGCGGAGGTCCGGCCCGGCGAAACCCAGGTTCACCCGGTCCACGAAGGCCACGAAATAGCAGACCATGAGGAAGGGAATGATGCGCAGCCCGATCCTGCGCACGGTCGATCGTTCGAGTTCCGCGTCGTCCATGGCCGTCTTTCCCCCATTTATTTGCGGGCGACCCTACGGGCGGCCGCTTGGCCTGTCATGCCCCTTATGCCGGCCGGTCCACGCCCGGCCACGCCAGTGTGCGCCGGATGTTCTCCCGCGCCAGGACGTCCAGGGCCGCATGGAACCTGTCGGTCAGGAACAGCCGGTCCCGCGCCAGGGTCGCCGCCAAAAAGGCTGCCCGGCCCCGCCGGAACCCAGCCTCGCCGTGGACGGGGATGTACTCGGCGGCGATCCCCGCCTCATAGGCGCCGTACTCCCCCGGTGCTGCGCCGAGGATCGCCATGTCGAGGTCGAGGAAGGTAGCGGCGGCGTCGCGCAGCATGTCCGGCGTGGCCTTCGGCAGGACGTGCCGGGCCGACGCCTCTACCATCAGCGCCGCCCAACCAATCAACGCCGGGTCGGCGAGCCCGGCCATCTCCGTGCGCAGCAGGGCGGCGCTGCGGGCCTCGTTGTCGGTCGCGGCCGGGTCGTAGATCGCGTCGTGGTACCAGATCGCCAGTTCGACTGCGTCCGCGTGGGTGATCCGCCCGGCCTCGGCGCGCAGCCCGCGCAGCATCGCGTCGACATGGGCCTGGGTGTGGTAGGCGCGGTGCGGCTCGGCGTAGCGGCGGCGCAGCCCGGCCAGCCTATCGCGCATCCGTCGCCACGGCGCTGATGCTGTTGTAGGGCGAACCGTTGATCAGCTTCGTGCTGACCACCGTGTAGACCAGCACCCGCTTTTCCGCGTCCACCGCACGATGCACCTGGAACGTCTTGAAGAACACGGACGCCGAAGTGAACGCGATCACCTCGGATTTCGGCAGGTTGGGCGGGATGCTGACGGGCCCGACCGCCCGGCATGCGATGGAGAACCGGCTTGGGTCCTCGGCGAAACCCAGGCCACCCTTCACGCCCCCCGTCTCGGCACGGGACAGGTAGCAGGACACGTTCGCCACCCCCGGGTCGTCATACCGGTCCACCACGACGCGGTCATCCGGACCGATCAGGCGAAAATTCGTGCTGATGGAATCGATGCGTGTCTGTGCCGCGGCCGG
The DNA here is from genome assembly GCA_964235545.1 of uncultured Acetobacteraceae bacterium. GTDB lineage: Bacteria > Pseudomonadota > Alphaproteobacteria > Acetobacterales > Acetobacteraceae > LMUY01. The sequence goes on from CAXSEG010000089.1 coordinate 1,505, forward strand.
CACGGCCAGAACGAGGAAGGCGAGCAGCAGGCGCATCGGGGCAGGTCCTTGTCCGGGTGGCCCGAGCCTACCCCGTCCGCCCATCCCGCACTATCGCGCCCGTTGGGTCAGGGCGGCCCCCGCCGCCAGCCCGAGCGCCATCGCGGCATAAGCGCCCGCCATGGCGCGCTTGCTGAGCACGAACTCCCACCCCGGGGTGAACCGCTTCGGCGTGACCGTGTAGTCGACCAGTGCCGCGAACGCCGACACCGCCACGGCATCCCGCACCAACGCCGGGCCCGTCGCCTCTGCGCGCCACCATTCGAACAGGACGGCCCAGAACACCGTCGCCGCGGCATGCGTGGCCAGCCCGGTCCCGGTATGGGCCGCATCCACCCCCCTCACACGGCCGGCACCGGGCCCGTTCAGCCAGTGGCTGGTGGCGTTCACCGGCTGCACCGCAGCCTTGCCCTCCGCCCGGGCAAGCAAGGCCAGCGCGGCGGAGGATATGAGGGTGGCAAGTCCGCCGGAGACGGACGCGCGGACGGCTAGGCGGGGCCAATCGGTCATGGGTGCTCTCAAGGTAAAATGTGAGGCTCACGTTTCTGCTCCCTCTCCCTCATCTGGGAGGGGGCAGGGGGTGAGGGAGCTTGGGATCCCGTAAATGCTGGAAACTGCGCGCTCAGCCCTCACCCCGCCCCTCTCCCGTGCAAGGACGGGAGAGGGGCCGCAAGCGGCGAAGTTCCTGCCGAACGCTCACCGCGCGAACGCCGCGATGTAATTCACCCCCAGATCCCGGCCTGCCCGCCACGTGCGTGAAAACGGGTCGAAGCTCATCCCCGCGCTATCCGTCATGCGCAGACCCGCATCGCGCGCCAGCCGGGCCAGTTCCGCCGGCGTCACGAAGCGGCGCCAGTCATGCGTGCCCACCGGCAACAGCCGCAGCACGTATTCCGCCCCCCATTTCGCGACCACGAGCGAGCGGGCCGTGCGGTTGATCGTGGAGACGAACAGCCGCCCCCCCGGCTCCAGCAACGCTGCCAGGTCCCGCATGAAGCCGGCGGGGTCGGGCACGTGCTCGATCACCTCCAGCGCCGTGATGGCCGCGAAGCGGCGCCGCTCGGCGACCAGATCCCCCGTGATCGCCAGCCGGTATTCCGGCGGGGACGCCAGCGCCACGGCGTGGGCCGCGGCCGCCGCCACCGGCCCCGGCGCCGCGTCGATCCCCAGCACCGTGTGCCCCGCTTGGGCCAGCGCTTCGGACGCCAGGCCGGCGCCGCAGCCCACATCCAGCAACGTGCCCGGCCCTGGAAGCCGTGCGCAGATCCAGTCCACCCGCAGCGGGTTCATCGCATGCAACGGCGCCATCGGTCCGGACGGGTCCCACCACGCCGCCGCTAGCGCATCGAAGCGGGCGACCTCCGCCGGGGAGGCGGCACCACCGTCCACCCTGCCTTGCACACCCGTAAGGTTGTCCCGACCGCCCATGCCCGGTATGTGATCGTGCTGCGACAGAGCCGCAACCGGCCCTTCCACAACAATGCCCATCCTTAAGATGTCGGGACAGCATGGCGCGTATCGTGATGAAGTTCGGCGGCACCTCGGTGGCCGACCTCGACCGCATCCGCAACGTGGCACGCCGGGTCAAGCGGCAGGTGGATGCCGGCAATCAGGTGGCGGTCGTGGTGTCGGCCATGTCCGGCGTCACCAATCAGCTGGTCGGCTGGTGCCAGGCGCTGGCCCCGCTGCACGATGCGCGCGAATACGATGCCGTGGTCGCCACCGGCGAGCAGGTGACCAGCGGCCTCACCGCCATTGCGCTGCAGGAGTTGGGGGTGGACGCCCGGTCCTGGGCCGGCTGGCAGATCGCCCTGCGGACAGACGGCGCGCACGGCAAGGCCCGGATCGAGCAAATCGAAGGCAGCACCCTGTTGCAGCGCATGGCGGCCGGGCAGGTGCCGGTGGTCGCCGGCTTCCAGGGCATCGGGCCGGACAACCGCGTCACCACGCTGGGCCGCGGCGGCTCGGACACCTCGGCCGTGGCCCTGGCCGCCGCGCTGCGGGCGGACCGGTGCGACATCTACACCGATGTCGACGGTATCTACACGACCGACCCACGAATCGTGGCCAAAGCGCGCAAACTGGATAAGATCGCCTATGAGGAGATGCTGGAGCTCGCCTCGGTCGGTGCCCGCGTGCTGCAGACACGCAGCGTGGAGCTGGCGATGAAGGAGGCCGTGCGCGTCCAGGTGCTGTCCTCGTTCAAGGACGCGCCGGAGGAGGGCACGGGCGGATCGCTGGTCGTGGACGAGGATGAGATCGTGGAACAGGAAATCGTGTCCGGCATCGCCTACTCGCGGGACGAGGCCAAGATCACTGTGCGCCGCGTGCCGGACCGGCCCGGCATCGCGGCGGCGATCTTCGGCCCGCTGTCGGACGCCAACGTGAACGTGGACATGATCGTGCAGAACGTCTCGGCCGACGGCACCACGGACATGACGTTCACCGTCGGCCGGGCGGACCTGGCGCTGGCGCAATCCACCCTGGCCGCCTCCGCCCCCAAGGTCGGCTATGCCGAGGTGCTGACCGACCCCGATGTCGCCAAGATCAGCGTCGTCGGCGTCGGAATGCGTTCGCATGTCGGCGTGGCTAACACCATGTTTCGGACCTTGGCCGAGAAAAGCATCAACATCCAGGTGATATCCACCAGCGAGATCAAGGTTTCCGTGCTGGTCGGGGCGGAATACACCGAATTGGCGGTGCGTGCCTTGCACACGGCGTACGGCCTCGATGCCGCCTGACATTTCCCCGCCCGATGCGCGGCTGCTTCGCGCCCGGGCGGAGCTCGACCGGTTGTGGACTGCTGGCACGCGTTTCCTGGGCAGCCGCGTCGCCGTGATGGGTGGTGCCATGAGTTGGGTGAGCGAGCGGACCCTGGTCTCCGCCATTTCCAACGCCGGCGGCTTCGGCGTGATCGCCTGCGGCTCGATGGGGCCGGAGGCGCTGGCGACCGAGATCGACGCCACCCAGCTCCGCACGGATGCCCCGTTCGGCGTGAACCTGATCACCATGCACCCGCAGCTGCCCGACCTGATCCGCGTCTGCCTCGCGGCGGGGGTGGGCCACGTGGTGCTTGCAGGGGGCGTGCCGCCGGGCGCCGCCGTGCGGGCGGTGAAGGATGGCGGCGCCCGGCTGATCTGCTTCGCCCCGGCCCTCGTGCTGGCCCGGCGCCTGGTGCGCAGTGGGGCGGACGCGCTGATCATCGAAGGGTCGGAGGCCGGCGGCCATATCGGCCCCGTGTCGCTGACCGTGCTGGCGCAGGAGATCCTGCCCCATATCCGCGACGTGCCGGTGTTCGTGGCCGGTGGGCTCGGACGCGGCGAGGCGATCCTGGGCTACCTGGAGCAGGGGGCGGCGGGCGCCCAGCTCGGCACACTCTTCGCCGCCTCGGTCGAATCCATCGCCCACCCCCGCTTCAAGCAGGTCTTCGTGCAGTCCCGCGCCCGGGACGCAACCGCCTCCATCCAGCTGGACGAACGCTTCCCCGTCATCCCCGTGCGCGGCCTGGCGAATGCGGGCACCCGCCGCTTCCTGCAGCACCAGGCGGAGACGCTGCGCCGGCTGGAGGCGGGCGAGCTGACCCGGGAGGCCGCACAGCTGGCCATCGAGCACTTCTGGGCCGGGGCGCTGCGCCGGGCCGTGGTGGACGGGGATGTGGAGCACGGCTCCGTCATGATGGGCCAGTCGGTGGGCATGGTGAGCGCGGAGCAGCCGATCGCCGAGATCATCGAGGAGTTGGTGTCCCAGGCGGCGGGCGCGCTCGCCATGCGGGGCCATCCCGCCTACGACCCGGCGTTCTGACCGGTGCACGGCACGCGGCGGCTGCTCACCCGCTTGCGCGAGTTGATGGCGGCCGGCGCCGCCCCGCTGGCCGACGTGGTGCGCCTGGTCGCGGCCGAGATGGTGGCCGAGGTCTGCTCGCTATATGCCCTGCGCTCCGGTGACGCGCTCGAGCTGATCGCGACCTACGGCTTGCGTCCGGATGCGGTCGGGCGGACGCGGCTGCGCATGGGCGAGGGCATCGTCGGCATCACCGCGGCCACCGGGCAGATCCAGAACCTGCCGGACGCCCAGATGCACCCCAGCTTCGCCTACCGCCCGGAGACGGGGGAGGAGCCGTTTGCCTCGCTGCTCGCCGTGCCGGTGCGCCGCGCCGGCCACACAATGGGCGTGGTGGTGGTGCAGAACCGCTCCCCCCGGCGCTACGGCGCGGACGAGGTGGACGCCATGGAGACGGTGGCGATGCTGCTGGCCGAGGCGATGGCGGGCGCCGGGGCGACGGCGGTGTCGGAGGATGCTCTAGGCGCCACGTTGCCGCGCCAGTTCGAGGCGTCATCCCTGGCGCCCGGCCTGGCCGTCGGCCCCGCTGTGACGGCCGGGCTGAGCGCCGGGCCGAAGCGGTTCCTGGCGCAGGACCCGGCCGCGGAGCAGGTGCGGCTGGACCGCGCCCTGGTGGCAATGCGCCGCGACCTGGACAGCCTGATCGAGCGCGGCATGCCGGATGGCGACGAGAGCCGCGAGGTGCTCGAAGCCACCCGCCTGGTCGCCGCCGATGATGGCTGGGTCAAGCGCGTGGGCGACGCGATCGGCAGCGGGCTGACTGCGGAGGCGGCCGTGGTGCGCGTCGCCAGTGACCTGCGGGACCGCATGCGCCGCATCACCGACCCGTATCTGCGGGAGCGGCTGGCCGATTTGGAGGACCTTGCCGCCCGGCTGCTGCAGGCGCTCGACGGCCGCACGGCGCCGGGCCCGGTGGCGCCGGGCTCGATCCTGGTGGTGCGGCGGTTGGGCCCGGCGCAGCTGCTGCAATGGCACGCGAGCGGCATCGCCGGCGTCGCGATCGAGGAGGCGAGCCCGTCCGGCCACGCCGCCATCCTGGCCCGCGCCCTGGGCATCCCCGCCGTGGGTGCCGTGCGCGGCTTGCTGGACGCCTTGGGCAGCGACGATGAGGTGGTGCTGGACGCCGACGAGGGCCAGCTGATCCTGCGCCCGGACGTGGAGCTGCGGGACAATTATTGCCGCGCCATCGAGGCCCGCGCCGCCCGCCGCGCCGGCTACGGCCGCCTGCGCACCGAGCCCAGCCTCACCGCGGACGGCACCCCCTTCAGCCTGATGCTGAACGTGGGCCTGGTGCTGGAGCTGGAGCAGCTGGACGCCGTCGGCGCCGACGGCATCGGCCTGTTCCGCACCGAGATTGCCATGTTGGCCCGCGGCTCGGTCGCCGACACGGCGGAGCAGGCCGCCCTGTACAGCCGCGTGCTGGACGCCGCCGGCGAGCGCCCCGTGCTTTTCCGCACGCTCGACCTGGGCGGCGACAAGCTGCTTCCTGACGCGCCGCAGGCGGAGGAGGAGAACCCGGCGATGGGCTGGCGCTCCCTCCGCGTCGGGCTGGACCGCCCGGCGCTGCTGCGGCGGCAGGTAAGGGCGCTGCTGCTGGCCGCCGCCGGCCGGCCGCTCTCGGTCATGTTCCCGATGGTGGCGACGGTCGCCGAGTTCCGCGCCGCCCGCGGCCTGCTGTATGCCGAGGCGGCCCGGGTGCGTCCCGCCCCGAGCACCTTGCGCATCGGCACCATGCTGGAGGTCCCGGCCCTGCTGTGGCAGTTGCCGACGCTGCTGAAGGATTGCAACTTCGTCTCGATCGGCTCCAACGACCTGATGCAGTTCCTGTTCGCCGCCGACCGCGGCACCCCCGCACTGGCCGGCCGCTATGACATGCTGTCCCCCCCTGTGCTGGACATCCTGGATCACGTCCGAAGCTGTGGCGACAAGGCAGGCGTGACCATCTCTGTCTGCGGCGAAGCGGCCTCCCGCCCGCTCGAGGCACTGACCCTGGCCGCCCTCGGCATCACGTCGCTGTCGATGCCCGCCTCCGGCCTGCTCAGCACCAAGGCGCTGCTGCGCTCCGCCGACCTGCGCGCCTTCCGCCCCGTGCTCGCCGGCCTGCGGGCCAACGCAACCGGCGAGGCTAGCCTGCGCGAGCCTATCGCGGCGTGGGCGCGGGAGCACGGGCTGGAGGTTGCCTGACACGGACCGGCATCCGATTGCGCCGGTAAGGCTCGGGCCGAATTGGCAAGAGCCCTCCGAAACGGCTACACCCGCCTCAGCCACGGACAGTTCGGTCCAACGGAGGCTTGCTTGCGCCCATCTCCTCCCGTCGCCGGTTCCGTTCCCGGCTTTGTCCGCGGCCTGGCGAAGGGTTCGTCATGATGTCCTACGTCGATCCGGAGGGTGTGCCGCCTCCGCAGGGCGCAGCGCGCGTCGGGTCCGAGTTGCGGGCCGCGCGGCAGCGGCTGGGCTGGGCGTTGCCGGACGTGGCGAACGGGTTGCGCATCCGTCTGGTGTACCTCGAGGCAATCGAGGAGGGGCGGCTTTCCGCCCTGCCCGGCACCGCCTATGCCGTCGGTTTCGTGCGGACCTACGCCACGTCGCTCGGGCTGGACCCGGACGAGGTGGCGCGCCGTTTCCGCGCCGAGTCGCAGGACGTCAACAAGAAGCCGGAGCTGACCTTCCCGGCCCCGGTGCCGCAGCGCGGCGTGCCGGCGGGGGCGGTGGTGTTGCTCGGCCTGCTGATCGCCGGCGGCGCCTATGTTGGCTGGCTGCGCTATACCGGCAACGACGACACGCACGTGGCACAGCCGGCCACGCCGCCGCCCGACCGCCTCGCCGCCCTGGCCCCGGCGCCGCAGGTGCAGTCGCCCCAGGTCGCCTCCATCCTGCCCGCGACGCCGCTGCCATCCCAGGGCGCCGCCGCCGTGGCTCCGCCGTTGCCGGCCGTCCCGGTGCCGACGCCCGTGCCGGTCGCCATCGCGCCTCCTGCGCCGGTGCAGCCGCCCGCCGTGATCAACACCCGCCTGGTGCTGCACGCGAAATCCGGCGGCTGGGTGCAGGTGCGCGAGCGCCAGGGCCAGGTGCTGCTCAACCGCGTGCTGCGCGCCGGCGAGACCTGGCCGGTGCCAATGAAGCCGCAATTGCTGCTGACCACGAGCAATGCCGCCTCCATCGAGCTTCTGGTGGACGGCGTGGCCGCCCCGCCGCTCGGCACCGGCTTCAAGAAAGACGTGTCGCTGGACCCGGATATCGTGAAGGCCGGCCGGACCGCCAGCGCGCCCGGCTAAGAACCAGGAACGGAGCCTCCCGAATGAACTACCGCTCTTACCAGCAGATCGAACGCCGCAAGTCCCGCCTGATCCACGTGGGCAACGTCCCCGTCGGCGGCGACTCGCCGGTGACCGTGCAGACCATGACCAACACGCTGACGACGGACGTGGCTGGCACGGTGGCGCAGATCCGCCGCAGCGAGAAGGCCGGGGTGGACATCGTCCGCGTGTCCTGCCCCGACCAGGAAAGCGCGCTGGCGTTGCGTGATATCGTGGCCCAGGTGCACGTGCCGATCGTCGCCGACATCCATTTCCACTACAAGCGCGCCATTGAGGCGGCGCAGAGCGGCGCCGCCTGTCTACGCATCAATCCGGGCAACATCGGCAGCGCCGAGCGGGTGCGCGAGGTGATCCGCGCCGCCAAGGACCACAACTGCTCGATGCGCATCGGCGTGAACGCCGGCAGCCTGGAGCGCCACTTGCTGGAGAAATACGGCGAGCCGAACCCGGAGGCGCTGGTGGAGAGCGCGCTGGAGCATGCCAAGATCCTGCAGGACAACGATTTCCACGAGTTCAAGATCAGCGTGAAGGCGTCCGACGTGTTCATGGCGGTCGCCGCCTACCAGCAGCTCGCCGAGCAGTGCGACCACCCGCTGCACATCGGCATCACCGAGGCCGGCGGCAAGCGCGCCGGCACGGTCAAGAGCGCGATCGGTCTGGGCAACCTGCTGTGGGCGGGGATCGGCGACACCGTGCGCGTCAGCCTCTCGGCCGAGCCTGAGGAGGAGGTGCACGTCGGCTGGGACATGCTCAAGACGCTCGGCGTGCGCAACCGAGGCGTGAAGATCATCTCCTGCCCGTCCTGCGCGCGGCAGGGCTTCAACGTGATCCAGACGGTCAGCACGCTGGAGGAGCGGCTGGCCCATATCGAGACGCCGATCACGCTCTCCATCATCGGCTGCGTCGTGAACGGCCCTGGCGAGGCGCTGATGACCGATCTGGGCGTCACCGGCGGTGGTGACGGCAAGCACATGGTCTACGCCGCTGGCCGCCAGGACCACCGCATGAACGGCGAAGGCATGGTGGACCACATCGTGGACCTAGTGGAGGCCAAGGTGGCGGAACTGAAGGCCGGCGCGCCGGTCAAGGTGGCCGCGGAGTGAGCGGGAAGCGGGTGCATACGTCCCACATCAAATACCGCGGGACGCGATGACCCCGGAGGAGCGGGGGCGGTGCGGGCGGAGTTGCGGGAGACTTATGCCGAAATGGCCCGCTACGTTGCGGAGCACGGCGACCCATGGGGGAAGTTGCGGCCAGATTGGGCTAAGTTTCACGAGGCAGATCTGGACGATCATGCAGCATGACGTGTTCCTGCATCCACTACGACGCAGCCGTGTCGCCTGTCCCCTCATCGTGGTTAGTTAGACTGGCTGTTCACCGGCATGTAGCGGCCTCGATCACCACTCCTGTCACTGCACCACCGCGCATAGACACCACTCGGCGCACGAACCGCGCCACGTCCGGCACCGTATACCCGACCGTCAGCTCCACCACGCACGCGGACGGTACGAATCCGGCCCGGCGGCGCCCGGCGTAGTCGAACGCCGCAATCGGCTGGAACGTGCCAGGCCCGCGCGGCTTCGGCCCGAGCGCGAAGGTGGCGCCGCTGTTGATCGGGCTGAGCATGATTTGCGGCCGGTAGGCGGCCACCAGCGCCGCGGCATCGATCTCCAGCACGTCATGTTCCAAGTCACGGTATGCGCGGCCACCGAGCAGCCGGAGCAACCGAGCCCGAGTCAACCAGAAGAACACGCGGCCGTTCAGCATCTCATACCACTCGGCCGGCAGCAGCCCATCCGTGAGGCACCGGCGCAGAGCACCGTCGCTCATCGGCTTCTGATCGCGCACGACGGCCGTTCCGTGGTGCGGGTGGTGCAGCGTAACAGCTGCCGGCCGGTGTCGCCGCAGGATCGTCTCCCGCTGCACCCCGTCCACCTCGAACAGGTCGAGCAGCGCCAGCGTGCTGCGTAGCCCATGGCGCTGGATGCCGGGCCAACTGCCGCGCTCGGCCATGTGATAAAGCGTGGGGCAATGCCGCAGCAGCTCCGCCAGTTCGGTGTCGGTCATGCGGCGACAATGCATCAAGCGGCAACCCGCTTGCACCCGGCGGCGTGGCGGGCGATGACGGGTGCCCGTTCCACCCCATTTCCCGGACCATCATGGCCGCCCTGCAGCCGCCTCGCGGCACCCACGACCTCATCGGCGAAGACCAGCGCCGCCACGCCCGCGTGGTGGACACGGCCCGGCATGCCGCCGCGCTCTACGGCTTCGACGAATGGGCCACCCCCATCTTCGAGGACACCCGCGTCTTCGCGCGCACCCTGGGCGACACGTCGGACGTGGTGACCAAGGAGATGTACAGCTTCGATGACCGCGGCGGCGACAGCGTCACCCTGCGGCCTGAAGGCACTGCCGGCATCTGCCGCGCCCTGGTGACCAACGGCCTCACGCAATCCCTGCCGCAGAAAGTGTTCTACGCCGGCCCCATGTTCCGCTACGAGCGCCCGCAGAAAGGCCGCTACCGGCAGTTCCACCAGATCGGCCTCGAGCTGATCGGCCCGCCCGAGCCGCTGGCCGATGCCGAGGTGATTGCCTGTGGCTGGGACATCCTTACCCGGCTCGGCGTCGCCGCCGACACGGTGCTGGAGGTGAACACCCTGGGCGACCGCGCCAGCCGCGACGCCTACCGCGCGGCGCTGGTCGCCTACTTCTCCGCCCACAAGCAATCGCTGTCGGCCGAGAGCCAGGAGCGGCTGGAGCGCAATCCGATGCGCATCTTGGACAGCAAGGACCCGGCGGACCGCGCCATCGTCGCCGACGCGCCGACCATCGCCCCGCACCTGACCGCCGAGGCCGCCGCCTTCTACGCCGGGCTGCTCACCCAACTGGGCCGCTTCGGCGTGCCGTTCCGGGAAAACCCCCGCATCGTCCGCGGCCTCGACTACTACAACCACACCGCGTTCGAGTTCGTGACGGAGCGCCTGGGCGCGCAGGGTACCGTGATGGCGGGCGGCCGGTATGATGGGCTGGTGGAGCAGATGAGCGGCCCCCCCACCCCGGCCGTGGGCTGGGCCGCGGGAATCGAGCGGCTGTCCATGCTGCTGGCGGACGGCGGTCGCATGCCCGCCTGCATCGCCGTGATCCCGGTGGGGGAAGCGGCCGAGGCAGCCGCATCCGGCGTGCTGCAATCGCTCCGCGCCGCCGGGTTGCGGGCGGAGATGGCGTATCGCGGCAACGTCAAGCGCCGCATGGAACGGGCCAACCGGATCGGCGCACGGGCCGCCGTGATCCTGGGCGAGGCCGAACTGGCGCGCGGCGTGGCCCAGCTCAAGCATCTGGACAGCGGCGCGCAGGAGGAGGTGGCGCTGGACCAGCTTGCCACCCGCCTGCTGTGACCCCGCTCGACACCAAGCTGGACCGCGTGGTGGACCGCGCGGCGGAGTTGAACGCGCAACTGCAGGCGGGCCTTTCGGGGGAGGCGTTCGCCCGCGCCTCCCGCGAGCTGTCGGAGCTGGATCCGGTGGTGGCCCGTATCGGTGACCTGCGCGCGGCGCAGCGTGCGGCGAAGGAGGCTGAGGTGCTGCTTGCCGACCCGGAGATGAGGGATCTGGCGGAGGCGGAACTGCAGGACTTGCGCGGCAGCCTGCCGGCGCTGCAGCACGAGATCCGGCTGTCCCTGCTGCCGAAGGACGAGGCAGATGCCCGCAGCGCCATCCTCGAACTGCGTCCGGCGGCCGGGGGCGACGAGGCGGGGCTGTTCGCGGCCGAGCTGTTCGGCATGTACCAGCGCTACGCCGGCCAGCAGGGCTGGCGTTTCGAGGTGCTGGACTACGCCGATACCGAATTGGGCGGCCTCAAGGAAGGCATCGCCGAGATCACGGGGCGCAACGTGTTCGCCCGGCTCAAATTCGAATCCGGCGTGCACCGAGTCCAGCGCGTCCCCGCAACCGAGAGCCAGGGCCGCATTCACACCTCGACCGTGACGGTGGCGGTGCTGCCGGAGGCGGAGGAGGTGGACGTGCAGATCAACGAGACCGATTTGCGCATCGACACCTACCGCGCGTCCGGCGCCGGCGGCCAGCACATCAACAAGACGGACAGCGCCGTGCGGATCACTCACATCCCGAGCGGGGTGGTGGTGGCAATGCAGGAGGAACGCTCCCAGCACAAGAACCGCGCTAAGGCGATGAAGCTGCTGCGGGCAAAGCTGTACGAGCAGCAACGCTCCAGCCTGGCCGCGACCCGCGGGGCGGACCGCAAGGCGCAGGTCGGCACCGGCGACCGGTCCGAACGCATCCGCACCTATAATTTCCCCCAGGGCCGCGTTTCCGACCACCGCATCAACTTGACGCTGCACAAGATCGACCGCATCATGCTGGGCGAGCTGGACGAGATCGTCGACGCCCTGACCGCGGAGGACCAGGCAGCCCGCCTGGCCGCCGATGAATGACCTCGCTCAGGGGAGGGTAGGGGAGGGCCGCGTCGCTCCGGCGAGGGGCGTGGAAGCGGAGTGGCGCCTCTCCGACCTCCTGACCTTCGGCGCCGTCCAGCTCCAGGCGGCTGGCATCGACGAGCCCCGCCGCGAGGCCCGCCTCCTGCTCAGCCACGCCACCCAGCTCGAGGGTGCGGCCCTGCTTCGTTACCTGCCCTGTGCCTACCCGGCGCCGGGCTACCCCGAGTTCGTCGCCCGCCGGGCCCGGCGCGAGCCGCTCGCCTACATCCTGGGCCACCAGCCGTTCTGGACGCTGGACCTGCTCGTCTCCGCCGACACGCTGATCCCGCGCGCCGACAGCGAGACGCTGGTCGAGGTGGCGCTGGACGCGTTTCCCGCCCGCAAGATCCGTCACGTGCTGGACCTCGGCACCGGCACCGGCTGCCTGCTGCTGGCGGCGCTGTCGGAGTATCCGGCCGCCTGGGGGGTCGGCGTGGACCTGTCGCCGGCGGCGTGCAGGCTGGCGCGGCGCAACGCCTGCCGCAACCGGCTGGGGAAGCGGAGCGCGTTCGTCTGCGGCGACTGGTCGGATGCGGTCGCCGGCGGGTTCGACGTGGTCCTGGCCAATCCGCCCTACATCCCGACGCCCGATCTGGATCGGCTGATGCCGGAGGTGGTGGGCCACGAGCCGATGCGGGCGCTCGACGGCGGCGAGGATGGGCTGCAGGCCTATCGGCGGCTGATGCCGGCGATCGCGGCGCTGCTTCGGCCGGCCGGGCTCTGCGTGCTGGAGGTGGGGATCGGCCAGGCCGACGCGGTGGTCCGGCTCGGGGTCGCCGCCGGACTGGTGCCGGCCGGGCAGCGCGCCGACCTGGGCGGCGTGACCCGCGCGGTGCTGCTGGAGGCCGCGGGTCCGGGCGGGGCGGGGGCCGAGGAGAAAACGTTTGGCACGACGACGGCCCGGCGCTAGGTTCGGGACATGTCCACGGTCCGGGCCGGCCTGCTGCGCAGGGACCGGGGAGCCGCTTCAGCGGGGCCATGCGTCATCCGGACTGGAACCGCGGATCGTCTCGAGCGTCGCTCGGCCGTGCGTTCGGCGAGGGACGCCCTGTCGGCGAGAGGATCGGTCGGCCGATCCCCGGCGGGCATCGGCAATCCCGGCATCACGGGCGTGGATCCGCCGAGAGCTGCGCGGCGCTCATGAACCTGAACCGTCTCCGTGGTCTCCCGAACCGTCCGGGCGGTGGCGGTGGCGGAGGCGGCGGTGGCGGTTCGCCGATCCGCCAT
>CAXSEG010000090.1:0-6247 GCA_964235545.1 uncultured Acetobacteraceae bacterium
ACCGTCGCGATCAGCGCCGCCGGCGCGAGTCCGGCGGCCAATGCCCAACCGCTCGTCGTGGCGACGTTGGCGGCGAACAGTGCGGCCGAGATCGCGGCCAGCGCCATCCCGGCACTGCCGGAGAGCGTGGCCAACGCGCTGCACGCCGCCGACACCAGCAATCCGGCCACCAAGGGTCCTTGCCGCGCCACCCGCTCGCCCAGGTGCCGGGCCAACCGGTCCGAGGCGTAGCCGCCGCCGATGGCACCCAGGAAACCGAAGAACTGCGGCAGCGCCGACCAGAGTGCCGCATGGCCCGCCGGCATGTGCCAGCTTTCCACCAGGTAGCCCGGCAGCCACGTGACATACAGCCAGGTGACGTAGACCGTGCCGCCGAAGCCCAGCAACAGGCCGCACACGGTGCGCTGCCGCAGCAGCCGCCCCCATTGCACCGGCCCGGCGATCCTGGCCGCCGTCTCCCGGCTGCGCGGCAGGTCGCGGCAGACCACCGCCCACACCACGGCGACCAACAGCCCGGCGGCGCCCAGGACGGCGAAGCTCGCCCGCCAACCCGCCACCAGCATCACCGGAGTCAGCAGCAGCGGTGCCAGCGCCGGGCCGAGCGAGGCGGAGGCGTTCAGCAGCCCCATCGGCATGGCGCGCTCCGCCGGGGCGAACCGGTCGGCACACACCCGGGCGCCGCCCACGAACATCGGCGCCTCCCCCAGGCCGAGCGCCACCCGGGCTACGATGAACTGCGGCAAGCCGCCCACCAGCCCGCTCAACGCCTGCACGCCGGACCAGACAGCGAGTGCCCCCGCCAACGCCGCCCGGGCGCCCAGCCAGTCCACCAGGCTGCCGGCCGGCAGTTGCGCCACCGCGTAGCTCCAGGCGAAGGCGGATAGCAGCAGCCCCGCCTGAGCCTCCGACAGATGCAGGTCCGCCCGGATCGCCGGCAGCGCGATCGAAACGGCCGAGCGGTCGATGAAGTTCACGCATCCGGCCAGCATCAGCAGGCCGACCAGGACGGTGCGCAGGCGGCCGGGTGTTTGCGTGGTGGTGCTCACCCGGCTTCCCGCACGCCGCCGCGCAGCATGTCGGCCATCCGTTCCGCGATCGCGACAGTCGTCAGATGCGTGTTGGCGCGCGGCACCTCCGGCATCACGGATGCGTCCACCACCCGCAGCCCTGTGCAGCCGATCACGCGGCAGGCAGGGTCCACCACCGCGCGCGGGTCGGACGGGCTCCCCATGCGGCAGGTGCCGCTGGCGTGCTGCGCGTCCGAGCACTCGGCGAACAGCCAGTCGTCCAGCGCTGCACCGTCCAGCTCCTGCTCGATCGGCATGCCGGAGACGCCGTACTCCACCCGCTCCGCCACGTCCTGCACCGCCGGTTGCAGGCAGATCGCGCGCAGCCGCCGGGCGCCGTCGCGCATCCGCACCAGGTCCCGCTCGTCGGACAGCATGCGCTCCTCCACCGCCGGGTCGGTGGCCGGGTCGGTCGTGGTGATGCGGACATGGCCCTCGCTCCAGGCCTGGTAGACGGAGACGGCGATGCGCCCCTGCATCGGCGTTGGGCCGGACTTGCTGAGCAGGCTACCGGCGAGGTTGCCCGCGATCATGATCATGTCGTTCTCGCCGGCGCCGGCGAGGCCCGAGCTGTAGCGCAGGCAGCAATTGGTGTGGCGGTGCATCAGCGTGTCCACCCTTGCGTGCGGGCGCAGGTGCAGCAGCGCACCCATGATCGGATGGTCCAGCAGCGCGGCACCCACGGGCCGGTCCGCCACGACTTGGATGCCGAGGCCCGCCAGCAGCGCCGCCGGGCCGATGCCGGAGCGCTGCAGGATCGCCGGCGAGTGGATCGCGCCCGCGCAGAGGATCACCTCGCGCGCCGCCCGCGGCGCATGGGTCTGCCCGCCGGCCTGCACGCGCACGCCGCTGGCATGGGGCCGGTTGCCCTCCATCGTCAGCGCCTCGACCAGCGCCTCGCCGACGATGGTCAGGTTGGCCCGGCCTCGTGCCGGCTCCAGGTAGCCGTCATTGGTGGACACGCGCCGCCCGGCGATGCTGTTGATCGCGTAGGGTGAGGCGCCGGTGCCCTCGGGCGCGTTGTGGTCCTCGCACCAGCCATAGCCCAGGTCTAAGGCCGCATCTCGCAGGGCCCGGTCCACGTGGCCCCAGGCTTCGGGCGGCGCGCGGTAGACCGGAATCGGCCCGCTGGCGCCGTGATAGGGCGCGTCCGGGAAATTCATGTCGGTCTCGAGCTTGCGGAAATACGGCAGCAGGTCCGCCCAGCCCCAGCCCGCGCAGCCCGCCGCCGCCCAGCGGTCGTAATCGTCCGGCACGCCGCGGATGGCGATCTGGCCGTTGATGGTGGAGCTGCCGCCCATTGCCCGGCCGCGCCATAGCAGCCGGGGATCCTGCCGCTCGGTGCGCCGGGCCAGCAGGTTCGGCCAGCGGAATTCGTCGTCGCCGATCGCGGCCATCGGGTTGGGGATGCTGATGTGCTCGGGCGTCTCGGCGGAGCGCATGTCCCGCCCGGCTTCAAGCAGCAGCACGCGCGTTCCCGGGTCCTCGCTGAGCCGCGCCGCCAGCACGGCGCCGGCCGACCCGGCGCCGATGATGATGTAATCGTATTCGCTGTCCATCATGTCCCGACCTTCGATGGGCTGACGATGCTAGCCGGAATAAAGAAGGGCAAGCTGTGACGTCGCTGCCTTCGGTTGTGCGCTTTATGGCTGCCCAGGACCGAGAACGACCGCAAGAAGAACATCCCCGGCCGTCGCAGAGCCATCTGTGTCGGGCGAGGCGTTCTCGTCCAAGGCCAGTTCGTGCAGCCATTGCTCGACGGCAGGCCACTCCGTTCCCAAGCCCGCCTCGATGTCCGCCAGTGATTTAGCAACAAGCGCTAGCTCTATGTGGACGCGGAGCTGACGCTGAGCCTCGCTCGCGCGCGCAGCGGTGGAACTGGAGCCAGGACCGTGGACGAAGTTCGGGGTGGTCTTGACACGATAGTGGGAGTGTCGACCCCCGCCACCAAACCCGACGACCCGCAGCAGACCTTCTCCTTCTCCCTCTTCTGGGAGACGGCCGGGGTGAGGGAGCTTGGGATCCCGTGACGGCTGGAAACGCCGTGCGGGCACGGCCCTCACCCCGACCCTCTTCCGCGAAAGGGCGGGAGAGGAAGGGAGCAGCAAGCACGCTAGGTCGGGTATGCCCCAGCCGGCATCGCCAGCACGTCCGCCACCCGCAGGCAACGCGCCATACGGCCCGGCGCCGGATACACCGGGTCGGGGAACGCCTGCCGACAGGCTGCCATCGCCAGCGTGCAGCGCGGCGCGAACGAGCACCCCGGGGGCAGGCGGCGCAAATCGGGCGGGCTGCCGGGGATGGCGGCGATGTCCTCCTCCGGCGGCTGGTCGTGCACGGTGGAGGCGAGCAGCCCCGCGGTGTAGGGATGCGCCGGCGCGCGCAGCACCGCGTTCACCGGTCCTTCCTCGATCACGCGGCCGGCGTACATCACCGCGACCCGGTCCGCGATCTCCGCTGCCACGCCTAAATCATGCGTCACGAAGATCGTGCCCATGCCGAGTTCCTGCTGCAGCCGGCGCAGCAGGATCAGCACCTGGATCTGCACCGTCGCGTCCAGCGCCGTGGTCGGCTCGTCCGCCAGCAGCAGGCGGGGGCCGCAGGACAACGCGATCGCGATCATCGCCCGCTGCCGCAACCCGCCGGACAGCTCGTGCGGGTAGGAGTCCACCCGGCGGGCCGCGCCCGGGATCTTCACCAGGTCGAGCAGTTCGATCGCGCGGGCGCGGGCCGCAGCGTGGCTGCCGCCCTTGTGCTGGCGGATCGTCTCGATGAGGTGCTGGCCGATGGTGTACACCGGGTCGAGGGCGGTCATCGGCTCCTGGAACACCATGCTCACCGCGCCGCCGCGGAAGTTCCGCAGCGCGCGGCCCTGCAAGGCCAGCACGTCCTGCCCGCCGAGGGCAATGCGCCCCTTCACCCGCGCGCGCCCCGGCAGCAGCCGCATCAGCGCCCGCAAGGTGACCGATTTGCCGGAGCCGGATTCGCCCAGCAGGCACAACACCTCGCCTTCGCGCAGGCTGAAGCTGGCGCCGCTGACGGCGGTCACGGTCGCTTCGCGCGAGACGAACTGGACCGACAGGTCCTCCACCTCGAGCAGCGGCTGCGTGGTGACCATGCCGTCCATCACGCCGTCCCCGCCAGGCTGTGGCCAGAGGCCGGGTCCGTCATGTGGCAGGCGGCGACGTGGGAGGTGCGGCCGGCCCATTCGCCCAAGGCGGGCATCACCCGCTCGCAGACGTTTTCGGCACGGGGGCAGCGGGTGCGGAAGCGGCAGCCGGAGGGCGGGTTGATCGGACTGGGCGGGTCCCCCACCAGCGGCGGCGCCTCGATGCGCCGGGTCGCGTCCATGGACAGGCGGGAGCCGAGCAGTGCCAGGGTGTAGGGGTGGCGCGCGCGGCTGAACACGTCTGCGGCCGGGCCCAGCTCCACCACCTGGCCCAGGTACATCACCAGCACGCGGTCGCTGATGTAGCGCACGACGTTGAGGTCGTGGCTGATGAACAGATAGGTGAGGTTGAGCGTGCGCTTCAGCTGGCGCAGCAGGTTAAGCACCTGCGCCTCGACCGATTTGTCCAGCGCCGAAACCGCTTCGTCCAGGATTACCATACGCGGACCCACGGCCAATGCGCGGGCGATGTTGACGCGCTGCTTCTGCCCGCCGGAGAGCTCGTGGGGATAGCGCGGGCCGAACAGGTCCGGCCTAAGTCCGACCTTCACCAGGATGTCCTGCGCGATGCGCTTGGCCTCGGGCCGGCTGCGGCCGTTGACCATGGGGCCGAACGCCACCGAGTCCTGCACCGGCATGCGCGGGTTGAGCGAGGAGTAGCTGTCCTGGAACACCATCTGCACCTGCCGCCGCAGGTCCGCGATGGTGACGCCGTGTGAGTCGCCGACGGTGTCCCCGTCGAAGATCAGCTCGCCCTGGTCGGGCACCACCAAGTGCAACAGCAGGCGGGCGAGGGTGGATTTGCCGCAGCCGGACTCGCCGACGACTCCGAGCGTCTCACCTTTGAACAGCGTAAATGACACGCCATCCACGGCCCGAACGACAGCGCCCTTGCCCGCGCCCTTCACCTTGAAGTGCCGCAGCAGGTCCCGCGCGATCAGCATCGGCTGCGCCGCGCCCCCCCGGTCCCGGGCGTCGACGTAAGCGTTCATAAAGGTGTCCAGAGGACGAGTGTCCTCTGGTGAGGTTCGGGACAAAGCCCCAAGCGCTTCAAACCCGTACGTCCATAGCCGCCCGAACCCCATCGCTAACAAGATTGAAGCAGATGGACGTAATGAAAATCGCCACCCCCGGCAAAGCGCACCCTAGCGGATCGACGTAGATCGACTGCCGCAGCGTGCTCAGCATCAGCCCCCAATCCGGTTCCGGCGGCTGCACGCCCAAACCCAGGAACGACAGCCCCGAGGCCAGCAGGATGCTGACGCTCACCAGGCTGGAGGCGTAGATGAACACGGGGCCGAGCACGTTGCCGAGCACGTGGTGGCGCACGATGGTCAGCGTGCCGGCACCGCTGGCCCGGGCGGCCTCGATATAGTCCAGGTTCTTGATTTGCGCCGTCGCGGTCTCGGCAATGCGGCACATCGCGGGGATGAACACCAGGCTTAGCGAGATGATCCCGTTGGTGATACCGCCGCCCATGGCGCCCGAGATCGCCACCGCGAGCAGGATGGAGGGAAAGGCGTAGAATACGTCCATGGTGCGCATGATGGCGGTGTTGGTGACCTTCCCGGCGAAGCCGCCGATGATGCCCAGGGTGCCGCCGACGGCCGTCGCGACCAGGACGGGCACCAGCCCCATCACCAGCGAGATGCGCCCGCCATAGATCAGGCGGCTCATCATGTCCCGCCCCAGCTCGTCGGTGCCCCAGGGGTGCCCGCGCCAGCCGAACGGTTTCAGCCGGCCGATGATGCTCTGCTGATACGGGTCGAACGGCGCCACCAGCGGTGCAAGCACGGCGAGCAGGATGATCGCGAGCACCACCGCGCCGAACACCAGGGTGATGGTGTCGTGGCTAAGCCGCCAGACCACGGAGCGCCAGTAGCCGCGCACCCGGGTTGCGGGTGCGCCCAGGCTGTCGAGGTCCGGATCGAGCGGCAGGGTGCCGGCGGGCAGGGTGGCTTGCTTGCTCATGCGCGGCGGATCCTGGGATCGAGGGTCGCTTGCAGCAGGT
>CAXSEG010000090.1:6257-14416 GCA_964235545.1 uncultured Acetobacteraceae bacterium
GAACACCAGCGACAGGGCGAGGATCGTGCCCTGCAGCACGGGAATGTCGCGGTTGATGATCGCCTTGTTCAGCAGGAAACCACTGCCGGGCCAGGTGAACACCGTCTCCACCAGGATGGAGCCGCCCATCAGGTAGCCGAATTGCAGACCCATCACCGCCAGCACCTGCGGCGAGGCGTTCTTCAGCACATGGCGGATCACGGCAGCCTCGCCCAGGCCCATGGCGCGCAGGGTGGTGACGAAGTCCTGGCTGCGCACCTCGGCCACCGCGGCCCGGGTGGTGCGGGCGATGATGCCGATCGGGATCATAGTCAGCGTCACCACCGGCAGGATCAGGAATTTCAGGTCCGCCCAGCTCAGCAGGCTGAACGAGGCCGAGCCGTTCATGCCCATGCCACTGGCTGGCAGCACCATGAACTCGACCGCGAACAGGATGACCAGCACCAGGCCGAGCCAGTAGTTCGGCAGGCTGACCCCCATCACCGCGGCCCCCGTAACCACCCGGTCCAGCACCCGGCCGGGGAAGCAGCCCGCCACCGCACCCATCGCGAACCCGGCGCCGAAGGAGATCGGCACCGCGAACAGCGCCAGCATCGCCGTGTTGGCGACGGAGCCGAACACCTCCAGCGTGACCGCCCGCTGGGTCGCGATGGAGCGGCCGAAATCGCCGTGCAGCACGTGCCACAGCCAGATCGCGTATTGCACCGGGATCGGCCGGTCGAAGCCGTAGGCGTGCTTCACGATGGCGATCGTCTCCGCCGTCGCATCCGGCGGCAGCACGGTCTGCAGCGGGTCACCCGGCGCCAGATACACCAGCGAGAAGCACACCACGCTGACACCCAGCGCGATCGGGATGGCAAACAGGACGCGGCGCAGGATGTAACCCAGCATCAGGCTGCTCCTATGCTCCCGAACCGCCTCACGGCGAGACGCTGATCGGGGTGAGGTCCTGGAACCAGCTTTGCGCCTGCACGAAGCCGTGCACCTTGGGCGAGAGGGCGCGCGGGTTGAGGTCGTGCACCACGAAGATCATCAGCGCCTGCTCGGACTCGTATTCATGCAGCTTGGTCAGCAGCACGAGGCGCTTTGCCGGTTCGAACTCCTCGAAGATCTGCTTCACCAGGGAGTCGGCCTCCGGCGTGCTGAAATGGCCCCAGTTGCTGCCGGCCGGCGACCAATAAGCGGTGGCGACCGGCTTGATGATGGCGCTCACCGGGTCCAGCAGTCCGCGTGAGGCGTTCATCCCGTCCACGTTCGGGTATTTCGGCACGCCGGAGCGGCTGACGTCCAGCAGCGCGTTCCAGTCCATGACGTCGAGCGTGACCTGGAAGCCGGCATCCTCCAGCTGCTGCTTGACCAGCTCGTTCATCGGCAAGGACTGCATCTGGCCGGAGCCGGAGGTGGAGATCGCCAGCGTGATCTTGCACGGTAGGCAGCCCGCTTCCTTCAGCAGCGCCTTCGCCTTCGCCACGTCGAACTTGTAGATTTGCGGGTGGCCGTAATACGGCAGGCTCGGGGGCACCTCGGCGTATTCCGGCGTCGCCAGCCCGCCGACCAGGTCCACCACGTCGTCGCGGTTGATCGCGTAGTTGGCGGCCTGGCGGATCTTGAGGTTGGTGAACGGCCCGCGCGTGAAGTTCAGGATGTAGGGCCAGTTGTGCGGGTAGGTGTTGCTGACGATCTGCATCCCGGCGCGCTTCAGCACGGGGATCGCGTCCGGCGCCGGCGCTTCGATGAAGTTCACCTGGCCGGACAACAGGGCCGCGGTGCGGGTCGCCGCCTCCGGCATCGGCAGCAGGATCAGCCGGTCCTGCTTCGGCACGCGCGCCTTGTCCCAGTAGTCCTGGTTCGGCACCAGCTCCATGCGCTCGTGCGGGGTCATGCTGGCGTAGCGGTACGGCCCCGTGCCGGAGGGCTGCGTGGTGTAGGCGTTCCAGTCGTTGTGCAGCGCCTCCGCCCGGCAGCGGCTGATCATCAGCAGGTAGCTGACGTCATACGGGAACAGCGACTCGATGAACTTCGTGGTGATCGCGACGGTGTGGTCGTCGATCTTCTCGATACTTTCGTAGTTGGTAAGGTAGGCGCGGGACAGCGCGAATTGCTGCGTGTAGAACTGCGGCGCCTTCGGGTCGGCGATGCGGCCGAAATTCCACATCACGTCGTCCGCCGTAAAGTCGCAGCCGTCATGCCACTTCACGCCCTGGCGCAGCGTGAAGATCCACCGCTTGTGGTTGTCCGGATCGATATGCCACTCGGTCGCCAGGCCCGGCTTGATGTCGGACGCGCGGTCCTTGCTCGACAGGTCCCAATTGATCAGCGCGTCGTACAGGTTGAGGCCGACGAAGCGGAAGCCTTCGAAACCCTGGTCCGGGTTGCCGGTGTCGACCGGGAGGTCGCCCGCCGTCATCGCGACGGTGAGCACGCCTTCGGCGGCGGCCGGGCGTGCGACGAAGGCGACAGACGCGAGCAGGAAGCAGCGGGCGATCAGGCGGGCTGCACGGATCATAGCGTGTCCTTTGGACGGTGTGGGCGGCGATGGCGGGACCAGACGCAACTCGCGCGCCAGCCGGGATGCCGGAACGCTGGACGCTCTTCCCCTCGTGCCGCGGGATTGCATCCGTCTTGAGGGCGGATTGAAGGGCAGGGGGTTACAAGCTGTCAAGCAATACAGCCTGGCTTGTGAGCAGAACTCACGGCCACAAAGCCAACGTGCCTAGTTGGTGGGCAATAAGTAAAGCAGAGCGTGTTTAATTGCTTTGCAACAAGGCAGTCATGCGTTCAGGGGCTCTCGCCCCGACCCCCTCCCGTGACGACGCGAAAGCGAGAAGGGTCGAGCGCGATCATGAACAGCAGTTTGCCGCTTGGCGCATCGTCCGCCAGCACGCCGCCATTGGCCTCGATCGTGGCGCGCGAGGCCGTGTTGTCATGGTCGCACGTCACCGACAGTCGGCGCAGCCCCGTTACCGCGGCGGCGATGGGCAGCATCTGGCGCAACGCCTCCGTCGCAATGCCGCGGCGGCGCAGCCATGGCACTACAGCGTACCCGACATGGCCGGACACGCCTTGCGGCAGTGCCTCCGTGCTGGGCTGGTACCGCAGGTTGATAGTGCCGCAGAACGAGTCGTCGAGGATCCAGAACACCCGGCCCGGCAGCCAGGCCTGCCACGTGCCATCGGCCAGGCGCCGCCCGCCATCCGTCCTGGCGATGGCAAGCAGCGCCGCGTCCGGGTCGGCGGCGATTGCGGCTAGCTCCTCTCCGGATACGTCGCGTTGCGTGTTCGGCGACCAGCCCGCGCGCAACGCATCGGCATAGGCCGGCAGCCAATCCCGACAGGGTTCGGCGAGAGACACGCCGACCTGGCTCAGTCGCTCGTCACGCACGCGCACGCTCGGGTTCATGGGCCGGCTGCCTCCCAGCGCGCGAGCTTACCGAGAGCGGGGAAGCCGGCCAATGGGGACGTGCGGCTTGACTCGGTTCGCGGCGTGACGATCCAGTGCCTCGGCTGCCCTCGACCCCATAAGGAAGGAATCACCATGACCGAGGCTAAACCGAAGGTCGCCTTCATCGGCACCGGCGGCACCATCTCCTCCCTCGGCACGGGGCCGCTCGACATTCTGGATTACGGCGCGGCGGAGAACCGCATGCAGGCGGACGCGATCGCCGCCATGTTCCCCGAGTGGCAGGCGGTGGCCGACGTCATCCCAGTCCCGTTCGACAACATCCCGAGCCACAACATCTATTTTGACGCCTGGAAGCGCCTCTCGGCCCTATGCGGGCAGGTGGTGGCGGACATACCTGGCCTGGCCGGGATCGTGATCGGCCACGGCACCGCCTCGATGGAGGAGACGGCGTATTTCCTCAACTTGGTGCTGAAGGTGGACGTGCCGGTCGTCATCGTCGGCAGCCAGCGCCCGGCCAGCGCGCTGTCCACCGATGCGGGCATGAACCTGGTCAACGCCGTGCGCACCGCGGCCAGTCCGCAGGCGCGCGGCATGGGCGTGCTGCTACTGCTGAACGACGAGATCCATGCGGCGCGGGAAGTGACCAAGACATCCACCTTCCGCCTGCAGACCTTTCGCACCCCGGATTTCGGCGTGCTCGGCCATGCCGACGGTGATCAGGTCGTGTTCTACCGCGCCCCGCTGCGCCGCCACATGCCAGACACCGAGTTCGATATCACCGGGCTGAACGCCCTGCCGCGGGTGGACATCGCCTATGCCTATGTCGGCTCGGATGGCACGGCGGTGCGGGCCTTCATGGCGGCGGGCGCGCGTGGTATCGTCTCGGCCGGTTTCGCACCGGGCTTCCCTGGCACCGCGGACTCGGAGGCGCTGACGCAGGCGGTGCAGCAGGGGATCGTGGTCGTGCAGTCCACCCGCGCCGGCAGCGGCCGCACCTTCCGCGGCAAGCGCGCCCGCGAGAGCGGCTTCCTGATCGCCGACAATCTCAACCCGCAGAAGGCGCGCCTGCTGTTGGCCCTGGCGCTCAGCCGCACCGCGGACCCGGCGCAGATCACGCGGATGTTCGAGACGTATTGAACCGGGTGACGGCAGGGCCGTGACGCCGGCTGGACGGTCATGCTACCCAGCCGGGCACCGTCCTGGATCAGGACGGTGCGACGACCCGGGTGAGCCCGGTCCCCTGCGAGCCGATGTTCAGCGCCTCGCGTTCGGCGCTCTGGCTGAAACCAAGCACCAGGCCGCCCTTGGTCAGGCTGCCGCTGTCGAGTGCCGACGTGTAGGCGCTTGCAGGCCCAGCGTCGGGCGCGCGGCCCAGCACGCCCTGGTACATCGCCGCGACAAGGGCGCTGTTACTCAGTCCGCCATACAGGTTGGCGAATTCTGTGCTGCCGACGATGTCTTGCGCCAACAGCTGGATGCTCGCCCCGGCGTTGAGCGCGTTGATACAGTCGACTAGGCCGGCTGCGTCCGGCGCACGGTTCAGCGCCGCGTAGTACAGGCCCTGCACCTCGGCGCCCTGGCTGTTCTCGATCCACACGCCGGAATTGATCTGCGAGGCGGTATCGGTTTGCGCCTCGGGGCTTGCCGCGACGGTGGTGACGTATTGTGCCTGGGTTAAGCCGTTGTCCAGCGCCGTGACGGCGCCGTTCAGCCCGGCCGCTTCGGCTGGGCGGTGCAGGACGTTTTGATACACCTGGTTGACGAAGCCGGACGGGGTCTGGGCGCTGGTTGCGAAGACGGCCTTGCCCTCGGGGCTGTCGAGCATGCTCTGGGCAATGCTGACTGCTGACCCACCGGACTGGATGTAGCTGGTGTTGATGGCCAGGCCACCCGCATCCGGAGCGCGGCCGAGTACTGCGCCATACAGGCGGATCACCTGTGCTGCGGCCGAGTTCGCACCGACATAGAGGCTGCCGTCGGCGAAGGCGATCGTGTTGGCGCTGCCCGCGTCCATCGTCGTCTGGTTGACGACGGCCGTCAGGTCTCCGTTGATGGACTGCACCGTCGCCTGCTGGGACGCCGTGCCAGTCATCTGGGCGACACCGTTGACGACCGTAGCCGGCGTGATGCCGGTGGAGGTGACGGTACTGGCCGGGCCGTAGACATCCACCTTGTTGCTGTTGTTCTCGTACACGTACACGTCGTGGTCGTTCGGGTTGACGGCGAGCGTGTGGACACCCGGTTCGGCCGGCAGGTCACCGGCGAGCGTGCTGGTGTCGAGGTTGATGACGTCGACCACCCCTGCCTTGTCGCCGACGAAGGCGAGCCGGGCCCCGACGTCGATGGTCGTCTCGTCGACGCTGCCGGATATGGCGATGGTGCTGACCAACTGCCCTGTCGTGGCGTTGACGACCAGCATCTGGTTGTTGGTGGTGCCGACGAGGAGGTGGTTGGTGACCGGGTCGTACACCGGCGGCTTCGTGTCGCCGGACGCTAGCAACGGGAACTGGTTGACGATGGCGTTGGTGTGCGGGTCGATGACGTCGATCTGTCCCTGGTCCGGCTGATACAGCAGGTCCGTCGAAGGGACGTAGAGCGAGACGTCCGGGCCGTCCGGCGACGGGTCGGGGGGCAGGGCGAAGCTCGCGGTCTGCGCGAACGGCGCCGTGGTGTTCAGTGCGTCCTCGACGTTGGCGGTGTCGGACGCGACATAGACCTGGCCCGTGCTGGGGACATAGGTGGTGCCGTCCGGTTCCGCGCCGGTGGCGACCACGCTGCCGACCTGTTCGAACGTGTTCTTGTCGACGATCACGTCCACGTTGTTGCCGGCATCCGAAAGGAATGCGTCCTGCGGCGTCAGGGCGATCCCGTTCGGGTTGTTCAAGCCGGGGATGACGCCGCGGACCGTGTTCGTCGCCGCGTCGATCGCCACGACGTTATGGTCTGGCGACTGCGACAGCCACACGAGGTCGGTGGTCGGGTCGTAGGTCACGATGTCGCCGTGCCCGCCGACGGTGCCGGGTAGCGAGATGGTGGTAAGCAGCTTGTAGCCGTCCGTCGACGTGCTGGTGTTCGCCATGACTTCGTGTTCCTCCCTGGAGCGCCTCCCCTCGTTTCAGGGGGTGGCTGCATGCCGGCGCATCTGAACCGCTTGCAGGGTCAGCCGTCAATCCAGGAGTGCGCCGGACGGACGTCACCGTGGCCGATACGTGCGGACCGGACGCATGCTCATGGCCGCGCCAGCAGCCGGGAGAAGCTGGCCACACCCGCGCCACCCGCGAAACATGCGCCCAGAGTGAGGGCCAGCGCCGGGCCGTGCAGCGCCGAGATGCCGAAGCACAGCGCCACCAGCGCCGCACCGGTGGATTGCCCGACCAGACGGGACGTGGCCACGATGCCGCTGGCCCCGCCACTGCGTTCCGGCGGGGCGGCGGACATGATCGCCTTCAGGTTCGGCGACTGAAAGAAGCCGAACCCGGCGCCGCAGATCATCATGCGCCATACGATCGCGATATTGTCCGGATGCGCCGGCAGGGTGGCCATCAGGCTCAACCCTATGCACAGCACCACCATGCCAATGCCGCCCAGAATCGCCGGCGGATACCGGTCCGAGAGCGGGCCCGCCACTGGGGCCATCAGCGCCGTCACCACCGGCCACGGCGTCAGCAGCAGCCCCGTCTGCACGGCGTCGTGCCCGAGCACGGTCTGGAAGAAGAACGGCAGCGAGACGAAGGAGAGCCCCTGCGCCGCGAACGAGCACATGCTCGTCACGGAGGAGAGCGCGAACAGCGGGCGGCGATACAGGTCCACCGGCAGCAGCGGTGCCGGCAGGCCGAGCTGCCGCCGCACCAGGAAGAACCCGCACACCAAGGCGCCACCCAGTGACAGGGCGGTGGTGAAGCCGGACGCGCTGTGCGCCGCCTCGCCGATGCCCAGGATCAGCAGCCCGAACGTGCCGGCGTTCAGCGCGGCACTCGCCAGGTCGAATTTGTGCCGGCCCAGCGGCGTCAGCGGCAGGGTGCGGGACGCGAGCACCCAAGCGACCACGCCGATCGGCACGTTGACCGCGAACAGCCACTGCCAGGACGCGACTGACAGGATGCCCGCCGACACCGTGGGCCCGAGCGCCGTCGTGGTCGCGACCGTCATCGCGTTGAAGCCGACACCCTGGCCCAGCCGGCGCGCCGGGTAGATGAAGCGGATCAGCGCCGTGTTCACGCTCATGATCCCCGCCGCCCCCATGCCCTGCAGCACCCGAGCCGCCGTCAGCGTCGGCAGCGACCAGCTCAGCGCGCACAGCAGCGAGGCCAGGATGAACAGCGCCAGCCCGTAGCCGTAGACCCGGCGATACCCGATGATATCCCCCAGCGAGGCCAGCGGCAGCAGGCAGGCGACCAGGGCCAGCTGATACGAGTTCACCACCCAGATCGACGCGGCGGGCGTCGCCAGCAGGTCCACGGCGATGGTCGGCAGCGCGGCATTGGCGATCGACGTGTCCAACGAGGCGAGGCCCACCGCCGTGGTGACGGCCGCCACCGCCCAGAGCCGGCGGCGGACGGGCAGGCCATCGAGCGGAATGAGTTCGGTCATGCGGCGCATGATCGAAGCCGCGGGGCTTCGCGTCCAGGGGGCGACAGGTCGCGGGATTGTGACCAGCCTGACAGTGTCCCGGGGCGGCATGCGGGCAGACAATCTGGACCATGTCGTCCTCTGCCGAGCCCGTGCCCGTCATCCCCCCAGGCGGGGCGGCGGTTGGG
>CAXSEG010000091.1:0-2948 GCA_964235545.1 uncultured Acetobacteraceae bacterium
GGACAACAGCGCGCGGCGGATCGCCGGGTTGTCGAACGGCGGATGCAGCTGGTTCATCCGCAGCACGGGGATCTGCCCCGTCGGGTTGGGCAGCACCACGTTCACGCCATTGGTCTTGCGCAGCAGCGGCAGCAGGTCCGGCAGCGGGTACTCCCACCAATCGACCTCCCCCGCCTGCAACGCCGCCGCCGCCGTCGCCGCGTCCGGCACCACCTGCCACTCCACCCGGTCGACATTCACGACCTTCGGCCCCGCCGTCCAGTCCGGCGTCCCGCTCGGCCGCGGCGTGTAGCCGTCGAACCGCTCGTACACCACGCGCGCCCCCACTACCCGCTCGTCCGCCTTGAACCGGAACGGCCCGGACCCGACCATTTCCGTCACCTGCGTGAACGGGTCCGTCAGCGCCAGCCGCTCCGGCATGATCGGGCACATGTTGGTGGCGGACTTGCCCAACGCGTCCGCCAGCAGCGGGAACGGATGCTTCAGCCGGAACCGGATCGTCGCATCGTCCGGTGCGGACAGCTCGTCCGTCGCCGCCATCAGCGCCTGCCCGAACGCGTCCCGCGCGCCCCAGCGCTTGATGCTGGCCACGCAATCCCGCGCCAGCACCGGCGTGCCGTCGTGGAATTTCAGCCCGGGCCGCAGCCCGATCCGCCACTCCAGCCCCGCCTGGTCCTTCACCGCCCCCGCCGCCATTTGCGGGCTGGACCGGAACTTCCCATCCAACCCATACAGCGTGTCGAACACCGCGAACCCGTGGTTCCGCGTCACGTACGCCGTCGTCCACACGGGGTCGAGCACCGTCAGGTCCGATTGCGGGATGAACCGCAGCGTGCGGGGCCCGGCGGCCCGGGCGATGTGTGGCATCGCGAGCGCGGCGGCGGTGCCCGTGAGCAGGGTGCGGCGATGCATGCAGTGCTCCTGTCAAATGACGGACCGCACAACACCATGCCACCCACCCTGGCGCCACCCCGCCCGGATGGCTAGAACGCCTCCATGCTGGCACTGGTGCAGTGGTTCGTGGACGCCCTGCCTGGCCCGCTGCGCCGATCGCTGCGGCCGGCCACCATCCAGCTGCTGGCGCAGTTCATGCAGTTCGGCACCGTCGGCGTCGCCGGCTTCCTGGTCGACACGGCGGTCGTCTACGCCACACGGTCCTGGGCCGGGCTCTATCTCGGCGGCACCCTCGCCTACGCCGCCGCCGTCACCACCACCTGGTGGCTGAACCGGGTCTGGACCTTCCGCGGCCTCGGCAATATCGGCCCCGCCCACCGCCAATGGCTCAAATTCGTGGTGGCCAGCCTGCCCGGCCTCTGCCTCAACCTCGGAGCCTATTTCGTGCTGGTCAGCCTCGTGCCGCTCTGCGCCGCCCACCCCGAGATCGCCATCGCCGCCGGCGCGGTCGCCGGCATGTTCGCCAATTTCGTCCTCTCCCGCGCCGTGGTGTTCCGGTGATCCGCACCGCGATCCTCATCCCCTGCCATAACGAGGACGTGGCCATCGCCCGCGTCGTCGCCGGCTTCCGCGCCGCCCTGCCGGACGCCACCGTCTTCGTCTACGACAACAACTCCACCGACGGCACCATCCAGGCCGCCCGCGCCGCCGGCGCCACCGTCCGGTCCGAACCCCTGCGCGGCAAGGGCAACGTCGTCCGCCGCATGTTCGCCGACATCGAGGCAGACGCCTACATCCTGGTGGACGGTGACGACACCTACGACCCGGCCGCCGCCCCCGCCATGCTCCAGCTCCTGCTGGACGGCCCCATGGACATGGTCACCGCCACCCGCGTGACCGAGCTGCGCGCCGCCTACCGCTCCGGCCACCGCACCGGCAACCTGGTGCTCACCGGCATCGTCGGCCTGCTGTTCGGCAACCGGGTCAGCGATATGCTCTCCGGCTACCGCGCCTTTTCCCGCCGCTTCGTCAAATCCTTCCCCGCCCTCTCAACCGGCTTCGAGACGGAGACCGAGTTCACCGTCCACGCCCTGGAACTCGCCATGCCCGTCGGCGAGCTCTCCGCCCCCTACAAGGACCGTCCGGAGGGCTCCGCCTCCAAGCTGCGCACCTACACCGACGGCCTGCGCATCCTGCGCACCATCGTGCTGCTGCTGAAGGAGCAGAAGCCACTCTACTTCTTCGGCTTCGGCGCCGCCGTGCTCGGCATGGCTGCCTTGGCCCTCGGCATCCCCGTGGTGGCCGAATTCATGCAAACCGGCCTCGTCCCCCGCCTGCCCACGGCCGTGCTCGCCACGGCGCTGATGGGCTTGGCTTTCCTGTCCACCACCGTCGGATTAATCCTCGACTCGGTCGCGCGCGGCCGCAAGGAGGCCAAGCGCATAGCCTACCTCGCCGTTCCCGCACCCGCAGCGCGGTCCCCGTAGCCCCCGCGGTCACCAGCGGTGGAGGCATTTGGCGCCAAAGGGGTTAAATGAGCGTAACCCGCCCCAACATCCGGGTTGAGTGCCAAGGAGCCGGACAATGGACATGCCGATCGACCTGAACGCCCGTTTCGCCATCGGCCAGCCAGTCTCCCGCAAGGAGGATCCCGTCCTCCTCCGCGGCGAAGGCCGCTACAGCGATGACCTCTCCCTCCCCGGCCAAGCCTACGGCGTCATCGTCCGCAGCCGCCACGCCCACGGCATCCTGCGCGACATCCAGGCCGACGAAGCCCGCACCATGCCCGGCGTGCTCGGCATCTACACCGCCGCCGACCTGGTCGCCGCCGGTATCGGCCCGATGCAGGCCGCCGCCGGCAAGCACAAGGACGGCTCGCCCACCCCGAAGCCGCACCAGATGGCCCTCGCCGAAGGCCGTGTCCGCTACGTCGGTGACCCGGTCGCCCTCGTCGTCGCCGACACGCGGGACGCCGCCCGGGACGCCGCCGAGGCCGTCATGCTGGACATCGAGCCGCTGCCCGCCGTCACCCCCGCCCGTGAGGCCGCCGAGCC
>CAXSEG010000091.1:2958-14377 GCA_964235545.1 uncultured Acetobacteraceae bacterium
CCCGGCAACTCCGCACTCGACTTCCATTACGGGGACAGCGCCGCCGTCGCCGCCGCCTTCGCCCGCGCCGCCCACGTGACCACCCTCACCCTGCTCAACAGCCGCGTCGTGGTCGCTGCCATGGAGCCGCGTTCTGCCATCGCCACCGTCGAGGACGGGCGCCTGGTGCTGCGCGTCGGCTGCCAGGGCGTGTTCGGCCAGCGCAACACGCTCGCCGGCATCCTCAACGTCCCCACCGCCCAGGTCCGCGTGCTCACCGGCAATGTCGGCGGCTCGTTCGGCATGAAGGCCGGCGTCTACCCCGAATACGTCGCCATCATGCACGCCGCCCGCGTGCTCGGCCGCCCGGTCAAGTGGACCGACGCCCGCTCGGACAGCTTCCTCTCGGACAGCCACGGCCGCGACCACGACATGACCGGCGAGCTGGCGCTGGACGCAGACGGCACCTTCCTGGCCGTCCGCATGACCGGCTTCGGCAATGTCGGCGCCTATCTCAGCAATTCCACCACCCTGCCGCAGTCGATGAACACGGTGAAGAACGTCATCGGCGTCTACACGACCCCCCTGGTCGAGGTGACCAGCCGCAGCTCCTTCACCAACACCACCCCCGTCGGCGCCTACCGCGGCGCCGGCCGCCCCGAGGGCAACTACTACATGGAGCGCCTGGTCGAGACAGCCGCGCGCGAGATGGGCATCGACCGCGTCGAGCTACGCCGCCGCAACCACATCCGCCCGGAGCAGATGCCCTACAGCGCCCCCTCCACCATGGTCTACGACAGCGGGGACTTCCCCGCCCTCCTGGAAGAAGCGCTCGCCGCCGCCGACTGGGACGGCTTCGCCACCCGCCGCGCCGAGAGCCGCCGCCGGGGCAAGCGCCGCGGCGTCGGCATCGGCCATTACCTCGAGGTCACGGCACCCGCCAACAAGGAGATGGGCGGCATCACCTTCGACCCCGACGGCGGCGTCACCATCACCACCGGCACGCTGGATTACGGCCAGGGCCACGCCTCCCCCTTCGCCCAGGTGCTCTCGGACCGCCTCGGCGTGCCGTTCGACAAGGTCCGCCTGCTGCAAGGTGACAGCGACAAGCTGCTCGCCGGCGGCGGCACCGGCGGCTCCCGCTCCATCATGAACAGCGGCGCCGCCATCCACGAGGCCTCCGGCCTGGTCGTGGACAAGGGCCGCCCGCTCGCCTCCGAAGCGCTGGAGGCGGCCGAGGCCGATATCGAGTTCTCCACTGGCCGCTTCACCGTTGCCGGCACCGACCGCGGCATCGGCATCATGGACCTTGCCGCCCGCTTCCCCGGCCAGCTGGACGTGCAGCACGTGTTCGACGGCACCCCCTCCGCCTTCCCCAACGGCTGCCACATCGCCGAGCTCGAGGTGGACGAGGAGACCGGCGTCGTCACCGTCGCCAGCTACGTGATGGCCAACGATTTCGGCACCCTGGTCAACCCCAAGCTGGTCGAAGGCCAGGCCCACGGCGGCGTCGTCCAGGGCATCGGCCAAGCCCTGCTGGAGCGCACCTCTTACGACCCGGACGGCCAGCTGCTCTCCGGCTCGTTCATGGACTACACCATGCCGTTGGCCAGTCACGCCCCCGGCTTCGTCTTCCGCAGCCACCCCGTTCCCGCCCGCACCAACGCGCTCGGCGCTAAGGGGTGCGGTGAGGCAGGCTGCGCCGGCGCCCTCCCGGCCATCATGAACGCCCTGGCCGACGCCCTGGGCCAACACATCGAAATGCCTGCCACCCCCGAACGCGTCTGGGAGGTGCTGCAAGCCGCCGCCTGAACCTCCAGCCAAACCCCCGCCCCTTGTGGGAGGGGCTAGGGGAAGGGCGCAAGTGGCACGTGGCAGGGTCAAGGCGCCAGCTGTCGCTTGTCCATCCGCAAGGTGACGATCGCGCCGAACGCGGGCGCGTCGGAAACGACCCATGCCCCGGAGGCAATCGCATCTGCCTCTCCTATCGTCTCCCTCTCCCTCTTCTGGAAGTGGACGGGGTGAGGGAGAAGGCCGGAGCGCCAGGCAAATGCGATTGTCCTGGCACCCACCGGCCCGGCTGCTTCACCGCTCGCATATTTCGGCTAAGACCCCCGGACCACGACACGCTGGGAGGCGCCGCAGATGCTCACGCGACTGGGGGACGCGCGTGACGGCGGCGCGGACAGCCGCCTGGCCTGGTCCCTCGCCGGGATCGCCGGCGCCCTGAATGCCGCCGGGTTCCTGGCGGCCGGCCTCTACACCTCGAACATGACCGGCAACGTCTCGGCCCTCGCCAACCGGCTCGCTCTGGCCGACTGGCGCGTGGCCGGCACCGAACTCACGCTCGTCCTGACGTTCGTCGCCGGCGCCATGGCCTCCGCCCTGCTGATCGATGCCGGCCGGCGGCGCCAGGTCACCCGCATTTACGCTTTCAGCATCCTGGCCGAGGCCACCTTGCTAACCGGCCTGGCCTGCGCCGACCTGCTCCTGCCCGACGCAGCCCGCGGCGCCGTCCTCGGCTACGGCTTCAGCTTCCTGATGGGCCTGCAGAACGCCCTCGTCACCCGCATCTCCAACGCCCGCGTACGCACCACCCACGTCACCGGCATGCTCACCGACATCGGCATCGGACTGGGCAACTTGCTGGACCACGCCACCAATCGCGACGCACCGACGGACTACGACGCTGCGAAGTTGCGCCTGCACGGAATCACGGTGCTGTCATTCCTGGCCGGCGGCCTGATCGGCGTCATCGCCTACCAGAAGACCGGCCCCTGGTTCCTGTTCGGCGTCGCGGTGTTGCTGCTGATAATTGCGCTGCCAGCTTCGTTGAAGCGGTAGGTTGCGCTCTGCCCCAAACCCCGCCAAAGGACAGTCGTCCTCTGGACACCTATTAAACAGGGGTCAAGGGGACGCCCCTCTTGCAAGAGTTGGCCCCTTGCGGGTGCAGGGCGGAGCCCTGCGTCTTCTGCTACTAAGTCCAGTAAAGCACCCGCGCCGCCGGCAGATGCCGGGCCAAACTCCCCTCCACCGCGGCGCGCAGCTCCGCCATCTGCTCCTTCGGGAACACCCACTTCGTCGACCCGAACTTTGTCAGCTTGCGGGTGCGCAGCGCCTCGTCCATCTCGAGCTTGCTGCCAGGATACCACTCGTCCAGCACCCCCTTCGATTTCGGCGTGAACCGGTGGGTGATCAGCTCCGCCGTCAGGTCCAGCCCCGGCACTCCATCCAGCGCCACGGCGATGTCGGCCACCAGACGGTCATACGCCTCCCGCCACTCCGGTAGCCGCAGGATCGGCGCGATCGTCAGCCCCACCTTGTAGCCCGCCAGCGCCACCTGACGCAGCGCCGTCAGCCGCGCGGTTATCCGCGGCGCCCCGCCCTCCAACCGCTCCGCCGCCACCGCGTTCAGCGAGAACCGGATCCGCGTCCGCCCCGCATGCGCCAGGTCCAGCAGCGTCCCCACCCCGTCGAACTTCGTTGTGAACCGCAGCTGCACCGGCGCCTCCCACGCACCGAAATGCCGGATGCAGGTCGCCAGCGCCCCCGTCAGGTGCTCGAGCGCCAACGGGTCGGTGTAACAGGAGCACTCGTACGTCGTCCCCTCCGCCGCCCGTGCCACAGACGTCGAGGTCACGCTCCCCTGCCCCAGCGCCGGCGCCAGCTCCGCCAGGATCTCTGGCAAGTTCGCATACACCCGGATGATCGGCGGCCCGGCCAGCGACCCGGCCAGGTAGCAATACTGGCAATGCGCCGGGCACCCCTCCGCCAGGTCGAACCGCCAATCGGCCGAGGGCGGGATCGGCTGCAGCCGCCGCCGGCTCGGTGAGGCGGTGACCAGCGCCATCGTCGTCTTGGCATCGCGGTAGCTGTCCGGCAGCCCGGTCAACCGGTCCGCGCGCAGCCGCACCACCTCCGCCCCCAACCCCGCCACCCGCTCGGCCACCGCCGCGCCATACGGCCACTCTAGCGCGGACGGGGTCACCAGGAGGCGTTTGGGAACCCATGGCCGAACATTCATGCGCTGGAACATCGGGCCGCCCGCCACATGTTCCAGCCCCAATGACCTTGTGAGCGACCTTGTGACCGACCTTGCCGGCTTCCCCCCACGCGCCTTTGACAAGGCGGATCCAACCCCCGACACGCTGTTCTACGCCCAGCCCCGCCTCGTCGCCCACATCGACGACGGCGCGATCGCCGCGGTGACGCAGCTCTACCGCGAATTCCTGCCACCCGGCGGCACCATCCTGGACCTGATGAGCAGCTGGATCAGCCATCTGCCGCCCGAGACCGAGTACGCGCACGTCACCGGCCATGGCATGAACGCCGCCGAACTCGACGCCAATGAGCGGCTCGACGAGTGGTTCGTCCAGGACCTGAACGCCGACCCGGCGCTCCCCCTGCCCGCCGCCACGTTCGACGGCGCCTGTCACTGCGTCTCGGTCCAATACCTGCAGCAGCCGGTCACCGTGTTCCGTGACGTGCTGCGCGTGCTCAAGCCGGGCGCGCCCTTGGTGGTGACGTTCTCCAACCGCTGCTTCCCCACCAAGGCGGTCGCGATCTGGCAGGCGCTGCCCGGCGCCGAGCAGCAGCAGCTCGTCTCGCTGTACCTGACCCGCGCCGGCTTCGCGTCCGTCGAGACCGGCGAGTCCCTGCCGCGGCATGGCGACCCGCTTTGGGCCGTGATAGGCCGGGCCCCGCGCTGACCAGAGGACCCGATGGACCGCACGGACCGCAAGCTGCTCGCCTTGCTGCAGGAGGATTGCACGCTCTCGATCGCGCAGCTGGCCGAGCAGGTCGGGCTGTCCGCGACGCCGTGCTGGAAGCGCATCCAGCGGCTCGAGGCGGAGGGCGTGATCGAACGCCGGGTCGCCCTGGTCGATCCGGACAAGGTGGGGCTGGGGCTCACCACCTTCGTCGCGATCGAGGCCGGTGACCACTCGCCCGCCTGGCTGGACCGCTTCGCCGCCGCGGTCGCCGGTATGCCGGAGGTGATGGAGGCGCACCGCATGGCCGGCGACGTGGACTACATGCTGCGCGTGGTGACGACGGATTTGCGGGCCTACGACGCCTTCTACAAACGGCTGATCGCGGCCGTCGGGCCGAAAAACGTCAGCAGCCGCATGAGCATGGAGCGGGTGAAAGCCACCACGGCGCTGCCCCTGCCCGAGGCCGAGGTGAAGCCGCGGAAATGATCTGCGCCGGACCGTCCCCGGGCAGCGACCCGGACCGACCGCTACCACCTGGCGATGCTACGCCACCACCTCCACCGTCACATCCACGCTCATGTCCCCGAACGAACCCGGCGGCCCGAGGAAGCTACCGGAAATCGGCACGGCCTGCTGCGGCGTGCGCGCCACGCTCACCCGGATCAGGTTGCGCCCCGCCACCCATCCATTGGTCGGGTCGAACTCCACCCAGCCGGCGCCCGGCAGGTAGACCTCGACCCACGCATGGGTGGCGCCACCGCCAACGACGGGCGCATCGCTGGCAGCCAGCCGCTCGTCATACAGGTAGCCGCTCACGAACCGCGCCGCGAGGCCGAGCGAGCGGACCGCCTCCATCATGAACAGCGTATAGTCGCGGCACGCGCCGGCCTTAGTCGCAAGGGTGACGAGCGGGTCGTTCGTGCCCTCCGCCTGCCGGCCCTCGTAGCGGAACTCGCTGCGGATCGCCTGAGTGATCGCGGTCAGCATCGCCATCGTGCCGGTAGGACCGGCCACGGACAGGAACTGGTGCGCCCACCCGTCCACGATCCGGTCCGGATCCGCATAGTGGCGCTCGATCGAGCGGGCCAGGTCCGGCACCTCCGCCGAGGTGTAGCTGAACGGATAGGTCTCCGCGCGCGGATCGAGCGGCAGGTCGGCCCGGGTTGGGTAATGCCGCAGGTCCAGGGTGGAGATGATGCGAAGCCGTGTGCTCTCGCTGTCCTCGGGGAATGTCAGATAGCAGACGGAATTGTTGAACACATCATGCGCCCACCGCGTGCTGCGCGCCGGCGGCGACACGGTGAGGGCGGTTTCGAGCAGCCGGAGATCGTGGCTGTCCCGGGGGCGGAGCATCAGCCGGTGTGCAAGCAGGCGAACCGGTTTCTCGTAATGATACTCCGTCGCATGGACGACCCGGACGCGGGGCATGGCGCGGGACCCTCGGCCGCCCCGTCAGATCACCTGGAAGACGTACAGCAGGATGACGACCGGGATAGGCGTCCCCACGAACCACAGCAGCATTCCACGCATCGAAGGCACTCCGGGAGAGGGAACGGTTGGCCAACGTGCCTGCGCGCAGATCGGTTGCTATCAGGGCCGCGACCTAGGCCATATGCGGTGCAGGAACGCCTCACCCTTGCCGCGGAGCTTGCCGATCCGTCCGACGCCGGCCAGCCGCCGGTCGAGGAAGGCGAGCGTGTCCGCAGCCTCCTCGCTCTCGTCGCGCAGCCAATACAGCAGCGTGCTGCCATACACGCCGGCGAGGATGGCGCGCTTGGTATACCAGCTGAAATCGGCGCTCCGGTCCCCGGCCACGTGCCAGATGGCATCGACGGTGCGGGACGTGACGCGGGCCGCCGCCGCCGGGTCGGTGGCGAGCAGGGCCAGGCCGCGGCGCACGGCGTCCTTGGCCGGATCGGCCTGCAACAGCCGCAGGGCGATGACCGCCCGCACCCGCGCCGGCAGGCGCTCGGCCCGCGACGGCTCCATCCGGCGGTCGGCGAGGTCGATCCAGGTCTCGACCATGTCGATCGGCCCACCGGGGAACAGCAGGTCCGCGTCGGGCTCGGCGGCCACGCGCAACGCTGCGACGGTCCAGCCGGGGAAGGGCTGCACGGCGACCAGCGCGTCCAAAGCGGCATCCCGCTCGGGCGAGCGCTCGGGCGCGTTCAAAGGCCCGCCTTGGCGAGATCTTCGGTGAACCCGAACCGGCTGAAATCGGTCAGGCGCATCGGATACAGGATCCCGTCCAGGTGGTCGAACTCATGCTGCACGACCATGGCGTGGAAACCGCCGACGTCCCCCCCGACCGGATTGCCGTCGCAATCGACGCCCGCGTAGCGCACCCGCGCCCAGCGCGGCACGGCGGCGCGCAGGCCGGGAATGGAGAGGCAGCCCTCCCAGCCCATCACGCGCTCCTCGCCGACCGGCTCCACGGTCGGGTTGATCACGACGGTGTTGCCGACCTGCGTGTCACCCGGCGCGTCGCTGGCGCGGTTGGGCATGACCCGAAAAACGAACAGCCGGAGCGGCACGTGCACCTGGGGCGCGGCCAACCCGGCGCCGGGCGCGTCCTCCATCGTCTCCATCATGTCGCCGACCAGGCGCCGTATCTCGGCCGCACCCGGGTCCGCCACCGGCTCGGCACGCTGCAACAGGACGGGATGGCCCATGCGGGCGATTTTCAGGATGGCCATGGCACACCAGATTGGGATTGCGAAAGGCTTTGGCGAGAGCGCCCACTCATGCTATAGCGCGCCCCTCCACCGGTGTCGTGCCGGGTGGAAACC
Source organism: uncultured Acetobacteraceae bacterium (assembly GCA_964235545.1). Taxonomy (GTDB): domain Bacteria; phylum Pseudomonadota; class Alphaproteobacteria; order Acetobacterales; family Acetobacteraceae; genus LMUY01. The sequence goes on from CAXSEG010000091.1 coordinate 10,439, forward strand.
CTTTATCGCGCCGTTCGGACGGTGCAGCGACAGGAGAAGGCGCCGCGTGCAGGTTCTGGTTCGTGACAACAACGTCGATCAGGCGCTCAAGGCGCTGAAGAAGAAGATGCAGCGTGAGGGCATCTTCCGAGAGATGAAACTGCGCCGCCATTTCGAGAAGCCATCCGAGCGCCGCGCTCGTGAAGCTGCCGAGGCAGTCCGTCGCGCCCGCAAGATGGAGCGCAAACGCCTCGAGCGCGAGGGCTTCTAGCCCAAACCGTCGTAGGGTGGGCTTCAGCCCACCACAACGCACCTGGTGGCCAAATCCGGCTATTTGCGACCAACCGGGTGTAACCACTAAGACGTCGGTGCGGAACATCCATCCTTGGGCACGACCTGTCCCGGCTCCACCGCTACATTGAAGCTGGTCGTCGCCAGCACCCGCGGTCCCTGGCTGATGGTGAAGCTCCACGGGCCCGGCACCAGCGACCACTCTTCCTCCAGCGTATACCCCACATAGGTCCACCGGTCCGACGTCACGGTGCTGAGGTTTGACTCCGTCGTACCAGTCTGCCCGTCCGGCCGGGTCCACAGCGGATGGCTCAGCTGCACCAACACCGTCGCCGCCGCCCCCGGCGCCAGGTTGAGGGCGCGAAACTCGAGCCCGAACTGGCGGCACGGCACCCCCTCGATTTCCGTCCCGAGATGCAGGAACTTGGGGTCGAGCACCGGCGTGGTGCCCGCAACGTTACCCGGCCGCGGCGGCTCGGCCGGGCCCGCCTCCGGGGCCACTACCTCGCCGATGCGGCCGATCTGCACCTTCAGCTGTTCGGCCTCGGCACCAGCCGGACCGGCCACTAGCATCACGGCGGCAAGCGCGCTGCGGATCATCCCACGGCCTCGGCCGGAGGCAGCAACGCCTTCTTCCCGCGCGCTCCGGCCGTCACGACCTGGGCGAACGGGTTGTCCCGCAACAAGGCGAGCATGGCAGCCGGGTCGGTCTGGATGATAGGCAGGGCGGACATACACGGAGGCAACCTCGCTGTTTAGCGGTTACCATGCCGTCAACGGGGCCGGAATGCACCCCGCGTCTACTGCAGGTATCCCCAGCGCTCGACGGCCGGCTCGGCGCTCGCCCATTTCCACTGCTCCTGCTGCTGGCAGATGTCGACGGAATACCACGCGGCGGGCGTATCCTTCTCCTCGACCGAGAACAGCACCTGCTTGCAGGGAGCGAGCGGGTTGGGAATGGTGCGCACCACCTGCAACTGGCCATGCTCGTTGCCGAGCGGCAGGCTGTGCTCGACCCGCCACGGTCCCGAGGCACCCGGCGCCATCCCGGCCGCCGCAGTGGCGATGGCATCCTGCTCACCCCCATGCCAGGATCGAGCGACGCGCTTGATCGCGTAGTCGGACACGGCCGCCGTGCCGACTCCGACCGCGAAACCCACGGCCGGGTTGGCGGAAGCACCGCCGGCTGCCGCGCCGACCACCACGCCGATGATGCCGCCCGCCGAGGAGCACCCCGCCAAGGCAAACACCAGCAGCAAGCCCGCCCCTCTCACTGCAGCGATCCCCACCGCTCCGTGGCCGGCTCGGCAGACGCCCATTTCCAGCGTGCCCCGTCATGGCACACTGTTGCAGTGTAAAAGGCACGCCTCGGCTCGTGGTCCGCCACCGTGTCGACGGAGAACACGATCTCCTTGCACACGATTGCGGCGCCGCCGACGGCGCGGACCACCGCGACCTCACCATGCTCGTCCGGCTCGATCGGCACGTCGTGCACCACGGCCCACGGCCCGACGGCACCCGGTGCGATCGACCCGGCAGCCTCGGCGATGCGGTCCTGCTCGGTGCGGTGGACGACGCGCTCTTCGTACTGCAGCCCGGCATTCGCCCCCGCCGCCACACCAAGCCCAATCGCCGTCGCCGCCGTCGCACTCTTGGTGATCGAGCTGGCGATCCCCGCCCCGGCGATGCCGGCCGCCTCCTGGCTACCGCTGGTTAGCACCGAAGCACATCCCGGCATGGCGAGAAGCGCAAGCAGGGGCATCAACCTGGAGAAGGCCAGAGGCCACTGTATCATCCGCTTAGCCCTCGATGCGATGGAGTCGTCTGAAGACGCGCTTGCTTGCGCAAACACACTCCGGGCTCCATCCACGGTCAAGCGGCGGGGCAGTGATTCCGGTCCTAGTGATGCAGCCGGGTCACGCGTGCCTCAGGCGGCCCGCAACGCTCCCCGGACCGCCTCCAGCGCGTCATCCGCCCGGTCGCCATCCGGGCCGCCGGCCTGCGCCATGTCCGGCCGCCCGCCGCCGCCCTTGCCGCCCACCGCCAGGCTGGCCGCCCGCACCAGGTCCACCGCACTCACCCGCTTGGACAGCTCCGCCGACACTCCGATGGCGATGCTGGCCTTGCCCTCCGCCGTCGACACGACAGCCACCACGCCGCTGCCAGCCTGCTTGGCGATCGCCTCCACCAGGCCGCGCAGCTCCTTGCCGGGCACCTCGCCCACGTTGCGGGCGGCGAGCATGATGCCGTTGATCTCCTCCAGCTCCGGCGCGCCGGACCCGGTGGCCAGCTTGCGCTGCAACTCGCTGACCTGCTTCTCCAGCCGCTTGCGGTCCTCGATCAACGTCGCGACGCGGGCGGCCACATCCGCCGGGCTGGCCTTCAACAACCCTGCCACCTCCTCGATCCGCCGCTCGCTCTCGCCGATCAGCGCCAACGCCGCCTGCCCGGTCACCGCCTCGATGCGCCGCACCCCCGCGCTGACCGCACCCTCGCCCAGCAGGCGGAACAGGCCGATATCGCCGGTGCGCCGCACATGGGTGCCGCCGCACAGCTCGATGGAATACGCCGGGCGGCCGTCCGCGCCCTCGCCCATCGCGACCACCCGCACCTCGTCGCCGTACTTCTCACCGAACAGGGCCATCGCACCCTCCGCCACCGCGGCCTCCGGCGTCATCAGCCGTGTGGTCACCGCGGTGTTCTCCCGGATGCGCGCGTTCACCTCCGCCTCCACCGCCTGCAGGTCCGCCTTGGCGATCGGCGTCGGCTGGCTGACGTCGAAGCGCAGCCGGTCCGGCGCGTTCAGGCTTCCTTTCTGCTGCACATGCGTCCCCAGCCGGCGGCGCAGCGCCTCGTGCAGCAGGTGGGTGGCGCTGTGATGCGCACGGATGTCACCGCGCCGCGCGTGGTCCAGCTCCGCCACCACGGCCGCCCCGACCGCCACGCGACCCGCCTCGACCACGCCGATATGCGCGAACACATCTCCCGCCCGCTTCTGCGTGTCGGTCACGGCGATGCGCAACCCGTCCGCGCCGGTGATGCTCCCAGTGTCGCCCACCTGGCCGCCGCTTTCGGCGTAGAACGGTGTCTGGTTCAGCACCACGCTGACCTTGTCGCCGGCCTCCGCACCGCCCACCGCCATCCCGCCGATCACCAGCCCCGTCACCTGCGCCTCGGCGCGCTCGGTGCTGTAGCCCTGGAACTCGGACGCCCCCAGGCTCTCGCGCATCTCGAACCAGACCCGCTCCGCCGCGGTATCCCCGGTGCCGGCCCAGGCGGCCCGGGCCCGGGTGCGCTGCTCGGCCATCGCGGCATCGAACCCGGCCTGGTCCACCGTTCGCCCCTGCTCGCGCAACGCATCCGCCGTCAGGTCGAGCGGGAAGCCATACGTATCGTACAACCGGAACGCGACGTCCCCGGGCAGCGCCTGGCTCTCGCCGAGCTTGCCCACCTCGTCCGCCAGCAGCCCCAACCCGCGGTCCAGCATCGCCTTGAACCGCCCCTCCTCCAGCCGCAGCGTGTCGGTGATCAACGCCTCCGCCGCCGGCAGCTCGGGGTAGGCCGCCCCCATCTGCCGGATCAGCACCGGCACCAGCCGCCACATCACCGGGTCGGTCGCCCCCATCCTATGCAGATGCCGCATCGCCCGGCGCATGATCCGGCGCAGCA
>CAXSEG010000092.1:0-14259 GCA_964235545.1 uncultured Acetobacteraceae bacterium
ATCAGCTTCACGTCCCACGGGCCATGCGGCGGCAGATCGCGCAGCATGCGGGCGCGCATCGCGGCGGCGTCCGGCCGGATCGCGGCGGGGTCGGCGGCGGCCATGGCATCGGCCAGCGCCGCGAGGGTCGCCTGGCACAATCCGGGCGGGCCGGTGACGACGCGGGCACGGGTTAGCGCCATGCGCTCCCAGGTCCAGGCGCCGCCCTGGTGGTAGTTGCGGAACGAGGCGAGGCTGACGGCGACCGGGCCCTTGTTGCCGGACGGGCGTAGCCGCATGTCCACGGCGTATAGCGCCCCGTCCACGCCGGGCGCGGTCAGCGCGGCCACCACGGCGTGCGCGGCCCTTATGAAATACTGGCTGGCCGGCAGCCTGCGCGGGCCGTCGCTCTCCCCCGCATCGGGCGCATGATCGTAGACCAGCATCAGGTCCAAGTCCGACCCGGCCATCATCTCCCGCCCGCCGGCCTTGCCCAACAGCACCACCGCCATGCCACCGCCCGCCACCGTGCCGTGCCGCTCGGCATGGGCGGCCAGCACCCGTGGCAGCAGCACCGTCAGCGCCGCGTCCGCCAGCCCCGTGCGCGCGGTGCCGGCGGTGTCCGCGTCCACCCGGCCCTCCATCTGCGCCACCGCCAGGCGGAACTCCTCCGCCCGCACGGTACGGCGGACGATGGCGATGGCATCGTCCAGCCCGCGGGCGTCGGCAAGCTGGGCGTGCAGCGTGGCCGCGGGATCGGGGTTGACCTGATCGGGTGCCAGCAGGCCCTCGAGTGCCGCCGGCACCTGGGCCAGGTGGTCAGCCAACGAGGGGGCGGCCCCGAGCACGGCGGCGATGCGGTCGAGCAGCGCGGGTTGCCGCTGCAACAGCGAGAGCAGCTGCACTCCGGCCGGCAGCCGGCCCAGCAGCATGTCGGCATGGGCGAAGGCGGCGTCCGGGTCGCGCTGGGCGGCAAGGGCGGCGAGCAGGCCGGGCAGCACCGCCTCCAGCAGGGTGCGGGACCGCTCGGAGCGGAACGCGCGGGGCTTGCCCTCGCGCCATGATTTCAGCGCCGCCTGGACCCGCTCCGGTGCGGCGAACCGCATCCGGCGCAGGCCTTCGGGGGAGAGGTCCACGGTCTGCAGCGAGGCCGGGGTCGCGAACAGGTGCGCGTCGTGGTGGCTGACGACGGCCAGGTGGGCCAGCAGCTCCGTCGCGAAGTCCCGCCCGGTGTCGAACCCCATGAAGCGGGCGAACCGTTCCACCCCCGCCGGGTCGGGCGGCAGGGTGTGGGTCTGCCGGTCGGCCACCATCTGCAGCCGGTGCTCCACGGTGCGCAGGAAGCTGTAGGCGGCGAGCAGCTCGTCGGCCGTGCCACGCGTCAGGTGGCCCGCCGCGACCAGCGCCTGCAGCGCGCCCTGGGTGGTGGGCTCCCGCAACGCCGGGTCCCGCCCGCCCCACACCAGCTGCATCGTCTGGGTCGCGAACTCCACGCCGCGGATGCCGCCCTGGCCCAGCTTCACGTCGTGCCCGGCGATGCGGTGCACCGGGTCGGCGGCGGTGCCCAGGGCGGTGCGGTGGTGGTCGTCCAGGCGGCGCTTCATGGCGCGGATATCGGCCACGGCGGCGAAATCGAGGTGGCGGCGCCAGATGAAGGGGCGGATCTCGCGCAGGAAACGCTCGCCCAGGGCGCGGTCGCCGGCGACCGGGCGGGCCTTGATCATGGCGGCCCGCTCCCAGTTCTCGCCCGAGCTCTCGTAATAGGCGAGGGCCGCTTGCAGGCCGATGGCGGGCGGGGTGGCGGCCGGGTCGGGGCGCAGGCGCAGATCGGTGCGGAAAACGTAGCCGTCGGCGTCCCGCGCCTCCATAAGGCTGCAAACATCCCGCGTCAGTCGGGTGAACACCTCGCTAAGGCCGGGTGCATTACCAAGTGCGTTCACTGGGTGACGCTTGGGGTCGTAGATCAGGATGAGGTCGATATCGCTGGAATAGTTCAGCTCGCGGGCCCCCAGCTTGCCCATACCGAGCACCACCAGGCCGCATTCGGCCAGCATGCGCCGCCCACGGGGCAGGCGCAGGGCGCCGCGCGACGCGGCGGCGCGCAGGGCGTGCGCGACACTCGCGTCCAGTGCCGCCTCCGCCAGGGCGGTCAGCGTGTGAGTGACGCGCTGCAGCGGCCACACGCCGCCGATGTCGGCCAGGGCGGCGGCCAGGGCCACCCGGCGCTTGGCCCGGCGCAGCATGGCGGCCAGTTCCGTCCGGCCCGCACCGGCCGGGGCGCGGGCGACCTCGCGCAGCGCGGCGCCGGTGACCGTTTCCGGCCCGTCCCGCCACAGGCGCCGCAGGGTCGCGGCCTCCCGCACCGCCAGGTCCGAGAGATACGGGCTGTTGCCGCCCAGCGCGCGCAGCATCGCGGCGAACCCGGACTGGCGCAGCAGCCGCAGCTTGGCCGCGCCCTGCATGGCCACGCGCTCGAGCAGCCGCTCGGCGGCATCGGGGTCGGCGGGGGCAGGCCAGCGAGCCGCGTGCAGCGAGTCCATGGCGCAGCCTTCGCCGCAGTACGTTGCCAGTGCAAGGGTCGGCGATGCTAGGGCTGGGCCGGGCGGCGACCCGGGTGTTCGCGGGGCTGCTGGCGGTGGTGTTCGGGATCGTGGTGCTGGCGCTGGCCGGGGCGGGCGCGCTGGCCTGGCGGCTGTCGGACGGACCGCTGGACGTGACCTGGCTGGTGCCACATCTGGCGCCGCCGGGCTGGAAGGCGGGCCGGGTGACCGTGCAGCTTGTTCCCGGCCAGCAGGGGCACGATCTGCGCGTGCAGGTCTCCGACGGGGTGCGCGCCGCGACCGAGGGGGAGCCGGCCCAATCCGTCCGCCTGGCGACCGCGAGCTTGGCCCTGGCGCCGCTGCTCAGGGGCCGGCTGGCCGCGAGCGACGTGGCATCGGACGGGTTGCGCCTGCACCTCGCGACACCGCGGCCCGGCGGCGGCCCAGCAGGCGAGCCGGCAATCGACCCGCAGCGCCTGCTGGCCCAGCTAGAGCATCTCAGCATTACGGACGCCCAGGCCGAGATCGCCGAGGGCAATCTGGGCCAGGGGGTCACGGTGTCGGTCGCCGACGCGGAAGCGACACGCGGGCCGGATGGCACGTTGCAGGCGCATGCCTCGGTTACGGCGGCGACCGGCGGCACCACGGTCCAGGCGGAGGCGCAAGGCAGCTACGGGCAAGCCGGCGGGCAGCTGCGGCTCACCGTGCCGTCGGTGAACCCGGCGGCGTTGGCACGCGCCATCCCGCAACTCGCCGCGGCCGGCGCGCTCGATGCGGATCTGGCAGTGCGGGCGGATGCGGCGTTCGGACCGGATCTGGGCATGCAACACGCCAGCCTGCACGCGCAAGCCGGGCCGGGCACCGTGCGGCTGCCGGCGAAGAAGGGCGGCACCAGCCCCGGGCATTTCGCGTCGCTCATGCTGGATGCGGACGCCACGCCGGCTCAGCTCGTGCTGCACGGCTTGACGCTGGCGTTGGCGCCCGCCTCGGGTAACCCCGTCTCCACGCTCGTCCTCTCCGGTACCGTGGACCGGGCGGGCGGGCGGTTCACCGCGCATGGCGCCGTCGATATCGACCGGGTGGCGTTCGCCGATCTGGGTTCGCTCTGGCCGGAAGGAGTCGGCGGCGGCTCGCGGGAGTGGCTGACGCAGAACCTGAGCGCGGGTATGGCGCATGACGGTCACGTCACCTTCACCCTGACCGGGGCCGAGACCGGGGACGACCTGGATCTGACGCAGATGGGTGGCCAGATGATCGGCGACGACGTGACGATCTGGTGGCTCCGGCCGGTGCCGCCGATCCAGCACGCCCATGCCGTGGTCGCCGTGCAGTCGCCGGACGTGCTGCTGGTCACGGTCACCGGCGGGCGGGACAACGGCATTGACGCCAAGGGCGGCACCATCCGGTTCACCGGGCTGACTGCGCACGACCAGGTGGCCGTCATCGACGCCGACCTGGCCGCCGGGCTGGGCGACGTGATCACGTTGTTGCAGCACCCCAGGCTGAAGCTGCTCAGCCAGCATCCGCTGCCGCTGACATCGCCGTCCGGGGCGGTCACGGCGCATCTGTCGGTGCGGCTGCCGCTGGAGGCGAAGGTCGACATCGACCAGGTGGCGATCCACGCGGCCGGGCAGGTGGCCAACACGCATCTGGGCACCATCGCCATCGGGCGGGACCTGGACCGGGGCCAACTGGCGATCGACGTCACCAATGACGGGCTGAGGATCACCGGCCCGGCTGAATTCGCGCATCTCCCCGCGCAGCTCGCGGTGCAGATGGATTTCAGGGACGGTCCCACGACGCAGACGACGCTGCACGTGACGGCGGGGCTGCACGTCACTAGGCCGGACGCGGAGAAGGCGGGCCTGGGGGTGATCGGGCTGGAGGGCGGCGTGCTGGCGGCCACCGTGGACTACACGGAACGGCGGGATGCCACGTCCACGATCCAGCTCGCCACCGACCTGAGGGAGGCCAAGTTCGTGACACCGCTGGGCTGGTCCAAGGCCGCGGGGACGCCGGGCCACGTTGAGGGGCGCGTCCTGCTGGACCATGGCCGCCTGGTGGGGCTGGACAGGGTGCGGGCGGAGGCGCCTGGCCTGTCGGTGGTGGCTCGGAGCGACCTGGTGAACGGCTTCCCGTCGGTGGTGCATCTGGAACGCGGCGAGATCGGCCGCAGCAGCGCCACCGGCACGATCGTGTTGCCGCAGCGGGAAGGAGAGCCGTACCGCATCACCCTGGCCGGGCCGCAACTGGACCTCGAGGGGCGGCTGAAGACGTCTGACGCACCGGCAGCCTCTGAAAAGGTCAGCCCCGCGGCCAAGCCGGGCTCGCCCTACGTGCTGGATTTGCGGTTCGAGCGGGTGGTGCTCGGCCCGACCCACGGACTCGGGCCGCTGACGCTGACGGCGTCCGGCACGGGGGGGCACGTGACCAACGCGCACCTCACGACGGGCGGGCCGGAGCGGGCGAGGGCCGACCTGACGGCATCGGGCACGGAGCGGACTCTGACGGCCTCGGCGGCCGACCTGGGATCGCTGCTGCGGGACACGGACCTCGCGACCGAGATCAATGGCGGCGAACTCGCGGTGCAGGGCAGCTTCGACGACCGGGTCGCCGGCAGCCCGTTCAACGGCACGTTCGACCTGCGCGGCTTCAAGGTCCAGGGCGCGCCGGTGGCGGGCAAGCTGCTGCAGGCGTTGACGTTGTACGGGGTGGTGGACGCGTTGCGCGGGCCCGGCCTCGCCTTCGACCGGTTCGAGACGCCGTTCCGTCTGCAGGGGCCGGTGCTGGACGTGGAGAATGCCCGGGCGTTCAGCTCGTCCCTCGGCTTCACCGCGAACGGCCGGCTGGATTTCGGGCGCAAGCTGGTGGACATCCATGGCACGATCGTTCCGGCGTACTTCTTCAACTCGCTGCCGGGCCGCATCCCGCTGATCGGGCAGATCTTCAGCCCGGAGAAGGGGTCGGGCGTGTTCGCCGCGAACTACGGGCTGACCGGTTCGCTGGCCAGCCCATCCGTGTCGATCAATCCGCTTTCGGCCTTGACGCCGGGCTTCCTGCGGAAGTTCTTCGACCTGTTCTGACCCGGGGGGCGTTCCCCGGGCGAGGAGTCCCGACATGCCGGACGTGACCATCCGTGACATCACCATCGGCAACACCCGGCCGTTCACCGTGATCGCCGGCCCGTGCCAAATCGAGTCCGAGGCGCACGCGTTCGAGGTCGCCGACGCGCTTGTCGCGATGTGCCGCACGGCCGGCATCCCCCTCATCTACAAGAGCAGTTTCGACAAGGCGAACCGCACCAGCGCCGCTGCCGCCCGCGGCGTGGGCCTAGCGCAGGGCCTCGCGATCCTGGCCGGCGTGCGCGCCCGCTTCGGCATCCCCGTGCTGACCGACGTGCACGACGCCGCGCAGTGCGCCCCCGTGGCGGAGGCGGTGGACGTGATCCAGATCCCCGCCTTCCTGTGCCGCCAGACCGACCTGCTGATCGCCGCCGGCGAGACCGGCGCCGCGGTCAACGTGAAGAAGGGCCAATTCCTGGCACCATGGGACATGACGAACGTGGCTGCCAAGATCGCCGCCACCGGCAACGAGCGCATACTGCTGACGGAGCGCGGCGCGTCGTTCGGCTACAACACCCTGGTGTCGGACATGCGGTCGCTGCCGATCATGGCGCAAACGGGTTATCCCGTGGTGTTCGACGCGACCCACTCCGTGCAGCAGCCCGGCGGCCAGGGCACGAGCAGCGGCGGGCAGCGCGAGTTCGCCCCCGTGTTGTCCCGCGCGGCGCTGGCGGTAGGGGTCGCCGCCCTGTTCATCGAGTGCCATCCAGACCCTGACCACGCGCCCAGCGACGGGCCGAACATGATCCCGGTGCGTGAGATGCCGGCGTTGCTGAACCGGCTGGCCGCGTTCGACCGGCTCGCGAAGCAACCGGGGTAGGATGGGCTTCAACCCACTACGGTGCCGCGTCTTGGCGGGCTGAAGCCCACCCTACGTGACTGCCCGCAGCCCCTGCATCAACGCAAACCAGACCCCCGACAACTTCCTTCGCAGGTTCGTGGGTGCATCCCCAGATCTGGCGATCGTCACTCAAATGTAATCGAACCGACCATGCCCCCGAGAAGGAACTCAATGTATCGCTTTCGACCGCTTACAGCCTGGACCGTGCTCGCTGGACTGGCCCTTGCACCCCTCGCTGCGATCGCCTCGCAGTCCCCGCCGGCATGCCCGTCCGAGCCGACCCGCGTCACGCGTTCGGTGGGAGGCGTCAACGACTATTTTGGGTCCGCTCCGGGTATCGCCGACCTCTGCCGGATGAGCAGGCCCGATGGCCCTGGAGACTTCTACTACGGTGCCTGGCGCAGTGACTGGCCTGGTGCCGGGCAGGCCTACCCGGCGATCCTGGCCGTGGTGGCGGGCGGGATGGGCACAAGGGCGAGCTTCGTCACACGGTCCTATCCAGGCATGCAGTGGGCCGATACCTTTATCAACGAGGGCCCCGACACCGTCGTGGTGGACGGCGTGTCCCACGCCACGTTCAAGCTGGCGCACGAGCGGCAGGGTATCGAAGGCAACACCTACCACTCGGTCATCACCAGTTGGCACGACACGGATACCGGGATCGTCCTGAAGACGGTCGAGCGGCAGATTTCCGGCCAGTCCTACGGCCCGAGCACGACGTGGCAGGCCGTGCGGGTGGAGCGGCTCCGCTAGCCGTCGGCTGACAGTCGGCGTCCTGCTTCTACCATGGTTCCCGCATAGAATTGTGGTGGACGAGCGGGAGCCTAAGGGGGATGTGTCGAGGATGATCCGCCCGAGCGACCGACTCATCCTCGCCCTCGACGTCCCCACGCTCGAAGACGCGCGGCGCCTGGTGGCGGCGCTCGATGGTGTGGTGACGTTCTACAAGCTCGGCATGTGGCTGCTGTTCCAGCCCGGCGCCGATGCGCTGGTCACCGAATTGCTACAGGCCGGGCATCAGGTGTTCCTGGACTACAAGCTGTACGATATCGGCGAGACCGTGCGGCATGGCGCCGCCTCGATCGCCGGGCGGGGCGCCCGGTTTCTGACCGTCCATGGTGACCCGCACATCTTGCGAGCCGCCGTGGCCGGGGCGGCCGGTTCGCCGCTCGGCATCCTGGCAGTCACGGTGCTGACCAGCCTGGACGACGTGGCGCTGCACGCGATGGGGTATGCCGAGGGTGCGACGGCCCTGGTCACACGCCGGGCGAAGGAGGCCGCAGCGGCGGGCTGCGCCGGGATCATCGCCTCCGCCGCCGACCACCCGAACGCGCTGCGCGAAGCGGCCGGGCGGCCGGACCTGCTAGTGGTGACACCGGGCATCCGCATGCCCGGCGACGATGCCGGCGACCAGCGCCGTACGGCGTCACCCGGGGAAGCGATCCGGCGCGGGTCGGACTATATTGTGGTCGGCCGCCCGATTGTGCGCGCACCGGTGCCCAGGGATGTGGCGCTGCGGGTGCTGGAGGACATGGCATCCCCCTGTTCCGTTCTTCACGGGACAGGGCCGGGGTGAGGGCTGTCCGCGCCCCTATGGTCGAGTATCCACGGGATCCCATGCGCCCTCACCCCGGCCCTCTCCCAAAAGCGGGAGAGGGAGACGTCACTGGTCAGGCGGCCTTGTCCCAGGCGGGCGCGAAGCCGGGATTGCCCAGCCGTTGCGCCTTTGGCAGCGCGGCGATGGCGGCGCGGTCGGCATCGTCCAGCGTGATCTTCAGCGCTTCCAGGTTGGCGATCTGACTCTCGCGGCGGGACGCCTTGGGGATCGCCGCGACACCGGGCTGGTCCAGCAGCCATTTCAACGCGATCTGCGCCGGCGTCGCGTCGTGCTTGCGCGCGATCACGCCCAACTCCTCGTGGTTGGCCAGCTTGCCCTGCGCGATCGGGCAATACGCCGTCAGCGCCATGTCGTGCGCCCCAAGGTAGTCCAGCACCGGGCCCTGGCCGAGCAGCACGTGGTATTCGATCTGGTTGGCGGCCAACGGCGCACCGATCTCCTCCACCGCCTGACGCAGCAGGGCCACGGGGAAGTTGCAGACGCCAATCGCGTGCGCGAGCTTCTCCTCCTTCAGCTTCATCAGCGTGTCCAGCGCCGCCGGCAGGTCCATGTCCGGGGCTGGCCAATGGATCATGTAAAGATCCACGTAATCGGTTTGCAGCTTGCGCAGGCTGGTCTCCATCGAGCGGCGCATCGCATCCGGCTTCAGGTTCTCCCACCAGACTTTCGTCGTCACGTGGATGTCGGCGCGCGGCAGGCGGGCCCCGGCCAGGGCGCGGCCGACATCCTCCTCGTTGCCGTACATCTCCGCCGTGTCGATGTGGCGATAGCCGAGCGAGAACGCCCGCTCCACTGCCTCCCGGCACTCGTCCCCCTTCATGCGCCAGGTGCCGAGCCCCAGCTTGGGCATGCGCAGGCCGTGGGAGGTGATCATTTCCATGGCGGAAACTCCTATCGTTTGCTCAGGTCAACCAAGGCGGCGAAACCCGTTTCGGTTCCGAAGGCCAGCCGGGATCCGTCGCCGCTCCAAGCCAGCGCGGAGACCGGGCCGTGGCCCGGCGCCGCCACCGGCAGGATCCGCTCGGACGCGATGTCCGCCAGCACGACCAGGCCGTCCACGAAGCCGGCGGCCACCACCTCGTGCTGCGGGTGGGCGGCGATCCGGCTGCACAGCACGTTGTCCCCTCCGGCCAGCTCCATCGGGGCCTTGCCCATCGGGCCGCCGCCAAAGAACGGCCACAGCACGATGGTGTCGGCGCCCGCGGTGGCGAGCCACTTGCCATTGCGGGTGAAGGCCATCGACTCGGTTTTGGAAGGGTAGCCGGACATGCGCATGTGTTGCCCGTCCGACAGGCGCCAGCCATGCAGGCTGTTCTCCTGCATCGACGTCACCACCGCGTCGCTGGCCGGGTGCATCGCGACGCCGGTGTGGCTGCCCTTCCACTCGAGCCGCCGCGGGCTGTCCACCTTGGCGCCGACGAACCACAGCGTCACGCCGTTGTAGTGCGAGGCGGCGACCCGCTTGCCCTTGGCATCGAACGCCAGGCCGCTGACGGTGGAGGGGTGGTCCAGCTGCTTGAGCTTGGTGTTGCTGCCATCGAAAAGGTGGGCGGACTTGCCGACGGCGCAAACGGCGAGACCGTCATGGGCGGCCACCTGCTCGACCCATTTCATGCCGAAGCTCGCGATCGGCGTCGTGCGGCCCTGCAGGTCGGTGCGGAGGAACACGCCGTCATCGCCGCCGGTGAGGAACCCGTCCGCGCCGGCGGCCAGTGCCAGGATGGCGCCGTCATGCGCGGGGATGTCCTGCCCGTCCATCACCAGGCGGCCATCGCCGAGGGCGAAGACGGGCGTGCCCCCGACCCAGGCGGCGGCTACCACGAAGGCGTCCAGCTCGCTCGTGCTGCCGCGGTCGGCGAGGAGGTAGTCGGGGGGAGGGCTCAGGGAACGGTCTTTGCAAGGAAAGGATGGGGCGCTGCCCCAAACCCCGCCAGAGGACAGTCGTCCTCTGGACACCTGGTTGTCGGGAACATCATCCCGCCTGGCACGCCTCGAACCCCCGCCTTAGCTGCGGCCGGTTCAGGTTGCGGCCGATGAACACCAGCTTGGACCGCCGCTCCTCGCCCGCCGGCCAGGGGCCGATGAAGTCGCCGTCCGCGATCATGTGCACCGCCTGGAACGCGAAACGCCGGTCCTCTCCGGGATAGTGCAGGATTCCCTTGGTGCGCAGCAGGTCCTGTCCCTTCTCCTGCAGCAGCTGGCTGATCCAAGCATTGAACTTCTCCGGGTCGACCGGCTGGGTGACCTCGAAGCTCATGCTGTTGATGTCGTCGTTGTGCTCGTGCTCGGTCTCGGTGAGGAAACCGGGCTGCACGTCCGCCAGGATGCGCTGCAGGTCGAAGCCGCCCTGGTCCAAAACGTCCGCGATCGCGACGGCACTGCGCTGGGTGCGGTGGATGCGGGCGAAGCGGTTGATCTTACGGATGCTGGCCTCCACCGCCGCCAGCTCGGGCTCGCTCACCAGGTCCGTCTTGTTCAGCACGATCACGTCGGCGAAGGCGATCTGCGCCTCGGCCTCGGCGCTGTCGGCCAGCCGGGCAGGCAGGTTCTTGGCGTCCACCACGGTCACGATCGCGTCCAGCCGGGTCTTGGCGCGCACACCTTCGTCCACGAAGAAGGTTTGTGCCACTGGCGCCGGGTTAGCCAGCCCGGTCGTCTCGATGATGATGCCGTCGAACTTGCCGCGCCGCTTCATCAGGCCGCCGACGATGCGGATCAGGTCGCCGCGCACGGTGCAGCAGATGCAGCCGTTGTTCATCTCGAACACCTCCTCGTCGGTGTCCACGACCAGGTCGTTGTCCACGCCCAGCTCGCCGAATTCGTTGATCACCACGGCGTATTTGCGGCCGTGATTCTCGCTCAGGATGCGGTTGAGCAGCGTCGTCTTGCCGGCGCCGAGATAGCCGGTCAGCACGGTGACGGGGATGGTGGTTTCGGACATCAAATGCCCCTTTCGGTTCGACCGGTCATATAGGCGCGCGTCTCCGCCAGCCCCAGGCCCAGCAGCAGGAAGAACCAGCCGGAGAGCGGCATGGAGAGCAGATCGCTGCTGGAGGCGATGGGCCATTCCTGCAGCAGCGCCGCCACGAACAGGCCCACGCGCAGCGGCGCCGGGTCCTGCCACAACCCCGCGGCCAGGCGGCGCAGCCAGGCCATTACCAGGACGCAGAACAGGATCAGCCCGGGAAAGCCGGACTCCACGGCGGCTTGGAGATAGTGGTTGTGCGGGTGCTGCACGCAGACATTGGCGCCGCCTCCATTCCCGCCGCGCCAGCCGACGAAGTAGGCCGGGTCGGCGCAATGATGGCGGAAGCCGTCGAAGCCTAGGCCGAAGGCGGGGTGAATCTCGATCATGGCCACCGCCCGCCCGGTGATCAGGCCGTAGGGGCTGTCCTGGAAGTGCTCCATCTGGGAGGAGAACTTGTCGATCAGCCGGTGGAAGGTGGGCGGCACCACCACCGCCGACACCGCCAGCAGCAGGGCGGCCGCGGCGCAGGCCGCCAGCACGCCGGACCGCAGCCGGGGCAGCAGCAGGGCGGTCACGAACAGGCCGAGCCCGGTCAGCAGCACCGGCATGCGCTGGCCGATCAGCACCACGATCAGCACGGACGCGACCAGCAACACGAGCCCGGCCCATCTGCCGAGCCGCGCCATCGCCGGCAGCACGGCGGGGAACAGCAGCCGGGACAGCGGCGCCCCGGCGCGCGGGTGCTCGAACGGTCCGGTGAGTTCACCGTCACCCCAGCGGCCATAGCCCTGGAAGTTGCGCCCGGTGGCCAGCTGCAACGCCGTCTGCAGCGCGATGTAGAGCGCGGCGAGGGCGGCCAACCGGCCCAGCCAGACCCGGCGGCAGGGCAGGCGCAGCACCCAATGCTCGAGCGCGGCCACGAAGACGAGGAAGCGCACCGCCGCCAGTGCCTCGGCGAACCCGCCCTGCACCGAGCAGGCGAGCAGCCACAGCCACCAGGCGGCGGCCGCCAGCACCCAGGGGGTGCGCAGCCACGCCCAGTCCCGGGCGAGGGTGGAGCGGAGCAGGAAACTCACGGCGACCGCAATGAGCAGGATGTCCGCGACCAGCCGGCCGTGCAGGAGGAAGAGCGGACAGAGCAGCACGCTGCTGGTCGCAAGGCGGTCCAGGATGCGCAGGGTGCTGCTTTCTTTCTCTCCCGTGAAGGACGGGAGAGGGAGAGGACTCCAGCAGCTCCGCACGCAATGCCATTAGGCGCACCGCCGCGGCCGCCGTGTCGAACGTGGCGGCGCGGGACCGTGCACAGGCCGCAAGCGTAGCCCGGCGCCCGGCATCCTCGGCCAGCGTCATGATCGCGGCGGCGGTCGCACCCGGCGCCTCCGGGTTGGCATACAGCGCGCCATTCCCGGCCACATCCGGCAGCGCCCCGCGGCTGGAGCACACAAGCGCGGCACCGTGCGCCATCGCCTCCAGCGCGGACAGGCCGAACGGCTCGGGCCAGCGGCTCGGCACCACGGCGATGGCGGCGCGGCTCATGCGCGCCATCGTCTCGGTATGCGGCAGGTAGCCGCACAGCCGCACCCCGGCGCGCGCCGCACGCTCGTGCAGTTGCTCGGTGAACGGCGTGGGGCGGCTGTCGGTGGTGAAGCGGTCGTCACCCACCATCTCCGCCCGCCAGCCCGGCAGGCGCGGCAGCACGCTGGCGCAGGCATCGACGAACACGTCGGCCCCCTTGTCCGCCACCAGGCGCCCGACGAACAGGATCAGCCGCTCCCGCACTTTTCTGACGCGGGGAGGCACGTCGATGCAGTTGGGCAGCACCGTCACCTCGCCCATTGCCACGCCCTCAAGGAAGCGGCGGCGCAGGTGGTCGGACACGGTGACCACCCGTGCCATCCGCCGGAGCAACGCCGTGCGC
This sequence comes from uncultured Acetobacteraceae bacterium, assembly GCA_964235545.1. Classification (GTDB taxonomy): domain Bacteria; phylum Pseudomonadota; class Alphaproteobacteria; order Acetobacterales; family Acetobacteraceae; genus LMUY01. The sequence continues at coordinate 12,987 of CAXSEG010000092.1, forward strand.
TCCGCGGCGGTGGCGGCGCCGCGCATGCCCTGGGGGTCGTTGTGCAGGAACAGGACGATACGAGGGAAGCGGCGGGCCAGATAGAGCGCGATCTCCGGCCGATTATGCACTTCCACCAGGTCCGGCCGGAGCTGGCGCAAGGCGGCGGCGGCACCACGGGCATAACGCATCGTGCCGCTGAAGCCGACGCCGGGCCGCACAGGCTGGAACCCCACGTCCGCGAACGGGTCCGTGACCCGGCGCCCCACCACGGCGCCGCCGGCAGCGCGGGCCAGCCGGTGCACCAGCAGGCCGATGGCCCCGACGGCGCTGGACGAAAACCCCTCGCGCGGCGGCAGGACGGTCGCAACCCTCAGGTGAACAACAACGCCGCCCCGCCAGCGTCCTCCGGCAGCACCATCACGCCGTCCGCCAGATCGCGGTGAGCCACGCCGGCCAGGATCGGGCGCAGTGCGGCGCAGCGGTCGGCCGTCGCCACCACCATGCCCACGATGGACGGCGAGGCAGGGGCTGCGACGACGGGGAACACCGCAGCCACCCCCGCCTCCGGCAAGATGCGCACCCGGCCGCGCTCCATCACCAGCGCGAAGCCGCCCGCCGGGTCCGGCACCACCGGCACGCCGGCGAGGCGGGAGAAGCGGGCGGCGGTCTCGGCCGGCTCGGGCACTGCGAGCACCACCGCCTCCAGCGACACTGCGCCGTTGGCGTGGGCGGTGAAGCGGGGCTGCCAAATCGCCTCCCGCGTGAGGTGCTTGATGAGCTGAATCGTGCTCTCCGGCGCGTCGGGCAGCGGGATGCGCTCGAACCGGGCGACCGGACTGTGCGGGTCCGCCTCGTCCACCGGGCGTTCCAGCGGGGTGATCGCCGGGATGGCCAGACCGGCCTGGTTCAGCCGGGCGAGCGTCGCCGCGGAATCGTGGATACCGAGGGCGATAATGTGCAGTCCGGCATAGCGGTCCAGCTGGCCGTGCAGGTTGTCTGGGATGGAGGGATCCACCGGCGCGATCAACTCCAGGTAGCCGTGTTGCAGCATGATGCAGCGGTTGTGCGTGGCCTTGCCGCGGTGCCGGGCCACCGGCGTGAGCGTGAAGCCGAGCCGCTCGTAGGCCGCGGCCAGCGATGCCAGATCCACCGCGCCAACGCCGACATGGTCCAGTTCGAACGCGATGCTCATGCCACGTCCTCGTAATGCGCCAGCCGCCATTCCAGCGGTTCGCGCGCTGCGTCGTCGTACCATCGCGCCACCAGGGGGTGCTCCCGCACGGTATGGCAG
>CAXSEG010000093.1:0-14206 GCA_964235545.1 uncultured Acetobacteraceae bacterium
AGATCGACGAGGCGTTCCGCACCAACGTGTTCGCGATGTACTACCTGTGCCAGGCAGCAGTGCCGCACATGAAGCCGGGCGCGGCGATCGTCAACACGACGAGCGAGCAGGCGAAAATAGCGGACAAGACCATGCTGATCTACGCCGCCACCAAGGGCGCCATCGCGACGCTGACCATCGCGCTGTCGAACCTGCTGGCGCCCAAGGGGATCCGGGTGAACTGCGTGGCCCCTGGGCCGATCTGGACGCCGATCCAGCCAATCGCCAAAAGCGCGGGGAAGCTGGAGACGCTGGGCCAGGAGATGCCGCTCGGCCGCGCCGGCCAACCGGCGGAATTGGCGCCGGCCTACGTGCTGCTGGCCTCGGCGGAAGGCAGCTACATGACAGGGGCGATGATCCCCGTAACCGGCGGCGCCCCGATGCTGTAGCCACCGCCTTTTCTTCTCCCCCTCCCCTTGAGGGAGGGGGCCTGGGGGAGGGGTAACCACACGCGAGATCGCCGGACGGCGTCGGCTTGCAGGACGGCCAAATCCCCTCAAACCGGGCTCACCGGCACCCCACCTGCCTCGATCGCCTCCCCCGCCAGCAGGCACAGATCCTCCCGGAACCGCCCCGCGACTACCTGCACCCCCACCGGCACCGTCCCCACCATCCCCGTCGAAACCGTCAGCCCCGGCAGGCCCGTGATCGGCAGCGCGATCTGCACCATCTGCGCCTCCCACACCCGCCCGAACGCCGCGTCGCCCTGCAAATCCTCCCCGTCGGCGAACGGCAACTCCGCCGACACCGGCAGCAACACAACCGGCGTGTGTTCCAGGAACAGCCGCCACGCCCGCACGATGCCGTTGCGCCGCGCCAGCGCGCGGGAGAAGCCCGCCATATCCATCTGCCGCGCCGTGGCTCCGTGGTAGCGCAACACGGTCAGCGCCCCCGGGTCGCCCTCCTTCTCCGCCGCGGCGAGCATCGCGTCATACCCGTCACCCATCCACAACCGCGTCTGGATATCCGCCGCCTCCCGCAACGGCGGGACGGACGCGACCTCCTCCACCACCCACCCCGCCGACTCCAGCCGGTGCGCGGCATCCGTCAGCGCAGCGGCGACCGCGGGAACCGTCGCCAACCCGTCAGGGCGCAGGCACAAAGCAGCCCGCTTCGGCACGGCCAGGCCCTGCAGGCGCACGGGCGTCCACCAGGCGTCCCGCATGTCCGCCATCGCCATCGCCTCGAGCGCCAGCCGCAAATCGCCGATGCTGCGCCCGATCGGCCCCGACACGGCGGTCAGCTGCGGCCCGATCGGCCGATCCGGCCCCGAAAAATTATGCGCGGCGACGCGGCCCGGCGTCGGCCGCAGCCCGTGCACGCCGCAGGCATAGGCCGGATACCGGATCGACCCGGCGATGTCCGTGCCATGCCCCAGTGCCCCGATCCCCGCCGCCACCGCCGCCGCCGCCCCGCCGGAGGACCCGCCGGGCGTGATCGCCGGGTCACGCGGGTTCTTGGTCGCGCCATGCAGCCGGTTGCTGGTGAACCACCGGTAGGAGAAGGCCGGCGTGTTGGTCCGACCCAGGATCACCGCACCCGCCCGCAGCAGATTGTCCACCACGGGGTTGTTCTCCCGCGCCACCAGGTCACGCTGCAGCGTCACGCCGTTGGTGGTGGCGAAACCCGCCTGGTCGGTGTTGACCTTTATCGTAACTGGCACGCCGGCCAGCACCCCCGGATCCTCCCCCCGGGCGATCCTGGCGTCCACCGCCGCAGCCTGGGCCAGGGTGGTTTCCGGCCGGTGATCCACCACGGCGTTGATTGCCGGATTCGCCGCCTCCAGCCGGGCAAGCCCGCTGAGCGCCACCTCGCGGGCGGAGACCTCGCGCCGTCGCACCCGGCCGGCGACGTCGGCGGCGGTCAGGCGCCAAAGCTCGGTCCCAAGGTCCGAAGAGGTGTCGGTCATGAATGCTCCTGCTGCGTGGGGGACCAGCCGGGCGGCGCCATCTCGAACCCGGCGAACGCGAAGGCGGGGGCGACGACGCAACTGACCAGGCTCCAGGCGCCCAGGCTCTCCGCCGCCTGCCAAACATGCGCCGGCACGGTGAACTGCAGCCGCCCCCCCGCCGCCAGGTCGGGCCCGAGTGTCACCATGTGCCCAGGCAGGTCGAGCCGCAGCGGGCCACCCGCCTGCCATAGCCAGATCTCGGCCGCATCCACCCGGTGCCAGTGGCACCGCTCGCCCGCCGCCAGCAGGAACAGGATGCCGGTGGCCGCACCCCGTTCGCCGTCCTGCGGCTGGTCACGCCAGACCTCGCGGTAATGGCCGCCTTCCGGGTGGGGCTGCAGGTCGAGCGCGGTCCGGACGGCGTCGGCCGGGAGGGTCGGGTCGCGCAGGTCGAGCATCACGGTTGCAAACTATGGCGGTCGCGCCCAATCAGCGCCAGCCCCTCCGCCACCGACACGAACTCCCCGCCGCCGCTGACACGCGGGGCACCGAACCGGTCCCCGAACAGCCGCCGCACCGCCGGCACCAGGGACGTGCCGCCGGTCAGGAACACGCGGTCGATATCCGCCTCCCCCAGCCCGGCCTGCGCCAGCGCGGCATCGACCACGGCGCCCATGCGGGCCAGGTCCGGCGCGATCCAGCCTTCGAACTCGGCCCGGGTGATCGCCTGGTCGATCGAGAAGTCGGCGTGCTTGAACCGCAGGGATGCGACATCCGCGCGGGACAGCTCGGCCTTCACGCCCGAGACGGCGCGATACAGCTCGTAGCCCAGTTCGTCGCGCACCAGGCGCAGCAGCGCCTGCAGCCGGTCCGGATGCTCCGCCGTACGGGCGACCGTCTCGATGTCGCGCATCGTACGCGGCGCGCGCATCAGCGAGAGCCGGTGCCAGCGGGCGAAGCTCGAGTAGTACTCGGCCGGCACCGGCAAGTCCTTGCCGAACACGCGGTAGGTGCTGCCCTTGCCCAGCAACGGCGAGACGACGTGGTCCATGATCCGATAGTCGAACGTGTCGCCGGCGATACCCACGCCAGACTGGCCGAGCGCGTGTACCGGACTTGTGCTCCCGGGCTCGAAGCGCAGGATCGAGAAGTCGCTGGTGCCGCCGCCGAAATCGCCGATCAGCACGGTGGCGGGCGCGGTCAGCCCGCGGGCGAAGCGGTAGCCGGCAGCCTCGGGCTCGAGCGCCGTCTGCACGCCGGGCCACCCGATCCGGCCATAGGCGGTGCGCAGCCGCTGCTCGCCCAGCGCGTCATCCGCCCCGTCCCCGGCAAACCGCACCGGCCGCCCCGCGACGAGGATGGCGCCAGCTTCGGCGGCCGGGACGACAGGGCGCAGGAACAGCGCGATCAAGTCCTCGAGCGTGAAAGTCCGGCCGAATACCCGCGTCTCGGTGAAGCTGCGCTGCGCAAGGTAGCTCTTCAGCGACATCATCAACCGGCTGTCGATTGGGTCGTCCAGATACGCCTCGATCGCGGCTGGCCCTACGGCGTCCCGCAACTGGAGACGGCGGCCATCCCCCTCGTTCCAGAAGCACAGCAGCGAACGCACCACATCCAGCTCGGCTGTACCGAAACGGTGCCGCACGGTCTGCGCCGTACCATCGGGGGCAAGCCGGCTGATGACGGTGTTGGTCGTGCCGAAATCCACGCCGATGACCGTCACGCGCGCGCACTCCCCTGCGAAAAGGGCCTGTCCGACCACGGACGGGCGGGGAGTGCAACTACTGCTTGGTGCCGGATCAGGCGCTTGGTGCGGGTTGGTCCAAAGCCAAATTCCCCTCTTACCCGCCGCGGAATGGCGCACTCACCAGCATCCGGGCCAAGTCCTCGCCCGCCATCCCGGTCTCGTCCTGGGACGGCCGCGCCGGCCCAGTCCGCCGCCCGAGTCGCAGCTCCGGCCCCGCCACGTCCTGCACGCAACCCGCCGCCGCCGCGGCGCGCGCATGCAGCGCCGCCACATCCGCCGGCCGCCGCCGCACCCAGGGCCGGTGCCCGGACCAGGTCTCCAGGCCTAGGTCCCGGACGATGTCGGCGATGATCTCGCCCACTGGTCGCCCGGCAATGTCGTCGTCCAGCTCGGGGGCATCCAGCCGCTCCAGCAGCTCGGCATGCGCGCACTCCGCCCGATCCTCGTCCACCACGCGATCGATCCTGTCCTCCACCGCCCGGATGATCTGCTTGCGCGCAGCCACCCGAGCCCTGGCATCAAACGCCCGCACCGGCTCGTCGAGCCACCGCGCCATCCGGATCGTCCGCCGCACCGCGCGGGCCACGCGCTCGAAGGCCACCGTCGCCTCCGCCGCATGCCCCTCGGCCTCGTCGCGCACCATCCGCGCCAGCTCCATCCCGACCCCGACCAACTCCTCCAACGCCGACCGGAACGGATCGACAGCGGCTGAGACATTGCGCGGCGGAGAAGGAGAGGGTGCCTGGTGCATTTCGAACAGAACAAGAACACACTTCGATCCGGTCGTCAACCGCACAATGCGGCGGTGTTTCTCGATGTCACCGAACAAACATAGCTAACGACTTGTTTATTAAACAATAAGATACATAGATGCCTGTCTATGGCGGCAACGATGTCCACGACAGAGGTGGTCCACGAAGGCAACAGCGCGCGGAACAGCATCGTCTTCGTCCGCAGCGAAACTCACTCGGACCTGTTTTAATCCAAGCCCAACCCCTGTCTCTCCCGTTTATGCCGGCCCCAACCCCTGGCATGACGGGCCCGGATGCTCCTTACCCGCCTCACTCTCACCGAGTTCCGCAACTACCCGGCGCTGACCTGGCACCCGGCCGGGCGCCTGCACGTCATCACCGGGCCGAACGGCAGCGGCAAGACCAACTTGCTGGAGGCGATCTCCCTCCTCGTCCCCGGCCGCGGCCTGCGCAACGCCCGCCTGGCGGACCTGCCCCGGCAAGCCAGCACCCGCCCCTGGGGGGTAGCAGCGCAGTTCGCGAATGGCCTGGCCATCGGCACCGGCTCACCCCCGGACGGCCCCGCCGACCGCCGGGCCTTCCGCCTGGACGGCGAGGCGCCCCGGTCCCAGGCCGCCATCGCCGCCCGCCTGGCCGCCGTCTGGCTGACGCCGCAGATGGACCGGCTGTTCGGTGAGGGCGCCGCCGGCCGCCGCCGCTTTCTGGACCGCCTGGTGTGGGCCCTGGAACCCGGCCACGCGCGGGAAGTGGCGGCCCACGACACCGCCATGGCCAACCGCAAGCGGCTGCTCACCCAAGGTGGCGCCGATCCAGCCTGGCTCGCCGGGCTGGAGGACAGCATGGCCCGCCACGCCACCGCCGCCGCCGCCGCCCGGCGCACCCTGGTGGCACAGCTGAACGCGGCGCTGCAGGCCGGCGCCGCCGGCCGCTTCCCCGTCGCCCGCATGGCCTTGTTGGACCCTATCGCCGCCCGCCTGGACACCGGCCCGGCGCTCGCCGCCGAGGACTGGCTGCGCGCCGCCCTGCGCGATGCCCGGCCAGTGGACGCGGCCAGCGGGTCGGCCAGCCTGGGCGCCCACCGGGCGGACATGGCGCTCGCGGATGCCACCACCGGCCTCCCCGCTTCACTGTCCAGCACGGGGCAGCAAAAGGCGTTGCTGCTGGGCACCATCCTCGGCCACGCCGCCCTGATCACCGCCGCCCGCGGCACCCCGCCGGTGCTGTTGCTGGACGAACCCGCCGTCCACCTCGACGCCGAGCGTCGGCGGGACCTGCTGGACGCACTCGCCGCCGGCATCGGAACCGTGCTGCTGAGCGGCACCGACCCGGACGTCTTCGCCCCCCTGCAAGGCCTGGCGCAGGCCTGGCGCACCGGCAACAACACCCTGCAGCCCGACCCTGCCTTCCCAACCTCGTAGGGTGGGCTTCAGCCCACCGAGGGGTCGCTAATCCGACCTCAACCACCTATATTCCCGCGTCAAGCAACCACCCCGGAGTCTCCCGACGGCATGTCCGATCCCGCCGCGCCGCCTTCCGATTCACCGCCCGCCAACGGCAGCTACGATGCCGGCTCCATCTCCGTCCTCCGCGGGCTGGACGCGGTGCGCAAACGCCCGGGCATGTATATCGGCGACACCGATGACGGCTCGGGCCTGCACCATATGGCGTTCGAGATCATCGACAACGCGGTGGACGAGGCGCAGGCCGGCTTCGCCACCATGTGCTCCCTCACCCTGAACGCGGATGGCTCGGTCACGGTGCGCGACGACGGCCGCGGCATCCCGACCGACATCCACCACGAGGAAGGCGTCTCCGCCGCCGAGGTCGTGCTGACCCGGCTGCACGCCGGCGGCAAGTTCAACCAGAACAGCTACAAGGTCTCCGGCGGCCTGCACGGCGTGGGCGCCGCCGTGGTCAACGCCCTGTCCGACTGGATGCACGTCCGCATCTGGCGCAACGGCACCGAACACGTCATCCGCTTCAAGGGCGGTGACGCGGTCGCCCCGCTCGACATCGTCGGCCCCAGCACCGAAATCCACGGCACCGAGGTCACCTTCAAGCCGAGCCCCTCCACCTTCACCAAGACCGAGTTCGAATACGCCATCCTCGAGAAGCGCATGCGCGAGCTCGCCTTCCTCAACTCCGGCCTGCGCATCCGCCTGTGCGACGAGCGCCACGCCCCTACCCAGGAAACCAACTTCCATTACGAGGGCGGCCTGGTCGAATTCGTCCGCTACCTCGATCGCTCCAAGACCCCTGTGCTGCCCGAGCCCATCAGCGTCACCACGCTGGAGAGCCAGGTCGGCATCCGCGTGGAGTTCGCGCTCGAGTGGAACGACAGCTTCCACGAGACCATGCTGTGCTTCACCAACAACATCCCGCAGCGCGACGGCGGCAGCCACCTGGCCGGCTTCCGCCAGGCGCTCACCCGCGTCGTCACCAAATACGCCGAGAGCATGGGCAAGAAGGAACTCGCCCTGGTCGGCGAGGACATGCGCGAAGGCATGACGGCCGTGCTCTCGGTCAAGGTCCCCGACCCGAAGTTCAGCAGCCAAACCAAGGACAAGCTGGTCAGCAGCGAGGTGCAGCCGGTCGTCCAGGCCGCCGCCGCCGACGCGATCAGCCACTGGTTCGAGACCCACCCGCGCGAAGCCAAGGCCATCGTGCAGAAGGTCATGGACGCCGCCAGCGCGCGCGAGGCCGCCCGCAAGGCCCGCGAGCTGACCCGGCGCAAGGGCGTGCTGGACGTGAGCACCCTGCCGGGCAAGCTCGCCGACTGCCAGGAACGCGACCCGGCCCACGCCGAGGTGTTCATCGTCGAGGGTGACAGCGCCGGCGGCTCCGCCAAGCAGGGCAGGGACCGCAAGCACCAGGCCATCCTGCCGCTGAAGGGCAAGATCCTGAACGTGGAGCGCGCCCGGTTTGACCGCATGCTCGGCAGTGCCGAGATCGGCACCCTGATCACCGCCCTCGGCACCGGCATCGGCCGCGGCGAGCCGGAGATGGGCGGCTTCGACATCACCAAGCTGCGCTACCACCGCATCGTCATCATGACGGACGCCGACGTGGACGGCAGCCACATCCGCACCCTGCTGCTCACGTTCTTCTTCCGCCAGATGCCGGAACTGATCGAGCGCGGCTACCTGTACATCGCCCAGCCCCCGCTGTTCAAAGCCACCCGCGGCAAGGACGAGCGCTATATCAAGGATGACGCGGCCCTCGAGGAATACCTGCTCGGCAAGGCCCTCGCCGAAGCCGTGCTGACCTACGCCGGCGGCTCTGACCTGCAGGGCGACGAGCTCGCCGCCGAGGCCAGGTTCCTGCGCGAGGCCTGGCTCAACCTGCGCAAGCTCTCGAGTACCGTGCCCACCAACCTGCTGGAGCAGGCCGCCATCGCCGGTGCCTTGACCTCGGACCACGCCGGCACAGTCGGCGAGCGCGCCGTGCTGGCCGACCGCCTCGCCAGCATCTCCGTCGCCAACGAGCGCGGCTGGGTGGTGGACGCAGACGAGCGCGGCCTGACGATGCGCCGCACTGTCCGCGGCGTCGCCGACTGGCACCGCATCGACGCCGGCTCCCTCCGCAGCGCCGAAGCCCGCTGGCTGTTCGACCGCCGCGACGCCCTCCACGCCAAGTTCGCCCAACCCGCCACCCTGAAACTAGACCGCGACACCGTCACCGTCGCCGGCCCCGCCAGCGCCTTCGACCGCATCCTCCAGCAAGGCCGCAAAGGCTTGACGATCCAGCGATTCAAAGGCCTCGGCGAGATGAACCCCGAGCAGCTCTGGAAAACCACCCTGGACCCAGCCGTCAGAACCCTCCTCCAAGTCCGCGTCGGCGACGTAGAGGACGCAGCCGAGGTCTTCTCCACCCTCATGGGCGACGTAGTCGAACCACGCCGCGATTTCATCGTAGGCAACGCGTTGAAAGTGGCAAACCTGGATGTCTAGCGACATGTGTCTGCCCTGACCCAATTATCTGGACTTTGACGGAATTAGCTGGACGGTCCGAGGATTGTCCAGCTTCACCAATTCGAAATGGCGTTTTTGGGCAACGGGTTATAGTGGTTTGCTAGCGCCCGCCGACGCCTAAAGCGACGGCGCCATCTCCAACTCGGCGTCTTCGATCAAAAACCGAATGCCTTGGTTGTCATGGGGATTCATATCAAGGAGCCGGTCGAAGCAGGCGCGTGCCTCGTCTTCGTTGCCCGCTTCCCGCCGGGCGAGACCGAGCGCGTGGATGGCGCGCATATAGGGCCGCGTCGCCGTGCATCCCCACCAGACCATGTCCTCGCCTTCCGCTGCGGCGACGGGTGCCCATAGCGCCTCGCCAACGGCCACTGCGTGTTCCAGATGACGCATGGCGGCCGCGTTGTCCCGCAACTGCGTGCCCATGAAGACGTGCGCTTCGATAGACCCCGCGTCGGCGCGGATGGCGAATTCTGCCGCCAAAACCTTCTTGAACAGGGTGTCGGCGTTTTCCATCCGCTCCACGTAATAGTCCGCAGGGCTGCTCAAGGCGTAAAACGTGCCCGGCACGATTTTGGTCTTCCCGGTCTTTCCAAGCCATTCGACGTCACGCATGGCACCACTTTCCCATCGATGGGGGCAGTTTTCCGCATCCCGTCGCAAGTGACCCGCTGGATTTGCGGCGGGAAGCGAGTGGCACGGCGCCTCATCCAAACGATCGACCTCGGTGACAAGCGACCTTAGGGTTGCCGGACAACGACGTCGCGAGTCCCGTCATTCGATCTCCATCCGGCACGGCTCGTCCGCCGGGCACGCGCTTCGTGCTCGGCACGCCACCGAAGGCGGACGAAAGCCTGGCGAGCTTCATTGTCCGCGCTGCCCGAAGACAAGGGACGCCCGTAGACCGCCTCACGGGGAAATGGGGTAATACCCTCCGCGGGATCGGCGAACCCAAGTCAATCGAGAGGATTGCCGCGTTGACCGACGTGACCGTCGAGGAATTGCAGGCCATATCCTACGGGCCGCACAATGCGAGAAGCATGCGGTTTCGCGGTCTGCCAATCGCCGGGCCGTTTCTTCGACATTTTCGGGACCGCAGAATGGTTTGCCCCGATTGCTTGAGCGAGTCTCTCCATCATCGCGCGGTCTGGGACTTGTCGTTTTTCTCCGCCTGTCCGTCGCACCGGCGAGAAATGGTTTCCTCTTGCCCGGCGTGCGAACGCCCCCTTGCGTGGAACTGCGGGGAGTTGAACGGCTGCGTTTGCGGTCGCATGGACCTGAGGTTGGCCCGCCCTGACGGGGAACCACCGGCTCCGCAGATTTTGCATGCGATTGCCGCGGCAAGCGGTTTGCTCGGCGACGAAAGGTACCAGGAGGAGGCGACCGCACTGCATCGCATGATGCCGATTTGCGAACTTGATGCACGGGAGGCTTTCGAGTTCGTCTGTCGCCTAGGGTTGGACACGACATTTGGCGGCTACAATGCGTTCCGCTTGGTGAGGTTCGGAGTGGAAGGGTTCGACCATGCGGGCGCTATCGCGCGAGGAATTCGGGCTTTGAAGACCTGGCCGGAAGGCTTCTTGGACCTGCAGCACGAGCCGGAGATCCTCGACAAGGAGTTCTACCAGGGTATGAGACTGACCAATTGGACGCCGCAGATGCTTTGGCAGACAGGGATCGAGCACTGGCTGGCGAAGATTCCGCCCGAGCGAGGAAAGTCTATAAGGGCCTTCGTCCAAGCTCATCCGGTTGTAGGTCATTCCTTGATGAAGCGGTCTTAACAAGCCTTCGCCGATCGCGAGACGCTGTACACATCAACGTAGCACGTGCCTTCAAAAGTAAATACCCACCTCAATTTGCATGCTTAATGAGAGAATCGTAATTGGCAAATCCATTTTGAAAGCTCATTGCTAGTATTGGCACTTCGGTCCCGGCTTTTCCTCATTCAAGACAGCCAGCGCATCGGGATTACCTTCAAGTGCAGACTTGGCGAGCTTGCCGCATTCCGTCGTCGGCTTGTGAACATAGAAGGCGGCGACGTTCTGAGCGCAGGCGTGACACATGCCCATCCGCATAAACTGGTCAGCCACATCGCTTTCTTTCATGACCCGTTGTCCGATCTTCCCACGATCGGGCAGAAGTTCGTAGGCGACCGTGTCGCCGTCGGATTTCGGATGCTGTCGGTCGATCGAGCAGTTCGTCAGTTTCACGGCTGGCACGCTACGTCCGCTGATCGTCACGGATTCCGGCCAGCAGTAACCTCCATGCTGACAGAACGATGCGACCCGAGTACCGCGGTCGACCTGATAGCCTGTAATGCTGCCTCGGTGATCTCCAGAACGCATCATCGTGGTTGGGTCATCAATCGATGCGACATCGCGCAGGGCCGTGATGGCGCATACATCGTCGGCCCAAGCGACATGCGATGCCAGCAGCCAAGCGGAAAACATGAGCGCAGAGACAACTTTGAACACCGCAAACCTCGAATTTTGCTGGCACGATTGAACACGAAGGAGGCGTCACGTGCAAAACGTTCCTTTCTGGAAGCTCAGGCCTAAACTGTCGATGCAAGGCTCGTCGAACTCTACGTCGTCAGCAAACCGGTGTGGTATGAGAACCGCGGCGGCAACCTTGATTGCGCGAGTTGGTCGTTTTGAGCCAGGGGAGTGGATCTATGGCGTGGCGTTACCGTCGGTCGATCCGTATAGCCCGCGGTGTTCGCCTTAACGTCTCCAAATCAGGCACGAGCCTGAGCCTGGGCGGCCGCGGGGTGACGACCAACATAGGACCACGCGGCACACGAACCACCTACAGCCTGCCTGGCACTGGCTTGAGCTACCAGACATCCCGACGGGCATCAGGCGGCGGCTCAGTCCTTGGCGGGTTGGTCATTCTCGTTCTGATCGTCGGAGGTGCTCTTCTCGGTGGCAACCGATCCGCTACGACCCCGGACGGCTCCTCGACACCACTGAGTGCACAGGGAGCCTCGGCAGGCGCGCAGGACGCATCTAGGCGGCCCACTCTGGCTCAAGCCACCGATGCCGCGGTTGTCGATTCGCAGGCAGCAGGGCAACTCTCAAAGCCGCAGAGACAGTTGCTGGTGACGCCATCGACCCCGGTGCAATCCCTTGATGATGGTCATGACAGCGCCACCGGTACGCTGGCGCTGTCCATCAACAGGCTCAGAGTGGCCAACGGCTCTGCGGTGACATTCGATCAGTCGCCGACTGGGGTCTCGGCAGCAATCGTCCTGGCGCATGCACCTTGGAGGCATGTTACGGGCATGGGGATCCACTGGAATTTGCGTCACCCGGACCCTGGCAAGCTGCTCCTACAGGTTGAGCTTGTTGGCCGGGCTTACGCCAACGTGACCCTCGACCCTGCCTTCGAGTCGTTGGCAATGGACGCGATGAACACGCGTGTAGACTACATTCGCCGGACAGCCATCCAGTCCTTCGGCTCAGAAACCACGTCGCTCATCTTTGCCCGGGATGGGACCCTCACGCGGAATGACTAGGAAGAACACGTCGTAATCGACAATTGGCCTAGCCTAGTTTTGACCACAGGATAACGATCCGGACCCGCCACGCTTCACTATGACGTCCATAGCCCCGCCGGGGGCGGATGAGGCTGTGGTGGCTGTGTGATGAGGGTCGTTATGGGTATCCAGTCCGTCAGATCGTCCTGTGTTGAAGGCAACACCCTGTCCGCAAGCTACCGCGGCTTGAGCCGGGGTCCGAGGCTGGAAATACCTGGCGTCAGCGCCCGCCGGACTGAGGTGCTGAACGCACGGACGGACGGGTGCGCGGTGTCTCCTATTGCAAGGCGCGCGACCTGGCCTCCTAGAGGATGTCGTCCTGCCTGAGCGGCCCGATCTAGCGATTGCGTTGTAGGGAGACATTCTACTTCTACGTGCCGTCGTCAGCGTCGGCGATTTGGCAAGACGGTCGCAAGGGGAGTAGGTGTCGACCTACGCTCGCCGATCCCGGGCTTGAGCCTGAAGCGCTTCGTTCAGCGTCGTCACTGCAGCGGATGTGTCAGTCCAGTAGTGCACGTATGACGGCGGTCCGCCGTCACTGCCGAAATTGATGTGAATGCTGTTCGGGTTACGGCTCGATAACGGGGATTCGGAGAATTCGATGACAAGTCCCTCCGCGTTTGGGGCTGCGACTGCGGCATGACCGGTCATTGTCAACCACACCACAGTCAATGCGGCGTCTATTTGCCGTTCGGGATCCATGTGCATTCCGCGCCGGATGTTGTGGCTCAAAGCATTCTCGGTTTCTTCGCGGAAGACCGGAGGATCTTGTCCGGCTCCGGCAATCTTCGCCGAAAGCGCGTTACTACGTCTGCGCGCCTCGGATGCAGACATGAAGAACGCGAAGGTTGCCGGTTTGTGGATGCATAGGAACTGGATGACGTAGTCGTCCGGCGCAGCTTCCATCGACTAACTCCAAAACGGACCCGCAGCGGTGGTCGGCCGTTCGCAGCCTATCGGCTGGGCAAGCGGGTCGTCGAGCCACTTTTCGGACAAATAACGCGGGGCAGAAACGTGAAGCAGCGTCGGGCAAGGTCCTACAGCAGGTCGTCCTGCCGTAGCGGCCCGACTTCCCGGTTGCGCCCGATGTCAGGGTTGTATTCCACCCTGAGAAAGCGGTCCGCGGCACGGTCGTAAGACACCATCAGCGCCCGACCATACTCACGGTGCTCTGTCCGGCTCTTGGCGGCGCTGTCCTCCGTCTCGGTGCGTTCTTTCGTCTCCGCCAGCCCGATCCCGCCGGGCTGCTTGCGGCCCTCAACGCACACGATGAAGTCGGGATAGTAGCCCCGTCCGCTTTCGGGCAGCACGATCCGGACTGACCAGTCGTCGCGGGCGTTGGGACGGGGCAGGTTCCGCGTCCACCACAGCACCCGGTCCTGGCGGTCAAGCCAATCCGCGAACGCCGTCTCCCAGGTGTTCAAGCCCTGGGGCATGCAGCCGTAGAGGTTCAACCGGGATCCGGACAGCGACGACTCGCTCTGCCACTCAATGGGCAAGTCAAAGGCGTCGACGACTTCCGCGCAGGCGCCGATGGCCCGTCGCAACGCGTCCTTCAGCAAAGTGGGCGACTTGACCAGGATCACGTTCAACGCCCGCTGCAGGACATGCCGCTCGACAACCGGCAGGTTGGCCTCGACCAGCGCACGGGCCAGGGCATCCTGGAGCCGCAGGCCAAGTTGACGGGCATCGACGTAGTCGCTGACCGAGAGGAGGTCGTGGGCGTTGAGGCGGGCCACTTGGAAGCTGATGCTTGACTGCTCCAAGTTGCGGCTCTGCTCGCCGCGCTGGAACAGATCGCCGACCCGCCGTTCGACCGGGGCGCTGTCCTGGTGGACGGCCAAGAGGTCTTCCGGGCGGAACCGCACGTTGCGGACCAGGGCGTCCAACAGCCCGGCAGGATCCCTGGGCATGCGTTCGGTCCGCAGCCGCTCGGGGACAATCAATCCCTGGCGACGGGGATAACGGTGCGCCATGGCGATTGCGCGCGGGCCGAGATGCCCAGCCGCCAAGGCCGGACTTTCCATTGGTACGTTGCCGACGACTTGGTCACCCATGGTAGTGGCTGGGTTGACGGTAGGCGGAGCCGAGAAGCCGAACAGGGTGTCCGGCCAAGCTTCCGAATAGCTGTCGGGCGATCCCGCGGACAGCGCGGCAGCGGCTTGGGGCCTGGCAACCGGAGGCGGATCCAGCAGCATGCGAGATTGGCCATCCTCGTCCACCAGCATGATCTGGCCGCCCTCGCCGACCGCCGCATCGTAGATTTGCAGG
>CAXSEG010000094.1:0-14194 GCA_964235545.1 uncultured Acetobacteraceae bacterium
GGCGGACGCGTCTTGGGCATCAGGAGCACCTCTGGTGAAAGCTTCAGGGTGTCCACGAAACCGGGTCAATCCCAGACTGCCGGTGATCGCTCTCGAAGGCCGCAACGTCCTCCGCACGGCCGGTGGGGGCGTCATGGACTTCTCCACGACCGAGCATGACGGCATCGGAAGCATGACGTTCACCGCCCCTGGCATGGGGAGCGTGACGATCCGCGCGACCGCAGCGGACGCCATGCGTCTGTCCATTGCCGCCGGGAGACTAAGCTACGACTGCACCTTGCCGGCCGCTGAGGGTGAGGAGTAGCCTTCTGGCCTCCATGATCCGCGCTTCAATTGCACTGACTCTGTTTGTTTTCCTATGCCTGGCAATCAGGTGGTGGGCGATTGTTGTGGACCCTCTGGTGGTCCTGGTGGTCATACTGGTCATCCCGGCACCGGTGAGGCGCTCCTGGCCGCGGTGGCTGTAGGACCAAAAGAACCCCCTCCATGAGACCCGCAAGGTCTTCATGAAGGGGGTTTTTATTGCTAAGTGGGGCCTGACGGTCCGTAGCTCAGTGGATAGAGCGGTCGCCTTCTAAGCGACGGGTCGCTGGTTCGATCCCAGCCGGGCCGGTCACTTCAGCATCGAGAGCACCGAGCCCACGAGGAACAGCACGGATCCCGACGACGTAGAGGAGGTTCACCGCCAGGTCGATCGTCATGGGATCTTAAAGTGTCGCTGAACCGCCGCTGGGAGCGCGGCGTAGGTCGCCGGCCCTGTGGAGACATTGAGGTTCAGCAGCGTCGCCAGTTCACCAGCCGTGATGTCCGGAGCCATGGACGCGGTGTTCGCCACGTAGCTATGCATCACGGCAACCGCCGGGAGCGGTGCGAGCGTGGAGACCTTGGGGGGCATGGGGCCTTGAAGCTCATGCAGGGACCTTCGTGACTGGGGCGTTGATGGCCGGCTTGACGGCCGCCACAGGCGTCTGGAACAGGCGGCGCTCCGTGGCGCGGCGGATGGTCAGCCCAGAGATCACCCGGCCGCCACCGCGGTTCCATACAAGGAATTGGAGGGCCGCCGCGGTGAAGTTGCCGACGTTCAGGTCCCGCAGCAGCGTGCTCTCCAGGAACGCTTGGACGCCGATGTTGTAGACCAAGGTGTCAAACAGCATCGAATATTGATGCCCACCTGGCCGCCGGCGTGGCCGTGGAGCGCGCCAACAAGGTCATGGAGAGCGTGACGGACACGGTGTTCAGGAAGGCCGCGTAGCCGGGCGGACACTTAATGTCCCCTAGGGCGACCCCCTGTAGACCCTCGGTTCCAGTGGCACACTAGCGGCACACAGGGTCCGAGGGTCGCTTCAGTCGGCATATAGGTTGACCACCAACGCTCTGTGCTGACTGAGCAAAACGCTGGCACGGCGATGACCCGGTAAGACCAGCGACAGTCTTACAAGTCCGTGCTCTATCCAGCTAAGCTAGGGCGCCACACTGAACGGCGCCGTAGCACCCGCCCGTCAGTGGGTCCAGTTCTCGGACCGGCCGTAACGGAAATTGTCCGCGTACGCCTTCGGCTTGTGCTTGACCGGCGCCGGCGGGATTTCGACGTCGTAAGGGATGGCGTTGGCGTCGGCATACGCCACCGCCTGTGCCTGGCTGTCGAACCGCAGCAGCACCTGGCCGTGCGTGTCGCCCCGTCCCCACCAGCCCATCAGCGGATCGTTCACCTCCGGGCGCGTGGGGGCGAAGTCGAGAACCCAGTTCTCCGTGCCGGCAACGCCGGACTGCATGGCCGTCTTGGGGCGTTGGAAGATTCGGGCGCGCATGGACGTCTCCGTTCGAGAAACCTAGTGTCAGATATAGCAGGAAGCGGGTGACCGGCCAGGGTCGTGCTTCTCAGGCGAAGCCGGGCACGGCCCGGACCGCCGCTTCGTGGGCCCGCTCGCGCACAGCGCTGAACGGCGTCTGCCGCAGGAGGCTGCCGTCGCGGTAGACCACTTCCAGCAGATCGTCCGCCTCGCGCCCGGCCAGCGGCACTGTCTTGTAACCACCGGCGCCCGCCACCAGCGCGAAATGGCCACTCTTGCTGCGCTTGCCGGGGTCGCCGGCTGGGGACTTGAACACGTCCCGCCACACGCCGCCGACCTGCACCGCGCTACACTTCATCGCGAATTTCTGCGTGTCGCGGTTCAGCATCTGGTGCAGCCCGCCGCCCATGCCGAACGCGATGTTGTCCGCCGAGTAGCCTGCCGCGAGAATTGTATTGAGCAGGCGCGGCAAAGACTCCGCGTCGATGCCATCGCCCTGGATCACCCGGATGCAGGAGGGCAGCACGCGGAAGCCCTTACTGTTGACCGTGCTGCCGAACGCCTCGTCCAGGGCGCCCAGCACCTCCACTGGCACGCTCAGCGGGTCGCCGCTGTCTGGGCGCACCACCAGCGTGGCACCGCTGCGCCGGATCTCGTCGCGCAGAGTGCCGCCCCACACGGTCCGTACAACGTGCATCAGGTCGTAGCTGTCGGACACCACGGCCACCATGCTGCCCGGTTTGGCGAAGCGGCGCAGCATATTGCGGTAGGCATCCAGCTCACCTTCGCGGCCCCAGGACGTGATGGTGCTGTGCTCGGCGGCGGGGATGGAGAAGCCAGCCATCGGTTCGTCGTAGAAGCGCCGCGCGGCGAGCACTCCCTCGATCGTGTCGGTTCCGGAGAAGTTGACCAAGTGGGCCATGCCGGCCAGCGCAGCACTCTCCTGCGAGGTGGCACCGCGGGCGCCGAAATCATGCAGCTTGAACGCGGCCGGGTCCTGTCCGGCCGGGATGTCGGAGGACCGGGTCAGCGCGCGCAGGATCGCGAGCTTGCAGTGGAAGGAGATCGTGCTGACTGTGGTGGGATACCACACGGCCCGCAGCAGCGCGGTTTCCAGGTAGCCCGGCAGCCAGAAACATGCCGGGTCTGTGTTCACGATGGTGGCCAGCACGTTGTGGGTGCCGATCACCGCACCTTCCGGCGCTGCCTTGATCTCCACCGGCAGCCGGCCATCGTGCGCTGTCAGGATATGCTCCCACCCGGCGCGGTTGAACGGTTCGCCATGGGCGGCGAAGAACGCGTCCGCCTCGTCGATATCGGCCTGCGTCACCGGGCGGGCGAGATAGCGGCGGAGATGGGCCTGCAATCCGAAGAACACCGTGCGGTCATACACGCCGCCGCGGCTCTCGATGTAATAGTGCGCGAACGACGTGCCCGGCGGGAATTGCAGCCAATGGCTAGCCTTGTAGGAGTCGGTGGCGAGGATGAGGTTCTCGGTCATGATCTCAAAGCTCCTTTGAGAGGGGTGCCGCCGGGGTCTATCCCTGGACGGATGGAGGTCAGATCAGGCTGGTCAGGGCCAGGACGATGTTGAAATGATCCTCGAACATCATGTCCCGCCGTATGTCGGCGAGCGGCCACCACTGCGCTTTCTCGGCGTCATCGGCCGCCTGCACCTCCGGCAGCTTCGCCGGCTTGCGGCCGCGCAGGGAGGGCAACGCGGTCTCGTTCCTCAGATGGACTAGGAAGCCGTGCGTGATGGTGCGCCCGCGGGAGGAGCGGTTCGGCTCGTCGAACACCCGCTCGGCCACGATCGAGCCGCGCAGCATGGCCGGCGGCACTGCGATCTTGGTCTCCTCCCGCAGCTCCCGCAGCATCCCCTCCAGCACCGTCTCCGTCTGGCCCAGGAAGCCGCCGGGCAGCGCCCACAACCCTTTGCCCGGCCGGCCGCGGCGGCGGATCAGCAGCACGCACCCGGCGGTGACGACGCAAGCGTCAACCGTCACGAAGGTGACCGGGTAGGGCACCTTGGGCACCGCCCATTGCGCGCGGTAATTCAGGATGAACTCGTATTCCTCGCGGATGTCGCTGAATTCGGCCGTCTTCGCGAAGCCGAGCAGGAAATCCCGCACCGGCGTGGGCAGCAGATGGTCCTGCGGCAAGTCGCCGGGCTTGTGGCCATCCGCGTCGTTCAAGAAGATCTCGGCCATATTCGAAAAGTAGCTGTTGCGGATGCGCGTGGAGGACAGTCCGTGCGCATACTCCGGAACATTGATCGGGGTGCCCCATTGCGGGAACAGCTTGATGTAATAGGAGCTGTGGTCCTTGCTGTGCCCGATCAGCGCAATGCGCGGCTGGGCGACACCGACCTGCTCCAGCGCCACGTTGACCTGCCGCTGCGCGTTGGCCACCCACTGCGTGTCATTATACAAGCAGTCCTCGAGCGGCAGGATGATCAGCCGCGCCCGCTCTGCCTCGCTGACCGAAAGCCGGATCATGTCCGCACGCTCGGCGTACACGAACGGGTTGCGATGGCTGCGCGGCGCGTTGGCCGAACCGATCAGGACAAGGACGTAGCGCCCGAACTGCAAAGCATCCTGCACGACGCGGAGATGGGCCGCGTGGAACGGCTGGAACCGGCCGATGAACACGCAAAGGTCGATTGGAGACGGCTGTGCCATGTCGAGCCCGGCATCGGGCTGGCTAGTCGAATTCATGGTGCTTCACCAAGATGTGGCGCCGAGGTCTATCCCCAGCGGAATCGAACATAGGCGGCACCGAAAACCGCTTCAAGGGCCCCGAAGCCTGTGCCTCGGGCAGGCGATCGCAAATCGGCCGAAGCTCACCTCTTCTCCCGCGGCCTTTCCGGGAGAGACCCTTTGTATCGAAGCGATGCGCCGCCGCTGATGAAAATGCCCGGATCAGGTGGGACCTATACTGCTCCCACTGTGATACCGCATCCAGACCATTCTCATAGAAGCGCCGGGGTGAGGGAGATTGGCGACTCCATCCTATGCGTGCGGAAGCCGTTTCCCCCGACCCGCAACCTGCCACGGATTGAAGAAAGCGCGCGGAACGGAACCTTTGCCGGCCCAGCATGGTCGGGGCGCCCGGACTCGAACCGGGGGCCTCCTGTACCCAAAACAGGCGCGCTACCAGGCTGCGCCACGCCCCGGACCATGTAAAACCAGGCTCTACGGGGGTTTTACGAGCAGGTCAACGAAAGCCACCCCGCAACAACCGGGCTCGATCCGACTGACGCAGCGGCCTGGGAATACGGGAATGCCCATCGTCACCGACGGCTTACCCCTGGGTCTGCCCCGAAGCTGCGCCCCCCACCGGTGCGTTCTCGTCCACGCGCAGGCCGAGCAAGCGGGCGCACGGCCCGACCGTCCACCCCTGGACCGCAACCGACGTCACCACCACGACGAACACGATGTTGAACAAGGCCCGGCTGCCCTCCACGCCCGCAAGCAGCGGCAGGATGGTCAGGTAGATCGGCACGGCGCCGCGGAGTCCGACCCAGGAGACGAAGCCTGCCTCACGCGCCGTCCATCGAAACGGCAGCAGGCAGGCGAACACGCTGACCGGCCGGGCGACCAGCACCAGCACCGCGGTCACCGCCAGGGCCGGCAGCATGACCGGTGGCAACTCATGCGGGGTGACCAGCAGGCCCAGCATCAGGAACAAGGCAATCTGCGCGAGCCATCCCAGGGCGCCGAAGAAGCGCGTCACCGGTTGGCCAGCGGGGTGATCGTAGTTCCCAACGATGACCCCGGCCAGGTAGACGGCCAGGAACCCGCTGGCCCCCACAATCTGCGCGCCGCCGAACACCGCCAGCGCGCCGCCGATCGCGAACACGGGGAAGGCGGACCTTTCGATGTCCAGCTTGCGGAAGAGCCAAAGCAGGATGGTGCCGCTCGCGAGCCCGATCACGGCTCCGCCCGCCATCTCCTTCAAAAACAGCAGCAGCGCGTGCGCCACCCCTACGCTTTCGGGCACCGTCATCGCCTCGACCAGGGCGACGGTGATGAACACGCTCATCGGATCGTTGAGCCCGGACTCGACCTCGAGTGCCGCCACGACGCGGGACGGGACCTTGGCACCCGAGAGGCGCAGGATCACCGCCACCGCCGCCGCATCGGTCGGTGCCGTGGCCGCACCGAGCAGGAGTGCCTTGGGCCATGGTACCGCGAACAGCCACATCACCGCTGCTCCCACCACGCCCGCACTGATCGCCACGCCGACGGTGGCCAAGGCGATCGAGGGCCAGAGCGCCTTCTTGAGCATGCCCCGTTCGGTTACCAGCCCGCCCTGAAACAGGATCGCGACGAGCGCCAGGCTGCCGGTCAGGTAAGCGGTATGGAAATTATCGAACCTTATGCCACCCGGGCCATCCTCGCCGGCCAGCACGCCGACGCCGATGAACACCAGCAGCAACGGCATCCCGACCCGCGTCGAGGCGATCCCGGCGAAGAAGGCACACAGGCACAAGACGCCTGCGATAAGGATGATCTCGTGGGCTGCGTCCATACCCGACAGTGCCTCGGTTGTACTTCGGGAAGGAAGATTGCGGCTCTGCCCCAAACCCCGCCAGAGGACAGTCGTCCGCTGGACACCCGGTTACAGGGTCAAGGGGCGACTGTCCCGTTGCGGGTGCTGGCGGGGCCTGCCTTAGGCGTTCCCGAACACCCGCTGCTCCACCTTGTCCCCCACCCGGACATGCAACCGCGCCGCCGTGCCAGCCGCCAGTTCCAACGTCGCGCGCACCTGCCCGCCGGACGGGATCTGCGCCAGGCTGCGCGGCGTCGTGTTCTCGGCGATGTGGCGGATCGTGCCGTCGCTGTTGATGAACACCATGTCCAGCGGGGCGATCGTGTTGCGCATCCACATCGTGCTGTCCCGTGGCTGGCCCCAGTCGAACAGCATGCCGCCATCGGCGGGCACGGTCGGACGGAACATCAGCCCCGTCTCCTGCTGCGAGGGCGAGATCGCAATCTCCACGTTGAAATCGTGGCGCTGGCCATCGCGGGTGACGATCACCAGCTTCTCCTTCGGCAGTTCCGGCTGCGCTGCGGTCGGGCCCGGCGCATACTGAGCAAACGATTGCTGGGCGCCGATGGCGGCGGGCATCAGGGCCAGGGCGGCAAGCAGGGTGCGACGGTTCATGCGGCGACGGTCTCCAGTAGCGCTCCGGCGACCAGCTGCCGGATTTCGGGGCGGACCGTGCCTTCGCGCGGCGCGTCGCGCAAGGTGGTGAACCAGTGCTCCGGCGGGTTGCGCCCGGCCGCCCGGTTGTAGGTCAGCGCGCGCAGCACACGCTCGGCCTCCGGTGTGGTGCGCGGCGGGACGGCAATGTCGTTCAGCACCGCCCAAACCCCGGCCCAGCACCGCCCCACGGTGTAGGGGTTGTAGCCACCGCCACCCGTGACGATCAGCCGGGGCGCCAGATGGCGGGTGGCGTCCACCACGGCCCAATGCGCGTTGTTGGACAGCGACAGCTTGGCCAATGGATCCTCCTCCAGCGCATCGGCGCCGCATTGCAGGAAGATCGCATCCGGCCGGTGCGCTAGGATCAGCGGCAGGATCGCGCCCTCCATCAGCACCCGCATCTCGCTGTCGTTGAACCTCGCTGGCACAGGGAAATTGCGCGCCGCCCCGCCCGCCCGGTCCTCCGCCAGCCCGGTATGCGGCCAGCGCCCGGCCTCGTGCACGCTGATCGTCAGCACGCGCGGGTCGTCGGCGAATGCGTCCTGCACACCGTCCCCATGATGCGCGTCGATGTCGAGGTAGACGACGCGCTCCAGCCCTGCGTCCAGCCAGGTCAGTATGCCGAGCACGGGATCGTTCAGGTAGCAGAACCCGGCGGCACGGGCGGGCCGGCCGTGATGTGTGCCGCCACCGGGGCAGTAGACCGTGCCGCCCGGCATCGTGAGCCGCGCCGCCAGCATTACCCCGCCAGCCGACGTCATCGGCCGGCGAAAAATCTCGCGGTAGACTGGGTTCCCCTCAGCGCCGATCTTGAACCGGGCACGGTCCTCGTCACTGACCGCCTGCGCCCTCTCCGCCCGGCGCAGCGCCTCGACATAGGCCGGGTCATGGAACCGGGTTACGGCCGCAACGCTGGCCATCGGCGCCGGCAGAAACACCGCTTCGTCCAGCCACCCCATAGCCCGCACTAGGTCGGTGACGGTGGAGACGCGCGGGATGGCGAGCGGGTGTTTCGGCCCGTAGGTCGAGCCGCGATAGATCTCGCTGCCGATGTAGACGGGACGCAGGCGGGGATCGGGGACCATTACCGCACATCTATGGTTCGCGCCGCTACCCGGCTAGACCGCCAACCTTCCTGTTCTCCCCCTACCGCTGGGAAAGGGCGGAGTGAGGGAGCTTGATTCCCTCCGACCGTCAGTCCTCGAAGTTCAACGCGTTCAGAAGATCCTCCGCCACCGGCCCACGCACCGTCGCCAGGCACTCGGCATATAGCTTCAGCACTTCCTCCTTGCCCTGCTTGCCCAGCGTGGGAAGGATGCGCTCCATCAGCCGGTAAGCCACCGCCTCCGGCGTGCCGGCCTCAACGACCCAGTCGGGCACGCTACTGCGTCTTGGCAGCGGCGCGGGCGGCTCGGCGGGCGGCGCGGGCCTGCCTGGCATGGTCCTTGATCTGGTCGATCGTCACGTAGCCCTGGTTGCCGGTGTCGATCGCGGTGAAATCTCGTGCGACGGCGGGCATTTTTGCCCGTGCCTGCTCCAGCGTGAGGTGGCCGTCATGAGTGGTGTTTGCCTCGTCGAACCGCTCCTGCAAGGTGCGGCGGTGGCGGGCAGGCGCAGCCGGCGCCGCGGCAACTGGAGCGGCCTGTTCCGTGCCACGGCCGACCGGCGTGGCCGACGCACTCGGCGGCGCTGAGGTCAGCGGGCCGGTAGTGCCGGTCAGTGGCGACTGCGCCTGGGCGGCACCGGCGAGGACGAGGAAGGCGACGGCAACGGTCAGGCGCATTAGGCGGTTCCTTCAGGCAGCGATGGCACGGATTACGGCAGCGGCGTCGTCCACCTGTGCGGCGGACACGTCTAGATGGGTGCAGGCACGGGCCTTGTGCGGGCCCATCACGGAGATCAGCACGCCCTCGTTGGCGGCACGCCGGGCCAACTCCGTCGCGTCCATGCCGGACTCCGACGTGTCGATGTACACGAGGTTCGTCTCAGGCATCCGCACCCGCAGGCCCGGCACCTGAGCCAAGCCGCGGGCGAGCGCCTTGGCGTTCTCGTGATCCTCCGCCAGACGGTCGACATTGTAGTCCAGCGCATACAGGCAGGCGGCAGCGCAGATGCCGCCCTGGCGCAGGGAGCCACCCATCCGCTGCTTCCACCGCCAGGCTTCGCCGATGAACTCTGTTGTGCCGCACAGCACGGCACCGAGCGGCGCGCCGAGGCCCTTGGTGAAATCCAGCCAGACGGTGTCGTAGCCGGCCACCATCTCGGCCGCCGGCACGCCGCTCGCCACCACGGCGTTCATCAACCGTGCGCCGTCCATGTGCGTCGCAAGGCCGTTCTCGTGCGCCACCGCCGCCACCGCGTTCAGCGTCTCGACCGGCCAGACCGTGCCGCCGCCGAAATTGGCGGTCTGCTCGACCGCGAGCAGCGCCTGCGGCGGTGCGTAGCGGGACTTCACCCGGATCGCGGCGCTCACGGCGTCCGCGTCGAACAGGCCGTCCGCACCGGGCAGCCCCGTCACTTGAGCGCCGGCCAGCGCACCCGGCGCGCCGCCCTCGCTAGTGAGGATATGGGCGGTGTGGTGGGCCAGGATTTCGTCGCCGGGCCGGCAGTGCCCCAGGATGGAGATCTGGTTGCACATCGTTCCCGTGGGCAGGAACATCGCTGCCTGCTTGCCCATCAACGCCGCCATCCGCTCGCACAAGGCATTGATGGTCGGGTCGTCGCCGTGCTGCTCGTCCCCGACCTCGGCGACCATCATGGCCTCCTTCATCGGGCGGGACGGCCGGGTCTGCGTGTCCGAATACAGGTTCACCCGCACCGGCACGGGCGAGCGGAAGGGGGGTGGTGCGAAGCTCATCAGCCTTTCACCGGCACGGTGTCGACGGACATCGTGGCAGTCGGGCGGCCGTACACATCCCGGGCCCGCTTGAGGAACGCATTGACCATCGCCTGCACCGCCTGGTTGAACACGACACCGATCGCCGCTTGCAGCATGCGACTCTTGAACTCGAAATCCACGAAGAAATCCACCCGGCAGCCATGCGACGCCGGCGTGAACGTCCATTGGTTGTTCAGGTAACGGAACGGCCCGTTCTCGTATTTCACGTTGACCGTCTTGGGCCGGTCCAGCGCCACCCGGCTGGTGAAGCTCTCGCGGAACGGGCCAAAACCGATGGTGAGATCGGCCACCAACTCGGTCTCCGTCCGCGTCCTCACCTTGGACCCGGCGCACCAGGGTAGGAACTCGTGGTATTTGCCAACATCGGCGACCAACTCGAACATCTGCTCGGCCGTATAGGGAACAAGCTTGTGCTCGGCATGCGTCGGCACGCTAGCGGGCGCCCGCGTGCACGGCCTGCCGCGCCGCGCGCAGGGCCGCGAAGTCGCTGTCTGCGTGGTAGGAGGACCGCGTGAGCGGGGTGGCCGACACCATCAGAAACCCCTTGGCCCGCGCCAGGGTGGCATAGTCGGCGAACTCGTCCGGAGCTACGAAGCGGTCCACCGCGGCATGCTTTGGCGTCGGCTGCAGATATTGGCCGAGGGTGAGGAAATCGATATCGGCCATCCGCATGTCGTCCATCACCTGCATGATCTCGGTCTTGGCCTCGCCAAGGCCGACCATCAGGCCGGATTTCGTGAAGATGGTCGGATCCAGCGTCTTGACGTGGTCCAACAGACGCAGCGACTGGAAGTAGCGCGCTCCTGGCCGGATGCTCGGATACAAGCGCGGCACCGTCTCGAGATTGTGGTTGAACACGTCCGGCCGGGCCGCGACGACCAGTTCGGCCGCTTTTGCCTTGCGCAGGAAGTCCGGCGTCAGCACCTCGACGGTTGTCTGCGGCGCTGCGTTCCGGATGGCGCGGATCACCGCCGCGATGTGCCCGGCGCCACCATCCGGCAAGTCGTCCCGGTCCACCGAGGTGATCACTACGTGCCGCAGCCCGAGCTTGGCGACCGCATCCGCGACCCGGCCGGGCTCGCTCGCATCCAGCGGATCCGGCTGCCCGGTCGCCACGTTGCAGAAGGCGCAGGCGCGCGTGCAGGTGTCCCCCATGATCATCATGGTCGCGTGCCGCTGGGACCAGCACTCGCCGATGTTCGGGCAAGCCGCTTCCTCGCACACCGTCACCAGCCCATTCTCACGCATCAGCGCGCGGGTCTCGTGATACACCGGGTGGTTGGGCGCGCGCACCCGGATCCAGTCCGGCTTGCGCAGCGCCGGCGTGCTCGGCCGGGTAGCCTTCTCGGGATGCCGGACCAGAGCTGCCGCATCCCCGGAGCGCAACACGCCGCCGGCACGGTGATCGATGAGGAGGCGGGTGGACATGGCGGCGCTATGTGACCTCGGTGCGGGCTGGGACGCTTACCCGTAAGTGGCTTGGCGGGCGGGGTAGGTCAAGCGGGGGTGGCGCCTCCTGCGAGCGCCCTCGTCATGGAACCGCGCAGGGCACAAGAAACCCCTCCCGCTGAAAACTCAACCATCGCCCGTTGCCGATGATCACGTGGTCGCGCACCACGACGTCAACCGCCTCCGCCGCGTCGCGGATGCGGTCGGTCATCTCCAAATCCTCCATCGAGGCCGCCGGGTCGCCGCTCGGGTGGTTGTGCACCAGGATGATGGACGCGGCGTCCAGCTCCAAGGCGCGGCGCACCACCTCCCGCGGGTAGACCGGCGTGTGGTTGACGGTGCCGCGGGCCTGCGCCTCGTCGGCCCGCAGGCGTCCGGCGGCGTCCAGGAACAGGATGCGGAACTGCTCGATCCGCTCCCGCGCCAGCACCGCCGTGAGATAGGCGATCAGCGCGTCCCACCCGTCCAGCACCGGCAGGCCGATCACCCCCGCGCGGGCCAAGCGCACCGCAGCGGCGTGCAGCAGCTTGATCGCGGCGATGCCGTGCGGACCCAGCCCGCGCACGCTGCGCAGGTCGCGCTCGGGTGCCGCTAGCACGGCGGCGAAACTGCCGAAGCGCGCGGTGGCCCGGACCGCCACCGCCTCCGCATCGGCCAGCAGCACGAGGGAGAGTAGTTCGGCCAGCAACGCCCCGTCCGGCAGGCCCGGCAAGGTCGGCGCCGTGTCCGCCGGCGGCAGCCAGCGCACCACCTGCCCATCGGCGAACCCAGGCGGCGCGCCGTCCATCACAGCAGATGCAGCTCGCGGAAGCTGAACGGGTCACCGCGGCCCAGCACCAGGTGGTCGTGCAGCACCAGCGAGAGCGCCTTGCCGGCCCGCCGCACCTGCTGCACCAGCTCCCGGTCGCCCTGCATGCAGCGCGGCCGCGTCTCGGGCCGGCTGCGCACCAGCACCAGGGCGGTCGCGTGCAGGTGCACGGCGCGGCGGGCCAGCAGCTGCACCAAGGGCGCCGGGTCGGCGTCCCCCGGCCAGGCCTCCTCCGCCAACAGTTGGTTGCGGTTGTTCAGGAACAACGCCGCGAGATGGGCGGGGCGGCCCAGGCGGCGCGGCGGGTCGAGATACTCCAGCAGCCGCTCCGGCGTGTTCAGCAGCGGCCGGGCGATCGTCTCCGCCCGCGCCAGCCGCGCCCCCGCCTCCTGCACCAGCGCCCACACGCGCAAGCTGTCCGCGTTCAACCCCGCCGCCTGCAGCGCCTCGACCGGGGCGGACAGGGTATGTAGCAGATCGCCGAACCGGTTGATCAGCCCCTTGGCGAACGGCTTGGTGTCCCGCCGGGGCACGCCCAGGAACAGCAGCATCTCCACCAATTCGTAGTCCGCCAGGCTGTCTGGCCCGGCGGTCAACAGCCGCGCCCGCATCCGGCCGCGATGGCCCTGCGGCCCGGTGCTGCCGAACGGACGCGCCGGGGTGGATGGGTCGGCCCAGGCAGGCTGCATGCGATGTCCCTCGCCCGTGATCGTGCGGTGCGATCAAACACGATCGTATGCTGCTTGGCGAGGGGGCGTAGCCCTGCCGTTAGCTACCCCACCTGGAACCCATGCGCGAACGGATCCCGGTCATCGACGAAGATCGTGTTGTGCCCGGTGATCCGTGCCCATCCCGCCACGCTCGGCCGGATCGCGCTACGGCTCCCGGCATGCGCCGCCGCCTCGACCCGGCAGTCGAACAGGCTGCCGATGATGCTCTCGTGCACGTAGTCCTCGCCCACCGCCAGCCGCCCGCGCCCGACCAGCTGCGCCAGCCGGGCGGAGGAGCCGGTGCCGCACGGCGACCGGTCGATCGCGGCCTCCCCGTAGAACACGGCATTGCGGCCGTGCGCGCGCGGGTTGCGCGCCGGGCCGCACCACTGGATGTGCGTAACGCCGGCGATGCGGTCGTCCTCCGGATGCACCGGCGCCACCGCCGCCTGCACGGCTTGGCGCACGGCGGGGCTCCAGCGGATCAGGTCGCTGGCGGTCGCCTCGTCCAGGCCGGGCCAGCCGGCTTGCGGCTCGATGATGGCATAGAAGTTCCCGCCATAGGCCACGTCCACCCGCAGCTCACCCAAGCCCGGCACGCTCACCAACACGTCCGTCGCGTGCAGGTAGGAGGGGACGTTGTGCAGCCGTACCTGCTCCACGAACGGGCCATCCTGCACGTATTCCACCTCCACGCGCCCCGCCGGCGCCTCGATCGCGAACCGACCCGGCGTGCGCGGCACCACCAGCCCCTCCTCGATCGCTACCGTCACCGTGCCGATCGTCCCGTGGCCGCACATCGGCAGGCAGCCGCTCACCTCGATATACAGCACGCCCAACTCGCAATCCTCCCGCGTCGGCGGATACAGGATGGAGCCGGACATCACGTCATGCCCCCGCGGCTCGAACATCAGCGCGCGGCGCACCCAGTCATGGTCACGCATGAAGACCTGCCGCTTCTCCGCCATCGTTACGTTGGGCAGCACCGGCCCCCCGCCGGCGACGACTCGGACCGGGTTACCGCAGGTGTGGGCGTCGATGCAGAAGAACGTGTGACGTGCCATGGACCGAGGGTGCCACGGCGGGCGCGGGGGTGGGAAGCGTGGTGCTTGGTCGGGGAGGGGGTGTTTCGCGGGACGGCGGGATGGCTGGTCTCGAACCGAAGCAGGCGATGGCTACTCTGGCTTGCCGGATCGCCCATCCAACGTGATGCAACGGCTCAATACGCGAAGCGTAATTCGAGACTAAGCAGTGTTTAAGTGCAGGCCACTTAGTCTAGAGCAGATTGCGTTCAGTCCGGCTCATATCCGGCGGCAGTGAAATAGTT
>CAXSEG010000095.1:0-14151 GCA_964235545.1 uncultured Acetobacteraceae bacterium
CGCGGGCGGGATCATGCTGCCAAACCACTCGCCCTTGGTGATCGCCGAACAGTTTGGCACGCTTGCCACCCTCTACCCCGGCCGGATCGACCTCGGGCTGGGCCGCGCCCCCGGCAGTGACGGCTATACCCAGCACGCTCTGCGCCGCGACCCGGAGGCGGCGGACCGTTTCCCGGAGGATGTGGCCGAGTTGCAGGCCCTGCTCGGACCGGTGCAGCCCGGCCAGCGCGTGCAGGCCGTGCCCGGCGGCGGGACCGAGGTGCCGCTCTGGATCCTGGGCTCCTCGTTGTATGGCGCCCAAGTGGCGGCGCATTTCGGCCTGCCCTACGCCTTCGCCTCCCATTTCGCGCCGGATGCGCTGATGCAGGCGCTGCAGGTCTATCGTGCACGGTTCCGCCCCTCCGCCCAACTCGCCCGCCCCCACGCCATGGTCGGCGTGAACGTGGTCGCCGCGGAGACGGACGCCGAGGCGCGCCGCCTGTTCACCTCCGCCCAGCAGAGTTTCACGAACCTGTTCCGCGGTACCCGCGGCAAGTTGCTGCCGCCGATCGACGATATCGAGAGCTATTGGACGCCCGCCGAAAAGGCGCAGGCATCCGGCATGCTCGCCTGCTCCTTCGTCGGCTCCCCCGGCACCATCCGGCGCGAAATGGATGAGTTCCTGGCCCGCACCGGCGCCGACGAACTGATGGTCGCCGGCGCCATCCATGACCACGCGGCCCGGCTACGCTCCTACGAGATCCTGGCGGAGGTCGCGCACGCGGTCGAGGATCGCAAGGCCGCCGCTTGAAGGACGAGGAACCGCCGGACAGCAAGCTCACCACCACCAAGCAGCGCTGGGCCGAGCAGGGCCGCGGGCTGACCGGCCGCGCGGCCCGGCCCAACGAGCGCCTGCCGCCGGGTCAGCATATCGTGCAGGACTGGCCGGTGCTCGACCTGGGCGTTCACCCGAAGATCGACCCGGCGCGCTGGTCGCTCCGGGTGTTCGGCGCTGTGAAGGAGGCGCTCACCTGGGACTGGGCGGCGTTCCGCGGCCAGGAACAGGTGCGCGAGACGACGGACATCCACTGCGTCACCACCTGGTCGCGCTATGACAACCGATGGGAGGGTGTCGCGACCCGCACGGTGCTGGCGGCGGTTCGGCCGCTGCCGGATGCGGCGTTCGTGGTGCTGCACAGCCATGACGGCTACACCACCAACCTTCCGCTCGCCGACTTCGCCGCGGCGGACGCGTTGCTGGCGCGTGCCTGGGAGGGCCAGCCGCTCACTCCCGAGCATGGCGGCCCGGTGCGGCTCATCGTTCCGCATTTGTATTTGTGGAAGAGTGCGAAGTGGCTGCAGCGCATCGAGTTCGCAACCGCCGACCATCCCGGCTTCTGGGAGCTGCGCGGCTACCACGACCGGGGCGACCCGTGGCAAGAACAGCGGTATTCCGACTAAGGCGGGCGAGCCGCCATGTAACCGGTGCCCGTTCGGCGGCGCTGTTCATCCGCAAGACTCTTGCGATTACTTTCGTGTTGCCTGGTCAGCGTCTTTCGCTTAAGCGCGGGCATCCAGGAATCGGTGCCCCATGACCATCAACCGCTTGCTACCCTGCCTCGCCGTCGTTGCCCTGCTGGGCGGGTGCGAAACGCTGAAGAGCATCGAGCCCTGGAACGGCAAGGCGGAGACCATCTCGGAGAAGGCGAAGGCGGACCCGGCCAACACGCCGGTCGAGACGCTGTACAACAACGGCGTCGACGCGCTGAACGCCAAGCGTTACTCGACTGCCACCAAGCAGTTCGACAATGTCGAGCAGTATTATCCGTATTCCTCCTGGGCCACCAACGCCCAGCTGATGCACGGCTATTCCGAGTATCTGCAGAACCACTATTCCGAGGCGATCCCCGTGCTGGACCGCTTCATCCAGCTGCATCCCGCCAACCGGGACATCGCGTACGCCTACTACCTCCGCGCGCTGTCGTATTACGAGCAGATCGCCGATATCCAGCGCGACCAGAAGGGCACGCAGGAGGCGATGACAGCGCTGCAGGAAGTGTCCAACCGCTTTCCCGACTCCGCCTATGCTCGCGATGCGCAGCTGAAGGTGGACCTCTGCCGTGACCACCTGGCCGGCAAGGAGATGGAGATCGGGCGCTACTATGAGCAGCAGCACCTCTACACCGCCGCGATCAACCGCTTCCAGCGCGTCGTGGACGACTACCAGACCACCAACCACGTGCCCGAGGCGCTGCACCGGCTGACGGAGATCTACCTGATGCTTGGGCTGACCGACCAGGCGAAGACCACGGCGGCTGTGCTGGGCCACAACTACCCGGGCAACCGCTGGTATGCCGATAGCTACAACCAGCTGGTCGCCGACAACCAGGTCCCGGACACGCGCGGCCGCCTGGGCCAGCCGGGGTTCTTCGAGCGCAATATCGGATTCCTGTTCTAACGGGAACGATACCGGTGTCTCTCGCGCTCCCGTGCCATACGGGGGCGGGATCTGTATGACGCCACACGAACCACCATGCTGACCGCACTCTCCATCCGCGACGTCGTGCTGATCGAGCGGCTTGACCTCAGTTTCGGCCCGGGGTTGACCGTGCTGACCGGGGAGACCGGCGCCGGCAAATCCATCCTGCTGGACAGCCTGGGCCTGGCAGTCGGGATGCGCGCCGAGCAGGGGTTGGTGCGGGAGGGTGCCGACCAGGCCAGCGTCGCCGCCTGCTTCTCGGTCACCCACGGCCACGCCGCCCTGACGCTGCTCGCCGAGCAAGGTGTGGAGCTGGAGGACGAGATCGTGCTGCGCCGGGTGGTGGCCAAGGACGGCCGGTCCCGCGCGACGGTCAACGATCAGCCTGTCAGCATCGGGCTGCTGCGGCGCGCCGGGGCGTTGCTGGTGGAGGTGCAGGGGCAGCACGACCAGATGGGCCTCGCGGACCCGGCGGGCCATGCGGCGCTGCTGGACATGTTCGCCGGCAACGAGGCGCTGCGCCGCGCAGTGGGGATGGCCTGGAGCGGGTGGCGCGGGGCCACGACGGCGCTGGAAGCGGCCCGCAAGCAGATCGCCGAGGCGGCGCGCGAGGAGGACTGGCTGCGCCACGCCGCCGACGAACTTGGCACGCTCGCCCCGGAGGAAGGCGAGGAGGAACGGCTGGCCAACGAGCGCCAGCAGCTGCAACAGGGCGAACGCCGCGCCGAAGCCATCGCATCGGCCGTTGCCGAGATCGCCCCCAAGGACCGGCGCAGCCCGGGCCCGGCCGCCGCCCTGCGCTCCGCCGCCCGCGCGCTGCAACGCCTGGGGGAGACCAGCCCGGCAGGTCCCGCCTTGGCCGCGCTGGACCGGGCGGAGGAGGCGCTGGCGGAAGCGGAGACCCTGCTCACCCGCCTGGCCGATGAGGCGGAGGCCGACCCGCGCTTGCTGGAGCGCGCCGAGGAGCGGCTGTTCGCCCTGCGCGCTGCCGCCCGCAAGCACAACATCCCGGTGGTCGAGCTGCCCGCCCTGCTCGACACCTTGCGCAGCCGGCTCGCCGCGTTGGACAGCGGCACGGCGGCGGTAGCGGAACTGGAGGCACGGGCCGTTGCCGCCCGCGCCACCTACGCCGAGGCCGCCCGCGCCCTGGCTGCGAGCCGGCGGGAAGCGGCCGGCCGCATGGCCCAGGCCGTGATGCAGGAGTTGCCGCCACTGAAGCTGGACCGCGCCCGGTTCGTGGCCGAGGTAACGCCGTTAGATGAGGCGAAATGGGGTGCCGCGGGCATGGATGCCGTCCGCTTCCTGATCGCGACCAACCCGGGGCAGGCGCCGGGCCCGCTTGACCGGGTGGCGTCCGGCGGCGAGCTGTCGCGGTTGATGCTGGCGCTGAAGGTCGTGCTGTCCAGCGGTTCCGCCGTGCCGACGCTGGTGTTCGACGAGGTTGATTCCGGCGTCGGCGGCGCCACCGCGGCGGCGGTGGGGGAGCGCCTGGCGCGGGTCGCCGCCGGCGTGCAGGTCCTGGTGGTGACGCACAGTCCCCAGGTCGCGGCACGCGGGGCGGAGCACTTGCGTGTGGCCAAGCACGTCGCGGGCGGCCGGGTCCGCACGGACGTCACGGGCCTGGACGGCCCGGCCCGGCGCGAGGAGATCGCCCGCATGCTGGCCGGGGAGACTGTGACGGAGGCGGCCCGGGCGGCGGCGGACAGCTTGTTGGCGGTGTAGGATGCAATCCACTTGGGATTGCACCGCGACATAGGTTCGTGCGGCGGGGTGGTGCAATGCTGAAAGAGCATCGCCCCCTGCGACATAAGACGAAGATCAATGGCTGGTTATGAACCCACCCACCGCCGTGTAGCTGCCGTTCACGTGGGCGTTGAAGCTCGCAGGCTGGCTGTTCGGGTTCGCCTCGCAACCACCCAGCAGCAACAGCAGCATCACGACCCTCATTCTTCCATGATCCGGTGGATGTCGGGCTCGATCGCCGCCGCCATGATGGCGTAGCCGACCGGCGTCAGGTGCAGCATGTCGAACGAGACCTCCTTGGAGAGCGTGCCGTTCGCATCCACCAGCATGCGGCCGATATCTGTGAAATACGTCGTCCGGTTATCGGCGCACTGTGCCGTGAGCTGGTTCACCCGGGCCAGCTCTGGGCGCATCGGGTCGCCCGGGGCGCCACGCGGGAGGATCCCCACGATCAGCACCCGGGTGTCGGCGGAGTGGCGGTGTATTGCGCGGACGATCTCGGCCACGCCCAGCGCAATGTTGTCGGGCGTGCCGTAGGGCAGGTTATTGGTGCCGATCAGAAGCACCACCAAACGCGGTCGCATCGGCCCCCACTCCCCCGGCAGCCGGGCCAGCACGCCCTGGGTCGCGTCCCCGCTGATGCCAAGCAGCAGAGGCGCGCGGGCACCGTAGAATTGGCCAAACAGCCCGGTGTCCCAGCCCGCCGTGATGGAGTCGCCCAGGAACACCAGCCGCCGGGTGGGTAACTGCAGGCTGGGCAGCCGAGCGTCCAGCGTCGTCACCGCGTCGTGCCAGAATGTCAGGTCCTGCATGCCCGGCTGCGCCTCGGTCGGCAACGGCGTGCGCGGGGGCAAGGCGGGGCAATCCCCCGCGGCCCAGGCCGGCCGGGACACAGCCAACAAGGCGGCCAGGGCCAGGGTGGCGCGCGTCTGGCTCACTGCGGCGGCGCAATCAGGTCGTGCGCCGTAAACGACGCCAGTTGGCCGCCGAGCCTCACCATGTAGACGCTGTACAGCCCGCCCGCCTCCAGCTTGCCCATGTCCAGCGGCCTGGCCTTCTCGGCGGCACAGGCGGCAACCACCGTGGCCGCCACCGGATTAACCGACCCGGCCTTGACGCTGTCCGGCACCATGCTCGAAAACACCGCCTTGCCACCCGTCACCAGCGAGCCGTTCGCGCAGTCGTCGGTCGCGTTGTAGAAGGTCAGCCGCGCCCTCAACTGGTTGTATTCTGGCTTATCGACGATGATCGCGGCCGAGACGCCGCCCGCCTTCTCCTGCAACACCACTGTGATGAAGGTGCCCGATTTCGGCTGGATCGTGGCCACGGCCGTCTTGCCGCCCTCCTTCACCTGCAACGACACCGTCTTGCCGCCGGCATCCCCGGCCACGAAATAGGGTGACACGCGCGAGGCGTCCGCATCGCCGAGCGACACCAGACCCGCAAAATCCGTGGCCACGGTGGCGGCGGCCGGCAACGCGCTGACCAGCCGGATATAGACCGTGCCCTCCGGCAGCCGCTGCGTATACAGCAGCGGTTGCGCCTGCACCCCGCCGGCCGCGATCACGGCCAGCAGCGATCCCAGCCAGCCGCGTCGAAAACCCACACGTCTAGAGGTCACGGCAGGCTCCTTTGCACCCGGCAAACCTTAACGCTTGGTTGGCACCGGACAAGCCGCATGTGGGCCTCAACCATTTTCGGCATGGGGCTTGTCCGCGCCCAGCATGTGGCCGATGGCGGCAAGGCCGGGCAGCCGGTCGCACACGATCTTGGCGACGGCCAGCAGCGGCACGGACAGCAGCGCGCCCGGCACTCCCCACAGCCAGTCCCAGAAGAACAGCGATACGATCACCAGCACAGGGCTGAGCGTCAGGCGCCGGGCCAGCAGCATGGGAGTGACCGTCTCGCCCTCCAGGATATGGAGGCAGAGATAGATACCGGCCGGAACTAGGGCAAACAGAGGGCTGTCGAAGGTGAACAGGCCGACGAAGCCGAACATCAGCACGCCGGTCAGCGGGCCCAGGATCGGTATGTAGTTGAGCAGGAACGCCAGCGTGCCGAACAGCAGCGGATTGGGCATGCCGAGCAACCAGAGCTGCACCCCGTTGAGCACGCCAACCAGCACGTTCATCACCGTGATAGTGGCGAGGTAGCTGGCGACGTTGTCCTCAATCTCGGCAGCGATGCCGACAGCGCGTTTCTTGTCCTCCCAGGTCGGCAGCACCTCCACCAGCCGGCGCAGCAGGGTGTCGCCGGAGGAGAGGAAGAAGAACAACAGCAGCAGGATGGTAAACCCGTCGCCCAGCATCGTCTTCAACCCGCCCAGGACGGAGCCGCCGAACGAGGTCAGGCTGGAGACGCCGGGGACGGACCCGCCGCCCTGCTGGGCCCCGCCACTGCCGCCGATCATGCCGGTGAGTTGCTGGTAGCCGTGCTGGAGGTAGTCGAACGGTTCGCGCAGGAAGCCCAGCTTGGCCGCCATCTTGGGCAACGCCTCCGGCGCCCGCGCCACCCAGTCGGTCGCCGGCACCGAGATCGCCGCACCCACGCCGCCGACCACTGCGAACACCAGGATGATCAGCAGCAGAGCCGCCAGGATACGCGGCAGGTGGAACCGCCGGGTCAGCACGCGCATGACCGGGGAGAGCAGAAGGTACAGCACGATCGCCAGCACGAAAGGCAGCAGGATCGAGGCCGCGAAATACAGCGTGTAGACCACGGCGAGCACGGCCAGCGTGCTGAGCGCCTTGCCGTTGGGCGTCTTGGGCCGGGTGAGTTCGTGCTGCGCCCGCTCCAGGCGCTGCGGCTCGCCCTCGTGTGCACCCGCCTCCAGGGTCTGGGCCGGGGCGGCTTCCGCTGGGGGCGCTTCGGCCACGTCGTTCATCGGTGTTGTCGTGCTCATGGCTGAGCTAACGTTTGGGCAAGGCTTTCGGTGCCCGGCCTCAGTCAGGCGCTAGCCGTCAGGGCATTTGTGATCGCGCCGTCGAGCGAGGCGGGGGTCGCGGTCGGCGGAAAACGGCCGATCACCGCGCCATCGCGCCCGACGAGGAACTTGGTGAAGTTCCATTTGACCGCGCCGATGCCGAGCAGGCCGGGCTTCTCGCGCTTCAGCCACTGGAACAGCGCGTCGGCGCTGCCGCCGTTCACGTCCACCTTGGCCATCACGGGGAAGGTCACGTCATACTTGGTGGTGCAGAAGCTGGCGATCTGTTCTGCCGTGCCCGGCTCCTGCCCGCCGAACTGGTTGCAGGGGAAGCCGATTACCACGAGCCCGGCGTCGCGATGCTTGCGCCACAACGCCTCGAGCCCCTCGTATTGCGGTGTGAAGCCGCACTTCGAGGCCGTGTTGACGATCAGCACCACCTGGCCGCGATAGGCGGCGAGCGGCTGCTCCGTGCCGTCGGCGGCACGGGCGGTGAAATCGGCGAGGTCTGGCATGGCGGCTCCTGGCTGCGGCTTGCGTCGTGCCGCAGAGCCGTTATTGCCGCAACCGGGTCCCCGCCGGTAGTCTCGTGCAGGCCGACATGGTTTACCGGCCTGCTGCTATGGCCATTCCGACAGTTGGTGAAGGAGAGGGAGCGTGGCTGACCGGGCTTATGAGCGCGACGCGCTCGCCTGGGCCGAGCATCAGGCCGGGTTGTTGCGGCGGTTGGCGGCTGGGGATCGACTGAACGAGGCGGTCGATTGGGTGAATGTGATCGACGAGGTGCAGGACGTGGGCATTTCCGAACTGCGGTCTTGTGAGAGCCTGCTTCGGCAAGCGCTTGTACATCTCCTCAAGCTGAGCGCATGGCCAGGCAGCCGATCCACCGGCCATTGGCGATCCGAAGCGATCGGTTTCTTGGGGGACGCGAAGGGGCGCTTCTCGCCTTCCATGCGGCGTCGCATAGATCTTGCTGCCGAGTACCGCCTTGCTTCGCGCCAAGTGCAAGCGCTCGACGACGAAAGCGGCGTTGCCGGCCCGCATCCGCCGTTTTGTCCTTTCATCCTGGACGACCTTCTCGCCGAGGATCCGGAGATAGCCGCCCTTGCCGCGCGGCTCGTTTCCAGCCCGAACGATGTCTGACCGCACCTACGACCACGACGCGCTCGCCTGGGCCGAGCACCAGGCCGGCTTGCTCCGCCGGCTCGCCGCAGGGGAGCGGCTGAACGAGGCGGTCGATTGGCCCAACGTGATCGAGGAAGTGCAAGACGTGGTCGAACTCGGCGAAGGTGTCCGCGACCGCCGGGCGCTCTCGCAGCCGCGCGTGCCATCGCCCGAGCGGCGAGCCGACATCCGGGCCAAGACCGTACTGCACCGAGCGGTTGAGCATGGGCGCCACTGCCGCGTCCGCCCAGCCGAAGCCACCGCCGCCGAACCAGTCGGCACTGCCCAGCCGCCCGGTCAGCCATCGCTGCAACGCCTGCGTGTCGCGCGCTGCCGCCGCCTTCAGCGTCTCGGCCAACGCGCCCTCGGCCCGGCGGAACCACAGCACCTCGCCGAAGCCCCAGTTCATGGCCGCTTATATTACTGCGTATCGCACACCTCCTCGGTGATGCGCGCATGGGCCCTCGCCTGAGGATCCGCGGGCAGCAGCTTCGTGCCGGGCCAGCGATCCTCGGCCTCACCGTCGCCTGAGTATAAGCACCCTGCGCGCTTCTCCCTCTCCCGTCCGTCGCGGGAGAGGGCCGGGGTGAGGCCGAGCGCGCGCATACGAGATGTCGCGGGACCCCTAGCGTCCTCCCCCCTGCCCCCTCCCAGTGGGAGAGGGAGATGATCTTGGCTTCGCCCTACCCCTTCGGCAACAGCACCACGAACCGCGCCCCCAGCACCGCCCCCGCCTCGTCCCGCCGGTTTTCCGCGGCGATCCGGCCCTTCAGCGCCTCCACGATCTGCTTGCTGATGGACAGGCCCAGGCCCGAGTGCTGGCCGAACCGTTCGCCCTTCGGACGCTCGGTGTAGAAACGATCAAACACGTGCTCCACTTTGGCGTCCGGCATGCCGGGGCCCTCGTCGTCCACGCTCACCTCTACCATCGCGCCGGCTTCCCGCGCGCGCAGCACTACCCGGCCGCCGGCGGGGCTGAAGCTGTGGGCGTTGCCGATCAGGTTGCGCAGCACCTGCACCAGCCGGTCCTCCACCGCCTGCACCAGCAGCGGGCCGTCTGGCGCGTCCACCTCGAGGCGCACGCCGCCCTCGGGTCGGGTCGCCTCGTCGATCTCCGCCAGCAGCCGTAGGATCGCCACCACGTTGATCGGCTCCGGGGCCGTGCGGCTCAGCTCGGCATCCACCCGGCTGGCGTCGCTGATGTCGCTGATCAGCCGGTCCAGCCGGATCACGTCCTCGGCGATGATCGCCAGCAGCCGGCGCTGCGCCGCCGGGTCCTCCACCCGCCGCAGCGTCTCGATCGCGCTGCGGATGGAGCTGAGCGGGTTCTTGATCTCGTGCGCCACATCCGCCGCGAACCGCTCGGTGGCGTCCATGCGGGACCACAGTGCCTCGGAACTGTCGCGCAGGGCATGGGCCAATTCCCCCACCTCGTCGTTGCGGCGCAGCAGCGGCTGCGGCACGGCGCCGGCGCGGCCATGGCCCTCCCGCATGTCGCGTGCCGCCTGGCTCAGCCGCAGGATCGGGCGGGCAATGGTCAGCGACAGGTACCAGGACAGCATCACCGTCAGCACCAGCGCGATTACGAACAGCCCCAGGATCGACATGCGGATCGCGACGAGGCTGTCATCCACCTCCCGCGCGTCGCGGGTCAGCTGCACGATGCCGACGGTATGGCGGTTGCGCATGATCGGCTCCGCCACCGTGACCAGCAGGCGGTTGTCCGAGGTGCGGCGGATGTAGGGCGGCGTCGATCGTGCGCTGTCGGCAGAGGACAGCTTCAGCTCTGCCTTCACGTCCGGCTGCCAGTCAGGCCCGGCGGCGGAGGGCCCTGTGTCCACCGTCGCCGTCTCGTTGTGCGGCAGGGCGGAGAGCAGCCGGTCGTACACCGCCTCAATCGTACCCTCGAACGGCCCGCGATCGGCGGCCGGCGGCAGCGGCTGGGTGTTGATGGCACCGCCCGCACCCTCCCGCACCCGGCTGTCCGCGATCACCTGGCCGTCGGCGGAGTAGATCTTGGCCTGGCTGTTGGGCGTCGGGTCGGTCAGGCGGCGCAGCAGCGGCCGGGCGATCTCCGGCACCAGCTGGGGGTTATCCGGATCGGTCTCCCTCACGGCACTCTCGCCCAGCGCGCCGGCATAGATGCGCGCCTGCTCCCGCAGCGCGGTGACCTCGTTCTCCAACAGGCCGTTTTGATACTGGTCCAGATACAGCAAAGCCGCCACCAGCAGGGCCAGCGGCAGCGCGTTGACCAGCAGGATCCGGCGCAGCAGTGGCGGGACCCAGCGCCGCGGCACGCCCAGGGCGCGGGGGCGGACGGCCGGGGCTGCCGGAAAACCCTTGACGCCGATATCGGGCAATCAGCCCTCCTTGTAGCGGTAACCAATGCCATACAGCGTCTCGATATGGTCGAAACTGTCGTCGCCGGTGCGGAACTTCTTGCGCACCCGCTTGATGTGGCTGTCGATGGTGCGGTCGTCGACGTAGATGTTCTCGCCGTACGCCGCGTCGATCAACTGGTCGCGGGACTTCACCATGCCGGGCCGCGCCGCCAGCGCCTTGACCAGCAGGAACTCCGTCACCGTCAGCTGGATGTCGTGGCCGCGCCAGGTGCATTGGTGCTTGGTCTCGTCCAGCACCAGGTCCCCGCGCGTCATCACCCCACCGGGGGCCGCGCCGGAGCCCTCGGCACGGCTGCTCTCGTTGCGCCGCAGCAGGGCGCGGATGCGCTCGATCAGCAGGCGCTGGCTGAACGGCTTGGTGATGTAGTCGTCGGCCCCGAGGCGCAGGCCCATCAGCTCGTCCACCTCCTCGTCCTTGGAGGTGAGGAAGATCACCGGCATGGAGGTGCGCTGGCGCAGGCGCTGCAGCAGCTCCATCCCGTCCATCCGCGGCATCTTGATGTCCAGCACCGCCAGATCCACCGGACGCTGCGTCAGGCCCAGCAGCGCGCTCTCGCCGTCCGTGAAGGTGCGGACCTGGAAGCCCTCGGCCTCCAGCGTCATGCTGACGGAGGTCAGGATGTTGCGGTCGTCATCGACCAGGGCGATGGTCTGTTTCATGGCGCAGGTGCCTTGGATGGGACGTGAGACGGAGTAACGGACGATTATGGCGCAAAACGGACCCGGCGGGGAACACAATGTGGCAGAGCGTCCGGACCGGGCAGCGGCAGTGTGGCAGGCGCGGACGCTGCTGCGGGCAGCCCGGGCCGGCACGCTCGCCACGGCGGAGGACGGGCAGCCCTACGCGGCCCTTGTCACGCCCGCGCCGGCGCCGGATTTGTCGCTGCTGGTGCTGCTTTCGGGCCTGTCCGCGCATACCCGCCACCTCGAGCAGGACGGGCGGTGCGCGTTAATGGTGATGGGCGAGGCGACCGACGCCAACCCGCAGACCACGCCGCGCCTGACGGTGCTGGGCGAGGCGGCGGAGGAGGCGGACCCGGCGCTCAAGGCCCGCTGGGTCGCGCGCCACCCCTATGCCGCGTTCTACGCCGGGCTGGGTGATTTCCGCCTGGTGCGCATCCGGCCGACCGGGGGCCAGTTTGTCGGCGGCTTCGCCAGCGCCCACCGGTTAAGCGCCGCCGACCTCACGCCCGACCCGGCGGCGGTGCTGGCCGTGGCGGCGGCGGAAGCGGACCTGATCGCGGGCACGGGCGCGGCGACGCTAGAGGCGCTTGCCGGCGGCCCCGGCTGGCAGATGGCGGCGGTGGATGTGGACGGCTGCGACCTGCTGCAGGAGGAGACGGTGCGCCGTGTCGCCTGGGCCGCCCCGGTGGCCGATGCAGACGGGGTCCGGGCGGAGCTGGCGCGGGGCTCGCATCTGCCTTCTCCCTCTCCCGTCCTTCACGGGAGAGGGCCGGGGTGAGGGCCGAGCGCGCACATACCGTCCGGCAGTGACGGGATCCCAAGCTCCCTCACCCCTCTCTCTCCCAAAAGAGGGAGAGGGAGAAGGCAGGTTCCCGATGAAAGGCGAAGGAACGGCGAGTACAGCGACCCAGCGGACAATCCGGCTATAAGCCCGCATGGACGGCCTGCGCATCACACCCCGCATCACCATCGCCGAGTCCGAGCTGGAAGAACGGTTCATCGCGGCGGCCGGGCCAGGCGGGCAGAACGTTAACAAGGTCGCCACCGCGGTGCAGCTGCGCTTCGACGCGCTAGCCTGCCCCGCGCTGAATCCGGCGATCCGGGCGCGGCTGGCCGTGCTGGCCGGGCGGCGGATGACGGAGGCCGGCGTGCTGGTGATCGCCGCCAACCGCCACCGCACCCAGGAGCGCAACCGCGCCGATGCCCGCGAACGCCTGGCCGAGCTGCTCCGCGCGGCCGCGGTGGCGCCGGTGTTCCGGGTCAAAACCCGGCCCACCCTGGGCAGCAAGATGCGGCGGCTGGAGGCGAAGGCGGTGCGGTCGGACGTCAAGCGTGGGCGGGGCCGGCCGGCTGGCGACTGACGTTAAATGGCGCGCTTGATTGCGGCCTGGCTAAGATAGCGCGAAACCGTTAATATTCGGTGAAAGTTGGGGAGAGGACCTGTGCCATCAAGCCGAGAGTCCACCGTCGCTCGCCTGAGGTCGGTCAGTTTCGCCGGTATCGCGGCTAGCATTTTCCTCGTGCTCCTGGTCTATGGCCGCCATCCCTGGTTGCCGGCCCCGGATCGCCAAGCAGACGTTTCGGCAAGCCGTCCCTTGGCGCCTTTCACGACGTCGGCGGTCCGTGAGGATGATGCGATGCCGAGATGCGATACCATCAAGGCTATCAGGGACGTCACTGGTGAACTCGTCCGCACGCAGACCACGCGCGTCAGTGGTTTGAGCAACGTAGCGCAGGTGAGCGCTGACGGGCATGGCGGCTGGGCTTGCAGCGCGACCGTGAACCTCGACTTCGGATCCAGGCCGGTCACCTATGCCATCCGCCGGCTGGTCCCCGGCAAGAAAACCTGGGAGATGAGCCTGACGGGACCTTGATCCCGACGGGACGAGTGGCGCCGTCACGCAAGTCGCCGCCCGTCGGCGGCATCGAACAGGTGCAACGCGGCCGCCGGGAACGCGACGGACAGCACCTCCCCCACCGGTAGCGCGCCGGCCTGCCTCACCAGGAGTTTCGTGCCGTCATCCAGATGGCCGTGCACAAGCGTCTCGGACCCGAGTGGCTCCACCAGGTCCACGTGCAACGGCACTCCGCCCGGCGCCAGGTCGACGTGCTCTGGCCGGATGCCGAGCGTCACCGCCCCCTGCGGCGGCGCGCCCGGCGGCAGGGGGACAACCTGGCCGGAGGGGAGCCGTGCCGAACCACCGCCAGGCTCGATCGTCGCTGCCAAGAAATTCATCGCCGGCGCGCCGATGAACCCGGCGACGTAGGCGGTGGCCGGGCGCGCGAACACCTCCATCGGCGGCGCGAACTGCACCGGCACCCCCTGGTGCAGCACCAGCAGCCGGTCCCCCAGCGTCATCGCCTCCACCTGGTCGTGCGTCACGTACAGGCTGGTGACACCCAGGCGGCGCTGCAATTGGCGGATCTCGGCGCGCATCTGCACCCGCAGCGCCGCATCGAGGTTGGACAGCGGTTCGTCGAACAGGAACAGCTTCGGTTTGCGTACGATGGCGCGGCCCATGGCGACGCGCTGGCGCTGGCCGCCGGACAGCTCGCGCGGGCGCCGGGCCAGCAGCGCGCCGAGGCCGAGCAGGTCCGCCGTCTGCTGCACGCGGCTGCGGATCGCGTCCTTCTTCATGCCGCGGATACGCAGGCTGTAAGCCATGTTCTGCTCCACCGTCATGTGCGGGTACAGCGCGTAGTTCTGGAACACCATGGCGATGTCGCGCACCGCCGGGTCGAGCCGGGTCACGTCGCGCCCGTCCAGCAAGATGCGG
>CAXSEG010000096.1:0-14013 GCA_964235545.1 uncultured Acetobacteraceae bacterium
GGCCCCGAGCGCCATCGTGGCCCGGCGTGAGAGCAAAGTCATGTCGTGGCTCCTGTGTTCCTGACCGAAGTTAGCAAGTTACATGCCCGCCTGCTCGCGGCACCATTGCGCGACGGCGGCGTGGGTCGCGAACCAGCACTGCCCCCGCGCCTTCGCATGCGCGATCAGCCGTTCCAGCACCGGCATGCGGGAGCGGTGGCCGGAGATGTGCGGGTGCAGCGTCAGCAGGAACAGCCCGCCCTCCTCCCACGCCGCATCGAACTCGGCGGTGAAGATCTCCAGCACGGCGGAGGGCGGCGTGTACGGCCGCAGCGCGCTGAAGCGGACGAAGTTGAAATACACCGCGTCGTCGCGGATCCACTCCGGCGGCAGCTCCACCACCCCCGTCCGCTCGCCCCCCGCCTCCAGCTCGTACGGGTCGTCATCGGCCATCAGCGAGCTGTCGTACAGCAGGCCGAGCTCACGGATGATCCCCATCGTATCGACCGAGAAGTCCCAGCTCGCCGTCCGCATGCCGACCGGGCGCACCCCGGCCAGCCGCTCCAGCACGTCGGCCGCGCGCAACGTCAGGTCCCGCTCCACGCCGGGCGGCAGCTTGGTATTGGCCTCGTGGATCCAGGAGTGGATGCCGATCTCGTGCCCGTCGCCCGCCACCGCGCGCACCTCGTCCGGATACAGCAGGGCGGAGACGGCGGGATAGAAGAAGCTCGCCGGGACCGCCTCGCGCTCTAGCAGCCGGCGGATGCGGGGCACGGCCTGGCGGTTGCCGTATTGCCCCTGGCTGATGCGCATCGGGCTCTCGTCGCCGTCGCGCAGCGGGATGGTGTCGTGGTCCGCGTCGAAGGAGATGGCGACGGCGCAGCGTGCCCCGCCGGGCCAGGCACGCGGCGCCAGGCTGCGGCCCGCCCGCGCCCGGCCGGTGATGGTGCGCCAGGTCGCCTCCGGCCACTGCCAGGGCTCGCCATCTGGATGCTTCGCCTCGCTCATGCCCGTTCCCCTCCA
Source organism: uncultured Acetobacteraceae bacterium (assembly GCA_964235545.1). Lineage (GTDB taxonomy): Bacteria > Pseudomonadota > Alphaproteobacteria > Acetobacterales > Acetobacteraceae > LMUY01. Next base: position 1,003 of record CAXSEG010000096.1, read on the forward strand.
CCGTCGGGGCGATGGTGCGCAAGAAGGCCGGCTTGCGCAAGAAAGGTGGGGCAAGCTTCTTGCAGGACTAACCCCCTAGACTGTCCCCATAGCAGATGGAGTCCCCAATCCATGGCCGACATCCTTCCCGGCGAACGCACGGACGCCGCCACCATCCGCCGCGCAGTGGTCGCCTGCGGGGTCGGCCAGGTGTTCGAGATCTATGATTTCGTCATCTACGGCCTGATGGCCGGCGCGCTGGCCCACGCCTTCTTCCCGCCGGGCAACCAGACGCTGGCGCTGCTCAACACCTTCGCCACCTTCGCCGTCGGCTTCGTCATGCGCCCGGTCGGCGCCGTGGTGATCGGCGCCTACGGGGACCGGCACGGCCGGCGCGCCGCCCTGGTGGTGACCATCGGCGCCATGGCGGCCGCCACCGGGGCGATCGGGCTGATCCCGAGCTATGCCGATATCGGCCTGGCCGCACCCCTGCTGCTGATCCTGTGCCGCATGGTGCAGGGCATCTCCACCGGCGGCGAGTGGGGCGGGGCCGCCGCCTTCCTGGTGGAATACGCGCCCGCCCGCCGCCGCGGCATCATCGGCAGCTACCAGCAGACCGCGACCGCCCTCGGCTTGCTGGCCGCCACCCTCACCGCCTTCGCGCTCAGCTCCGGCATGGAACCGGCCATGTTCACCAGCTGGGGCTGGCGGCTCGCCTTCCTGGCGGGCTTCGTACTCGGCCCGATCGGCTTCTACCTGCGCACCAAGGTGGAGGAGACACCGGCCTACGAACGCACCGTCCGCAGCCACGCCGTCAGCCGCTCGCCGCTGCGCCGGTCCCTCACTGACTATCCCGGGCCGGTCCTGGCGGCGTTCGGCATGAGCATCGTCGGCTGCGTGATCAACTACGTCTTCGTCATCTTCGTGCCGAACTTCGCGCAGCAGCAGCTGCACATCCCCGCCGCCACCACCTTCCTCTCCACACTGATCGAGGGCGTGATCCTGCTGGTGCTGACGCCGGTGATGGGCGCGCTGTCGGACCGGGTGGGGCGCCGGCCGATGCTGTTCGCCGCCTCGCTGTCCGCCATCGTGCTCGGCTATCCGCTGTTCCAGGTGATGGTGTCGCTGCATTCGCTCGGCGGCATGGTCATCGCCCAGGGCGCGGCGGGGGTGATGCTGGCGATGTATGCCGGGCCGATCTGCGCCGTGCTGGCCGAGCAGTTCCCCACCAACATCCGCTACACCGCGCTGTCCATCAGCTACGGCTTCGCGGTGGCGATCTTCGGCGGGTTCGCGCCGCTGATCTGCACCGGGTTGATTTCGCTGACCGGGGACACGACGGCCCCCGCCTACTACCTGATGGCGGCAGGCGTGCTCAGCTTCGCGGCCACGATCTTCATAAAGGAGCGGGCCGGCCAGTCCCTGCCGGACGAGGGGGCACTCGCCCCGGCGGCGGCCTGAGATGCAGCTCCGGTTCGACGGCCGCGTGGTGCTGGTCAGCGGCGCGGCGCAGGGGATTGGGCGGGCGATCGCCGAGGCGTTTCAGGCGGCTGGCGCCCGGGTCCACCTGGCCGACATCGACCCGGCGGTGCAGCAGGTCGGCGAGGCGATCGGCGCACCCGCCCACGTCCTGGATCTATCGGAGCGCTCCGGCTGCACCGCCCTGGTGCAGCGCATCGCCGAGGCGGAGGGCCGGCTGGACATCCTCGCACTCGCGGCCGGCGGCGTGTGCGGCCAAGCGGACGTGGCTCTCGCGGACATCGAGGACGAGGGCTGGACCCAGGTGTTCGCCGCCAACGTGAAGGGGGTCCTGTGGCTGTCGCAAGCCGCCGCGCCCACCATGGAGCGGGCCGGCTGGGGCCGGATCGTCACCATCTCCTCCGGCGCCGGGCTGCGGCCGAGCCTGACCGGGCTGCACGCCTACACGGCGGCCAAGCACGCCGTGGTCGGGCTGACCAAGCAGCTCTCGGTCGGGCTAGCCAAGCACGGCATCACCGCGAACTCGGTGGCCCCCGGCCTGATCCTGACCAACCCGGCGACGCACAAGCAATGGGCATCCTACGGCCCGGACGGGCAGCAGCGCCTGGTCGACAGCCTGCACACCCGCCGCCTCGGCCGCGCGGAGGACATCGCCAACGCCGTGCTGTTCTTCGCCAGCGAGCAGGCCGGGTGGATCACCGGGCAGGTCCTCTCGGTGGATGGCGGGCGGTCCTGACCGGAGAACATGCGGGGGCACGGGCGCGGAAATGCAAGCCTGTTGGGAGGCTAACAATTTTGCCCGGGGCGCCTGAGACGGGGGCAACCAGCTCCTCAACCTGACGCTGTTGCGGCAGATTATCTGCTGCAGGAGCGCCGCGTGGACGAACAATTCTGGCTTTGGCTCGATACCGCCCTCATGGCCGCGGGTGGCGCAGTGATCCTGCTGCTGGGCAAGCGGCGCACACCCGGCGAGCAATCCCACACGATCTATCACGGCATCGTGCCGATCATCGCCGCCTGCTCGTATTTCGCCATGGCGGTCGGCCAGGGCAGCCTCATCCTGCCGCTGGGCGCCGCGGCCGGCGCAGGGCGCGTCTTCTACTACGCTCGCTACCTGGATTGGACGTTCACGACGCCCCTGCTGCTGCTCTCGCTCGCCCATACCGCGATGCATTCCGGCCTGCGCCGCGGCGGCCTGGTGACGGGGATGCTGCTTGCCGACGTGCTGATGATCCTGACCTCCCTGTTCTTCGGCGCGTCCGAGGTCGTCTGGGTCAAGTGGACATGGTTCCTGATCTCCTGCGTGGCATTCCTCGCCGTCTACTACGTGATCTGGGGCCCCATGCTGGCGGAGAACCGCAAGGAGCGCGCGGAGGTGCAGTCCGACTATCGCCGTAACGCTGCCATCCTGTCGGTACTTTGGCTGATCTACCCGCTCATCCTGGCCGTCAGCACGGACGGGCTGGCCATGATCAGTTCGGCCGCCGGCGTTGCCCTGATCGCCATCATCGACCTGGTGTCCAAGGTCGTCTACGGCCTGACCTCCGTCGTCAGCACCACCAAGCTGACGGACGAGGATGTCGGTGGCGTGGTTCCACAGGGCGGACTGGCTCTGGGGACGGCAGACTGACCGCCATCCTCTTGTTTGCTCCCTCTCCCTCTCGTGGGAGAGGGAGAAGGGCGGAGAGGAGGCTTCAAAACTCCAACAAATTATCCCGGAATTGCTCGCACCCATACGCCTTGCGCACCAGTCCCCGCCGCTGCAGCGCCGGCACCAGGCCGTCCTCCACTTCCGCGATCGTCCGCCGGCTGATATCCGGCATCGAAAACAGGTAGCCGTCGCCACCGACCGCCTCCATCGCCTCCGCCATCTGCCCGGCGACGCCATCCGGGGTGCCCACCAGCTCCACCGACCCGCCATCGCTGCTATACGCCGCCACCGCCTCCCGCAGGCTGCGGTTGCCCGCCTTGCGTTTGAAATCGTCCAGCGTCTGCTGGTGCCCGTTGGTGGTCAACGAGCCGACCGGCGCGTCCAGGTCGAACTGCGCGAAATCGATGTTGGTGAGCTTGCCCAGGAACGCCAGCTTGCGGTCCACCTGCGCCGCCACCCGCTCCGCGCGCCGCTGCTTCAGCCGTTGCGCGTCCTCCTCCGTCTCCGCCACCAGCGGCGCCACCAGGAACAGGACCTTCAACGTGTCCGGATCCAGCCCCTGCTCCGCCCGCCGCGCCCGCACGTCGATGCGGTAGGCGCGCATGGCCTCGATCCCCTTCACGCTCGCCACGATCGTGTCCGCGTGGCGAGACGCGAACTGGCGTCCGCGCGGCGACCCGCCGGCCTGCGCGATCACCGGGCGGCCTTGCACGCAGGGCCCCGAATTTAGCGGCCCACGGCTGGAGTAGAAGCGCCCGGCGAAATCCACCTGCCGCACCTTCGTATGGTCCACCAGCACCCCCGTCTCCGGGTCGGCAATCAGCGCCCCCGGCTCCCACGACCCCCAGAGCTGCCCCACCAGGTCCATGTATTCGTCGGCCATCTCGTAGCGCAGGTCGTGCTCCGGCAGCCCGTCCAGCCCGAAATTGCGCGCCGCGAAATCCGAACTCCCGGTGACCATGTTCCACCCCGCCCGCCCGGCGGACACCTGGTCCAGCGTCGCCATCAGCCGCGCCAGCAGGTAGGGCGGGTAGGCGAAGGTGGCGAAGGTCGGCACGATCCCGATGCGCGACGTCGCCGCCGCCATCAGGCTGGCCACCACCGAAGGGTCCTGCCGCGGCACGCCGATCGCGTGATGGAGGTAGATCTCCCGTGACCCGGCGTAGCTCTCGCCTACGTATGACGAATCCTCCAGCAGGATGTAGTCGAAGCAGGCCCGCTCCAGCGCCTGCGCCACGTCGGTGAACAGCTTGGGCTGCATCCAGGTCTCGCCGATGCGCCCCGTCCAGGGCTCCCCCCAGGCCTGCACGCTCGACCCTTGCAGGAACAGGCCTAGATGGAACGGCTTGGGCATCGGACACCTCGGCAATCGCCCCGGGGGCTAAGCAAGAGGCAGACCAAGCCGCTTTACCTCACCCCGCCTTGGTGCTTGCCTGCCCCACATGACCGACCGCCCCGCCTGTGACCCCGTCACCCTGGAGATCATCCGCGGCGCCATCCGGGCGGCGCAGGCCGAGATGGAGGCGTTGCTCGAACGCACCGCCATCTCCGCCTTCATCCGCGAGAAGAAGGACTTCTACACCGCCCTGTTCGACGCGGACGGCGTTATGGCCGTCGGCTCCAACGTACCCATCTTCGGGGACATCACCGGCCCAGTGTTCGAGCATTTCCCGCTCGAGACCATCCAGCCCGGTGACCTGTATTGGTACAACGACTGCTACGGCAGCCGCGGCGCCGTGTCCCACTCCAACGACCAGGTGTTCCTCGCACCCGTGTTCCACGAGGGGCGGCGCTGCGCCTTCGTGATGGGCTGGGCGCATTTCTCCGACATCGGCGGCTTGCGGCCGGGCTCGATCAGCCCCGACCCCACGGACATCTTCCAGGAAGGCATCATCATCCCGCCCACAAGGCTGGTCAGTGCCGGGCACACCAACGACGCGGCGCTGGCGATCTTCTACCGGAACTCCCGCACCCCCGAGACCTGCCGCGGCGACACGCGCGCGCTCATGGCCAGCGTGGCGCTCGGCGTGCGGCGCATGGGGGAGGTGGCGGCCCGCTTCGGCGTGGCCACGCTGGCGGACGTGCTGGCCCAGTTGCTCGCGCGCACCGAAACGCTGGTGCGCCAGCGCCTGCGCGAGACCTTCCCCATCGGGACCCATCGTTTCACCGACGCGATCGACAGCGACGGGCACGGCACCGGCCCGCTGTACATCCGCTTCGCCCTCACCCGCACGCCGGACGACCGCTTCATCTTCGACGCCAGCGACACCGACGACCAGGCGCCCGGCCCGGTGAATTTCCTGATGAACCGGGACGTGCCCGGCATGGCGCTCGGCCTGTATTTCCTGGGCGGCGACCCCACCCAGGTGTGCAACGCCGGTGGCCCGCGCGCCCTGGACGAGGTGATCCTGCGTGAGGGCTCCCTGCTCCGCCCGCGCTTCCCCGCCCCGCTCGGCATGCGCGGGCTGACCATGATGCGCGTGCTCGCGGCGCTGAACGGGCTGATCACCGTCGCCGGGTCACCGGCGCCGGCAGCGCACGCGGCCTACGTCATAGTGCTGATGCGGGGCATGGCGGACGGCAAGCCGTTCCTGATGTCGGACGGCATCGGCGTCGGCTATGGCGCACGGCCGGATGCGGACGGGCTGGACGCCGTGTATTTCGTGGCGCAGGAGAACTACCCGGTCGAGTTCCTCGAGTTAGGCTACCCCGTCGAACTCATTACATACGCCATGCACCGTGACAGCGGCGGGCCGGGGCAGTGGCGCGGCGGCTGCGGCATCGTGCGCGAATACCGCATCCTGGCGGACCGCGCCGTGCTCGCCGTGCGCATCGACGGCGTGGCGAACCCGCCCTGGGGCACGGCCGGCGGCATGGGCGGTGGGGCCGGCCGTGCGGTGGTCAATCCGGGCCAGCCAGGGGAGCGGGTGCTCGCACCGCTGTCCGATGGCAACGTGGTGGTCCGCGGCGATATCCTGCGCATCGAAACGGGCGGGGGTGGCGGGCGCGGCCACCCGTTCGAGCGCCCAGCGGAGCGGGTGTTGCAGGACGTGGAGGACGGGTTCGTGTCCGCCGAAGCTGCGGAACGCGACTACGGCGTCCCAATCCGCGACGGTGTGGTGGACTGGGAAGCCGTCTGGTGTCGCCTGCACGCCCGCCTGCCGCATCGCGCGTTCCACCGCACGCACTACGCCGACACGCTCGAGCCGACGGAGGGCTGACCCATGCTCTCGGTCGCGATCGACATCGGCGGCACCTTCACCGACGTCACCTTGCAGGACCCCGCCACCGGCCAGGCCTGGCGCGCCAAGACGCCGAGCGTGCCGTCCGATCCCAGCCAGGCCTTCATCACCGGCCTTCACCTCGCTTTGGCTGCAGCCGGCGCCGAGGCCGCCGCCATCGGGCGAGTGCTGCACGGCACCACCGTCGCCACCAACCTCATCCTGGAAGGCAAGGGCGCGCTGACCGCCCTGATCACCACCCAGGGCTTCCGCCATGTGCTGGAGATCGGGCGGCAGGATATCCCGCGTGCCGCCAATCTGTATGCCTGGCGCAAGCCCGCCCGCCCCGTCCCGCCCTCCCGCGTGCTGGAGGTGGTCGAGCGGGTCGGGCCCGGCGGCGTGGTGCAAGTGCCGCTGGACGAAACCAGCGTGGCCGACGCGGTGGCGGCCTGCCGCAGGCTCGGCGTAGCCGCGGTCGCCGTGTGCCTGCTGCACAGCTTCGCCCACCCGGCGCATGAGCAACGCGTGGCGGAGATCCTGCGCGCCGGCCTGCCCGGCGTCGTGGTGACGATCTCGACCGACGTGCTGCCGGTGGTGCGCGAATACGAGCGCACGCTGGCCACCATCCTGAATGCGGGCGTCATGCCGGCCGTCTCCAGCTACGTGGCACGGCTGGAGCAGCGCCTGCTGGAGGCGGGCATTGCGGCGCCGCTGTTGTTGATGCAGTCGAACGGCGGCGTGGCCGGCGCCGCCGCGATCCGCCGCGCCCCGGCCGTCACCGCGCTGTCCGGCCCGGCGGCGGGCGTGGTGGGCGCGCGCGAGGTGGCAGCGGCGTGCGGCATCGCCGACCTGATCACGGTCGATGTCGGCGGCACCAGCGCGGACATCTGCCTGATCAAGGGCGGGCGGACCAGCCTGACGCAGAACGGCCGCGTCGGCGAGTGGCCGCTGCCCTTGCCGATGGTGGACATGGTGACGGTCGGTGCCGGCGGCGGCTCCATCGCGCGCGTGGCCTTGGATGCGCTGACGGTGGGCCCGGCGAGTGCGGGGGCGGTGCCCGGCCCGGCCTGCTACGGCGCGGGCGGCACGGCGGCGACGGTGACGGACGCGCATGTCGTGCTCGGCCACCTGCCGCCCTCGCTCCTTGCCGGGCGCATGCGGCTGGACCCGGCGCTGGCCAAGCAAGCCGTCCTGCACACCGTGGCGGAACCGCTCGGGCTCGGCCTGCACGCGGCGGCGCGGGGCATGCTGGCGATCGCCGACAGCAACATGGTGGGCGCCATCCGCGTCGTCTCGGTCGAGCGCGGGCATGATCCGCGCGATTTCACGCTGGTGCCGTTCGGCGGCGCCGGGCCGCTGCATGGCTGTGCGCTGGCGGACCTGTTGGGCATCACCACGGTGCTGATCCCGCCGGCGCCAGGCGTGCTCTGTGCCGAGGGCCTGCTGGCCGCCGACCTGAAGGCCGAGTTCTCCCGCACGCTTCCGGCCGCGGGTGCGCCGGACGACGCAAAGGTGCTGCTCATCCTGGCGTCCCTGCACCGCGAGGCGGAAACCTGGTTCGACGCCGAGCGCGTGGCCCTGCCCGACCGTGGCACGGAGGAGGTGGCGCTGATGCGCTACGCCGGCCAGGGTGGCGAACTGGCGGTGCCCTGGGGCGGTGCGGCGCACGCAGCCCGGCAGGCCTTCGTGCAGGCGCATCAGGCATTGTACGGCTTCACCCTGGACGTCGCCGCCGAACTCGTGACGCTGCGTGTGGAGGCATCCGGCCGGCTGCCGCAAGCCGTGATGGCGCAGGTTCCGCCGGGCCCGATGCCAACACCGGCGGGCCGCATCGTAGTACACTTCGCGCAGGGCGACCAAGAGGTGCCGCTGTACCATCGCGCGTCGCTGCGAGCGGGCAACAGGTTCGCCGGCCCCGCCATCGTCACTCAACTCGATGCAACGACGCTGGTGCCACCTGGCTGGACCGTGGAGGTCCATCCGTCGGCGTCACTGCTCTTGCGCCGTAGGGAACCGAAGTAGGGCTACGAGCCGTCAGCCCTGCAGGACCGCCCGCAGCTCCCTGGCGAGTTGGGTGCGGTCATACGGCTTGGTCAGCAGCTTCACGTCGAGCGACCGCCCGTGGCCGCCGCCGTAGCCGGAGGTCAGCAGGACCTTCAGGCTGGGCCTAAGCCGCCGGGCCTCGGCGGAAAGGGCCAGGCCATCCATGCCGCCCGGCATGGTGATGTCGGAGAACAGCACGTCCACCCGGGCCGCCTCCCGCAGGCACGCCAGTGCGGCGTGGGCGGTGTCCGCCGTGATCGTGCCGTAGCCCAGGTCATGCAGGCTCTCGACAGTGGTGGCGAGCACGCCGGGTTCGTCCTCCACAATGAGGACGACCTCGCCGGGTTCGGCCTTGCCGGCCGCGATAGTCTCGCCGGGGTTAGGCCCGTGCTGTTCCGCCGTCCGCGGCAGCAGCAGCTCCACCGTCGTGCCGCGGCCGTGAGCGGTCACGATCCGGGCCTCGCCACCGGCCTGCTTGCAGAAGCCGTAGACCTGGCTCAGGCCCAGGCCCGTGCCTTGCCCGATCTCCTTGGTGGTGAAGAACGGCTCGAACGCCTTCGCCGCCGTCCTGGGGTCCATGCCGGTCCCGGTGTCGGTCACGGTCACGCGCACATAGTCCCCGCCCGCGACATCCAGCCCGGCATCGCTCCCCACGGTGACATTGCGGGTCGAGATCGTGATCCGCCCGCCGGCCGGCATCGCGTCGCGCGCGTTGCCGACCAGGTTCAACACGGCGGCCTGGAAGTGCCCCGGATCGACCTGCACCGGATGGAGGTCCTGCTGGAAGGTGTAGTCGACGCGGATCGACTCGTTGGACGCACGCTCCAGCAGCGGCTTGAACTCGATCAGGCAGGTGTTGATGTTGACCGTCACCGGGTTGATGAACTGGCGGCGGGAGAAGGCGAGCAGCTGTTGGGTGATCTCGCCGCCACGCTGGGCCGCCAGCATGATCTGTCCGGCGACGCGTCGGACCCGCACCGGGTCATCCGCGCGCCGGGCCAGCGCTTCGGCGCTGCCCAGGATGATGGTGAGTAGGTTGTTGAAATCGTGCGCGACGCCGCCCGTCATCTGGCCCACGGCCTCCAGCCGCTGGGACCGCAGCAGCGCATCCTCGGCCCGCTCCCGCCGCCCGATCTCGCTGCGCGCACGGGCCAAGGCACTTTCCTCGCGCCGGGTGCGCACCAGGGCGGTGTAGGTGATCGCCAGCAGCGCCAGGGTGGACGGCACACCGTAGATCAGGTGGCTCGCCACGGTGTCGAGCCAACCCGCGATCACCCGGCTGCGCGTGCGGCCGGCCAGTACGTAGGCGGGGAAGCCCTGCACCTTGCGGTAGGCGAACAGCCTGGTTTCGTCGGGATCGACGACGGACCGGAACTCGAACGTGCCGGCTTCCGGGTTGAGCATGATCGCCGCCATGAAGCGGTCGGACATCGGCGCATGCTGCCCCGTGCCCGGCAGCCGCGGATAGCGGACGAGCGTCTGCCCGTCGCTGCGGATCAGGGAAACGACATTGCCCGTGGTGTCCTTGGTCCCCTCCCCCGCCAGCACGGCGTAGAACTCCTGGAACAAGGACGGCGAGACCGCGACGTTGATCACGCCCTGCAGCTTGCCGTCCGGCCCCTTCCACGGCTGCGCCAGGCCGAAGAAGGGCACCGGATTGAGGTTCCCTAGCTGCGCGGTGGTCAGGTAAAGCGCCTCGCCGCGCTGGACGACGGCCTGCCAATAATCGCGGTCGGTCAGGCTGACCGTCTTGGGCACCGGAAAGGTGCCAGCCGTGACGAGCGGTACACCGTCGAAACCAGCCAGCAACACGCCGTCCACTTGCGGCAGGCGCAGCACGATGGCGGCAAACGCATCGTGCAGAGGCTTCTCGGACCCCACGACGTCAGCCACGGTCATGCCCCGCAGCAGGTCGTTGACACGGTCGGCCACTTGGCCCTGGCCGTCGAACACCTTGGCCGCCTGCTCGCGTGCGACGTCCGCCGTCCGTTCCATGCTTCGGTAGGCGTCGGCCATGGCGGCGCGATAATTCAGCCAGGAGGCAAGCACGAACAACGTCAGCGGCAGCAGCAGGCAACCCGCCAGGAGCACCCGAAGCAAGCCGATCGCACTGCGCTCGTCCCCCAGGACGCGCTTCTCCATATCTGCTCCACCGCATTTGCGGGCGCATTGTAGAGTGGTCGGCACCGCGTTAAAAGCACGGGCCGATGCAGGCTCGCCCGGTCCGCGCTGGCCCGCCCACGACCGGCAGGAACGCGCCGGCCGACCGACGGTTAGAACTCCTTCCATCCCTCCGCCGCATCCCGGCGATGGGCCGTGTGTTCCTGGCGGCCAGGGCGCCCCCGCAATGGGGTCACGGTTGCTGGCTGCCGGGAAGGCAAGAGACCGGCGGTCTTCGTGGCGGCCTCGACCGTCTCGCCGGTTTGGAAGCGCTCGGCCAGCCGGACCAGTTCGGCCGTCTCGTGCGCCAGGTTATGGCTAGCTGCCGTGCTCTGCTCCACCATAGCCGCATTCTGCTGCGTCACCTGGTCCATCTGGCTCACCGCCCGGTTCACCTCGGCCAGGCCCGTCGACTGCTCGATTGCCGAGGCGGCGATGGCGGTGACGGCGGCGTTCACCTCGTCCACCTGAGAGGAAATCGCGGTGAGCACCTGGCCGGTTTCGCCGACCAGCGTCACTCCGGTCGCGACCTGGTCCGCCGACGCGGAAATCAGGGCCTTGATCTCCCGCGCCGCCGCCGCCGAACGCTGGGCCAGGGCGCGCACCTCGCTCGCCACCACGGCAAAGCCGCGGCCCGCATCGCCGGCCCGTGCCGCCTCCACCCCAGCGTTCAGGGCCAGGAGGTTGGTCTGGAACGCGATCTCGTCGATCACGCCGATGATCTGACCGATCTGGCGGGAGGATTGCTCGATCCCGCTCATGGCCGAAACGGCGCCACGCACCACGTCCCCCGACCGCTCGGCCTGCGCCCGGGTCCGGGCGACCACGTCCCGCGCGAGCTTCGCGGCCTCCGCGCTCCTGCCGACGGTGGCGGTGATCTCGCCGAGTGCGGCCGCCGTCTGCTCAAGTGTCGCAGCCTGCTGTTCCGTCCGGCGGCTGAGGTCATCCGCGGCACGGGCGATCTCCTCCGTCCCGGAGCGCAGCACCCCGGTGTTCGCCGCGATGCCCGTCACCATCGCCTGCAACTCGGCCATTGCGGCGTTGAAATCCGTACGCAGCCGCTCGTAGCTGTCCGTGAACGCGTCTGGCAGCCGGAACGTCAGGTCACCGCTGGCCAGGTGCTCCAACCCCGTGGCCAGTGAGGCGACGACGGACGCCTGGGCCCGCTCTGCCTCGATCCGGGACACCTCGCGGCACTGCTGCTCGGCCGCGGCCGTCTCCCGTTGGGCCACTGCATCCCGCTCCAGCTGCAGCTTGTCCAACGCAGCCTGCCTGAACATGCCAAGCGCCTGGGCGACCCGGCCGATCTGGTCCCGCCGCGCGATGCCGGGCACGGCGGCATCGAGGTCTCCGCCGGCGATCAGCCGGGTCACCGAGGCAAGCCGGTTGAGCGGCGCCAGGGTCAGCAGCAACAGCCATACCCGCACCGCGACAAGCGCCAGGACGACGGGAATGGCGGCCAGGACGGCCGACCGTACAACATCCGCCTGGGCCGCCGCGAGTTCGGCGGTGGGCAAGCCGGTGAACAGGATGCCGACAACCCGGCCCTCGTCGTCCCGCAACGGCTCGTAGATCGTCATGTAGGGCGTGCCGAGGATGGTGGCCTCACCTTCGAACGTCCGGCCCTGCCGCAGTACGGCCGCCTCGACGGCCGGGTTGTCCAGCTTGGTCCCGATCGTGCTCGTACCATCCGGCTTGCGCAGGCTGGTCACGACACGCTCGTCACCGCTGAAGAGTGTGGCAACACCCCCGAACGCGCGGCTGGCCTGGTCCACGGCACCCGCCAAATCGGAGGCGCCAACCTGGCCGAGCCTGAGTTGGCCGCCCTGCACGGACCAACCCCTGCCCACAGGGGCCAAATAGGCCTGAAGCAGCGCCAGGCTGGTATGCAGGTTGTGCTGCATCTGCTCCCTGAGCGCGTTTTGACTGACCTGCAGCGTCCAGCCCTGGATCGCCACGACGGCGATGACGATGGCGAGCACCGACGGGATGAGAAGCTGCCACATCAGGCTGAGCCGGCCGAGTGCGCGACGAAAAACCACTGAAACCTCTTGGCTCTATCCGGCCGAGAGTAGCCGCAAGAGGTTACGGGATCCTTAACCCGGCTCGCCGGCGAGCGCAGTGAAGCTCAGTCCGCGTCCTCCCGCGCCTTCTCCAACACGCGCGCCGCCGCGAGGTAGTCGCGGGTGAGCGGCACGGCCGTCAGGTCACGCGCCAGTTGCAGCTGCCAGACGACGTGGTCCAGGCGGCGGAACGCCAGTTCCGACCCGGCCAAATACAGCTCGAACATGCGGCAGAACCGCTCGTCGAACAGCGCCGCCGCCTCGGCCCGGCGCGCCGTGAACCGGCGGCGCCAATGCCGCAGCGTCTCGGCATAGTGCAGCCGCAGGATCTCGAGGTCGGTCGCGATCAACCCGCTGCGCTCCACGGCGGGGAACACTTCGGACAGCGCGGGGGAGTAGCCGCCCGGGAAGATGT